>JBEIDW010000004.1:0-71220 GCA_040383265.1 Hyphomicrobiales bacterium
TGTCATGTGCTTGATCTTGCGAACGCCGCAACAGCGAGGGCACCATGAAGGCCAAGGCAAAATCAAAGGGCAGCAAGAGCAGTCCGAAGGTCGATCCGATCACGCTTTCCGTCGTGCGTGGCGTGCTGGAGACGACACAGCGCGAGATGACGCTGTCGCTTGAGAAGACGGCGCGCTCATCGGTGTTCAACCTGGCGCATGACTATTCAACCGCGCTGTTCAACGCAAAGCCGGAGATGATCCTGCAGGGGCAGGATATCCCGATCCATCTCGGCTCGCTCATTCCCGCCATGAAGTCTGTCGCCAAGTTCTTCGAGGGCGACATCCACGAGGGTGATCTGATCCTCCACAATGATCCCGCCTTCGGCGGCAGCCACGCCATTGACACATGCATGTACAAGCCGGTGTTTTACAAGGGCAAGCTTGTCTACTGGACGGTCTGCAAAGGTCACCTGACCGACATCGGAGGCCCGGTGCCAGCGGGCTATAATCCGAATGCCAAGGAAATCTATGCGGAGTGCCTGCGCATTCCGCCGGTGAAGATCTGGGACCGCGGCAAGCCGCGCCATGATGTGCTCAACATGATCCTCACCAACATGCGTGCAAGGCGTGACCAGGAAGGTGACTTCAATGCTCTGATCGGCGCATGCCAGGTGGGTGAGCGCAACCTCATCGCCATGCTGGACAAGTATGGCGAGAAGACTGTCGATGCCTGTATCAACGAGCTTCTCGACATGGCCGACCGCCACATGCGTACCCTCATCAAGTCGGTGCCGGATGGCACCTATGAGGGAGTTGCCATTCTGGAGGATGCCGGCCACGGCTTTGGTGACTTCGAGATCAAGGCGACTGTGACCATCAAGAAAGACGCCTGCCACATCGTCATCGCGTCTCCGCCGCAGATTCCCTATTTCATCAACTCCTATGAGGGCAACTCGCATTCAGGCGTCTATCTGGGACTCATGATGTTTGCGGCCCTGCCGCCGCCTTACAATGAAGGGCTCTACCGCTGCGTCTCTGTCGATTTCGGGCCAAAGGGCACAATCTGCAATGCGCAGGAACCGGCCCCTCACATGAACTGCACGACGACGCCCATGGAAACGCTGACGGATGCCGTGCGCCTTGCCTTCGAAAAGGCCATGCCGTCCAAGGTGTCGGCCAGCTGGGGCCATGCCAACGGCCTCAACATCGCCGGCTGGGATTCGCGCACTAATGAAGAGTTCGTGACCATGGTGCTTGCCACCATCATCTCGGGCGGTGGTGCAACGCCCAAGCAGGATGGCTGGCACGCCGTAGGCCCCGAGTGCTGCTTCGGCGCGCTGACATCGGGTGATGTGGAGTTGCTGGAGTATTCTTACCCGATCATCATCCATAAATATGCGCTGATGACGGACAGTGGAGGTGCTGGCAAATTCCGTGGGGGCTCTGGCACTGCCTGGGAGGTGGAGCCGCTCGACAAGGAGATGCTGTGCATCGGTTTCGGCGAAGGCCGCCGCATTCCTGCCATGGGCGCTGCGGGCGCCAAATCTCAGGACATCGACTCGAAGGTCGGCCGCGTTGAGCTGAAGCGCAGCGGCAAGGTGGAGTTGAAGCGCACCAACATCATGGAGACAATCCAGCCGGGCGATACCGTCACCAACATGAACCCTGGCGGCGGCGGCTATGGCAACCCCTTCGAGCGGCCCATCGAAAAAGTCGTGTGGGACGTGAGGAACGGGCTCGTCTCCATCCGTGGCGCGAAGGAAGATTATGGCGTTGTGATCGCCGATCCCGAAACACTGGATGTCGACATGGCTGCCACGCGGCGGCTCCGGTCAGCGGCATAGGCAAGGAAGGGATCAGAACATGCGTACGCAATATCGTCTCGGCATCGACGCGGGTGGCACCTTCACCGATTTCGTCGTGGCCAACCGCACCAGCGGCGAAGTCAAGCTGTTCAAGGCGCTCTCCACCCCATCCGACCCGACAAAGGCCATCGAGAATGGCCTGAAGCTGATCTCGGAAGATTTCGGCATCAGCCCGTCTGACCTCGTGTCGAACTGCGATCTGTGCATCAATGGCACCACCGTTGGCCTCAATGCGCTCATCACCCACCGCGGCGGCAAAACGGGCCTCATCTGCACGGCCGGCCATGAGGATTCGATCGAGATCCGCAATGGCCACAAGGAGGATGGTTTCCGCTACGATCCGGAGTATCCGGCCGCCACCATGCTGGTGCCCCGCTATCTCCGCAAGGGCGTGCGCGAGCGTGTTCTCTCGGATGGCTCAGTCCGCACCGCCATGCAAGAGGCAGACGTACGCGCGGCCTGCGAGTTGTTCGCCAAGGAAGGCGTTGAAACGGTCGCCATTTCCTTCGTCTGGTCGGTGCTCAATCCCGCGCATGAGCGCCGCGCGGCGGAGATCGTACGCGAGATGCTGCCCGATGCGGTGCTGACGGTGGGCTCCGAACTCTATCCGCAGGTGCGCGAATACACACGCACTTCGACTGCGGTGGTAAACGCCTATCTGGCGCCGGTGATGCGGCGCTATGTGAGTGCGGTTGATGCTTATTTCCGCTCGCTCGGCGCCAAGCAGCCGGTGCGCTATTTCCAGTCGAATGGTGGCCTCGCCATCGGCCAGGCGATGACTGACCGCTCGGTCTACGCCATCAACTCAGGTCCCGCCTCGGCCCCTCAGGCCGGCCTCTATGTCTGTGCGCCGTTCAAGAAGAAGAACGTCATCACGGTGGACATGGGCGGCACGTCCTTCGACATCACCCTGACGAAGGATGGCCATACCAACCTCAACAAGAACATCGACTTCCTGCGCTACAGGATCGGCGTGCCGATGATCCAGGTGGAAACGCTGGGTGCTGGCGGTGGCTCGATCGGCTGGATCGACTCGCTGGGCCTCATTCAGGTTGGCCCCCAGTCGGCGGGCTCGGAGCCAGGCCCCGCCTGCTATGGGCAGGGCGGAACGGAGCCGACGACATCGGATGCGAATCTGGTGCTGGGATATCTGAACCCGGATGGCCTGCTGGGCGGCAAGCTGCCGCTCGATATCGAGAAGGCCCGCAAGGCGGTGAAGAAGGTGGCGGATCCACTCGGCATTTCGGTGGAGCGCGCGGCCTATGGCATGTATACCATCGTCAACAACAACATGGTGAACGGCATCCGCCGTGTTTCGGTGGAGCGCGGCTATGACCCGCGCGATTTCGTGCTGGTGGGGGCAGGCGGTGCTACGGCCGCGCACATCACGGCGCTGGCGCGCGAGATGGGCATTGACACCATCATCCTGCCGAAGCTCGCCTCCGGCCTTTGCGCCTTCGGGCAGATCATCTCGGATGTGAAGTATAACTACATGGCCACCGCGCCGGTGCGACTGGACAACGTAGCGGCCTACAAGCGCATCGACAGGCTGTTTGGCGAGATCGAGAAGCAGGGTGTGGCACATCTGAAGTCGGACGGCTTCAAGGCGGGCCAGATCGACGTCAAGCGCAGCCTCGACATGCGTTACGTGGGCCAGGTGCATGAATGCACGGTGGACATCGGCACCTTCCCGATCAACGAAAAGACCATCGAGAAGGTGAAGGAGGCGTTCCACCGCCGCCACGAGGAACTCTATACCTACTCCGAGCGCCACAATGCGGTGGAAGTGGTCAACATCGAGTCGACTCTCTATGGCCGCATCGAGAAGCCGAAATCGCCGAAGCTCGCCAGGGGCGCAACCCTGGCGAAGGCCTTGAAAGGCTATCGCAAGGCGGTCTTTGAGGCGTCGGGCAAGGCCACCAAGACCCCCATCTACGATGGTTCGAAACTTGGCACCGGTGCTGCCCTTGCCGGCCCGGCCATCATTGAGGAGGTGACGACCACGATCGTCATCGAACCAGGTTGGATGGCCAAGCTTGATGCCAGCGGTTCTTACGTGATCACCCGCAAAAAGCGGTGAACAGCAGCACAGGGGGCGGTCCATGCTTGCCGGAGCGCCCCTTGTCCCTAGCCTACATTGAGACATCCGTGCCGAAGTGGTAGCAAGTCCCCATGAATGGGGTAGCCGCAGGGAAGATCGGAACGCCGGCCATAGTGGCGCGGCGCAAGCTCAGGGTTCTTGGAACGGGCATCACCCTTCTGGAGCCGATCCGCCGTCAGGCGGAAGCGGACCTTGGTTTCGACATTTCCTTTGAGGTCCACAACTTTAACAATTGCCAGCGCCGCGCCGCCCTGAGCCCGGCGGATTATGACATCTACGACCAGTGCTTTCATAACCTCGACATTGTGTGGTTCTGGGGCTCGCTGCAGCCCATCGACACGCAGCGCATCGCCGATTGGGACTTGTTGAGCGGCCTGACGCGTGAAGGCGGCATCAACCGCTATGCTTCGCGCGGGCATGGCGACCAGCCGGTGCGCAAGCTCTATGTGCAGCCGGGCGAGGCACTGGGCCCGGCCCCGTCGCGTCACATCAGCATGTTGCCGACGGTGCATAACTTCGACTCCTTCGGTTATGACGCGGGCCTGTTCGGAACGTCCGGCCCGCGGCGCGAAAGCTGGTCCTGGCTGCTTGACCCGCGCGCCAAGGGCCGCGTCGCCGTGGTCGATGAACCGGCAATCGGCATTTTTGATGTGGCGCTCGCGGCGGAAGCGGCGGGCGAAGTGAAGTTTGCCGACATCGGCAACATGACGGTGGCGGAAATCGATGCGCTGATGGCTGTTCTCAACCGCCGCCGCCAGCAGGGATTCTTCCGCGCCATCTGGCAGGATGGGGAGGAGGCGGCCAATCTCATCCGTGGTGGCGAGGTCGCGGCGCAGAGCATGTGGTCGCCGGTCTATGGGGAGCTGGGCGAGGCGTCGCAGCATTTCATCGAGGCAAACCCCATCGAGGGCTGGCGCGCCTGGCATGGCGGCATGAGCTTGTCGCGCCATCTCGCAGGCCCGGCACTGGACATGGGCTATGACTACATGAACTGGTGGCTGTCTGGCTGGCCGGGTGCGGTTGTCGCGCGGCAGGGCTATTACATGTCGGTCCTGGAGCGCGTGCGCGAGGCGCTGCCCTCCGCCGAGTGGGCCTACTGGTATGAGGGGCTTCCGGCCGAGACCGATCTGCCCGGGCCTTTTGGCAACATCGTCGTCAGGGCGGGCGCGCGGCGCGCCGGTGGCTCCTACTGGGAGCGGGCTGGCCGCATCGCCGTCTGGAACACCGCAATGGATGAGCACAACTACGCCTCACGCGCCTGGCAGCGTTTTGTCCAGCAGGTGAGGGGGGAGGGAGAATGATGAACGCCCGCCCCGCGCAGCCGCCGATGCAGAAACGCTATGAGATCATTGCGGAGGTTCTGAGGCTCAACATCACGCTCGGCCGCCTGCCCGAGGGCTTCGTGCTGATCGAGGGGCCGATCGCCGAACTGATGCAGTCAAGCCGAGCGCCGGTACAGGCGGCGCTGCGCATTCTTGAATCCGAAAACCTCGTCCATCGCTTCGCCGGGCGTGGCTTTCTGGTTGGTCCAATCGACTCTGGCGTAAAGCCGCTGCGCCATGACATCCGCGCGCTCGATCTGCAGATTTCAGGCGAGATTGACGAGGCCCTGCAAAGCCGTGGCACGTGGGAGCTGGTCTATGACCGGGTCGAGGCGGAGGTTGCCTCCTGCCTGATCTTCGGCGAGTTCCGCATCGTTGAAACCGAATTGGGCGATCATCTTGGCGTCAGCCGAACCGTGGTGCGCGATGTGCTGAGCCGCCTGCATGAGCGCGGGTTGATCCGCAAGAACCAGAGCTCGCACTGGATCGCAGGTCCGCTCACCGCGCAGGCGGTCCGCGACAAGCTGGCGCTGCGCGCCATTCTGGAACCCGCCGCCCTGCGCCTTGCATCCAGCGATATCAATTATGCCGAAGTCGAGATCTTGCGCGCGCGGCTTGCTGCCGGAGAAGAAATCGACGGCGAGCTGCTTGAGGAGGTGCTGGTGGAGCATTGCATCGCCAGGGCCCCCAACAGTGAACTCGTCGGACTCATCCGCAACAATCAGCTTCTGCTCACTGCCGCGAACCGGGCGCTGACGCTTCTCGGCTTGCCGCGTGACCGGGTGGAGCATGGCGAGTACCGCACGCTTTTCGATCTGATCTCACGCCATCTCATTGATTCTGCTGCAGAGTATCTGGAAGGCCATTTGCGCGTCATGGCGGAGAAGAGCCTGGCGCGGCTCAAAATCGTTGCGATCATCAACCAATCCACGACCTTGGCACCCTATTTGACACCAAGAATAATGGATTTTTGATACAGAGTACATTTTTAAGTCAGCTATGGCCTGTGTTTTCGCTAAGTTACGTCACTTAGCCCGCGTGCATTTTTGCTCTTGCATACGTTAGACGTTTTTGATTTCATGACTGCTCAAGCATTCATGCACTGGAAAACTATTTCGGGTGCGGCGCGTATGGCTATAGTGAATGGGAAGGAATGCTGCGGATCACAGGCCCAAAGCCAAGACCGCAGCGACAGGAATGACGGATCACCAGCCGATTTTCCGCCTTGAAGGCGTCACCAAGAGCTACGGTCAGGTCAAGGCCCTGCGCGATGTCACGTTGCGCGTGGCGGGGAACGAATACATCTCGCTGCTGGGACCCAGCGGCTCCGGTAAGTCCACGCTGTTGCGCGTCATTGCCGGCTTCGAGGCACCCGACAGCGGTCAGGTGTTCTTCGAGGGCCGCGACATCACCCATGTCCCCGCCCATGAGCGCGGCATTGGGTTCGTCTTTCAGAACTTCGCGCTGTTTCCCCATCTCACCGTGTTCGACAATGTTGCATTCGGACTGCGCAACGGCAAGGCGCCCGAACCCGCCGATCTCGACAAGCGCGTCCGGGACATCATCGCGCTGGTTGGCCTGTCCGGCATGGAAGGCCGCGGCGTGCACCAGATTTCGGGCGGGCAGAAACAGCGCGTGGCGCTGGCGCGCACGCTCGTCATGGCGCCGCGCCTCGTGCTGCTCGATGAGCCGCTGGGCGCCCTCGACGCCAATCTGCGGCACCGCATGCGCAACGAGTTGCGCGCCATTCGCGAAAAGCTCGGCGTCACCTTTCTGCATGTGACAGGCAGCGAAACAGAGGCGCTCGCCATGGGCGACCGCGTGGTGGTTCTCGACCATGGCCGCATCGCGCAGTTTGGCAAGCCGGATGAGGTCTATGGCCGCCCCGCGTCTCCCAACGTCGCGCACTTCCTGAACCGCTACAATATTTTTTCCGGCGCGTTGGAGGGCAGCACCTTCACCGGCCCGTTCGGGGCCATTGGCGTGTCGGGTGGCACGCCGTCGGACAAGCCCGCCTATGCCATCCGTTATGACCGCATGACGGTGGAGCCCGCAGGGGCTCCGGTTGCGGGCCCCGCGATTCCAGCGACATTCGTGGCAAGCGAATATCTGGGCTCGTCCGTCATCTATTTCTTTGAGGCGGCCGATGGCCAGGTCATCGAGGTTGAACATCACCTGAGCCTCGGCGCGCCGCAGAGCTATGAGCCCAAGGCGCAGTATCTGCTGCGCTGGCGGCCGGAAGACGCAATCGTGTTTGGTCCGGGGGTAAACTGAGATGAGTGACACCGCGCTACCGGCGGCCAGCGTCTCCAGCGGCAATTCCAAGTCGGCCTGGCTCATCGTGCCGGGCATGATCTGGATGCTGCTCTTTCTCGTGGCGCCCATCCTTCTCATTCTCTACGTCTCCTTCTGGACCCAGACGACCTTCAAGATCGAACCGACGCTGACGCTGCAGAGCTGGAAGGCGTTCTTTGGTTCCGATACCTACCTCGCCTCGCTGTGGACCACGATCCGCATCTGGCTTCTCGTGCTGGCGGCCACTTTCATCGTTGGGTATCCGACCGCGTTGTTCGTTGGCCTGTTCGTCAAGAACAAGACACTTTCGACGGTGCTGCTGGTCATCTGCGTCATCCCCTTCTGGACGTCCTTCCTGATCCGCGTCCTCGCCTGGCGCCCGATGCTCGGCAAGGAGGGCGCCATCAACATCATCCTGCAGAAGTTCGGTATCACCTCGCAACCGATCGAGGCGCTTCTGTTCACCGAACTCTCGGTTGTCATCGGCATGACGCAGATCTATGTCGTGTTCATGGTGGGACCCATCGCCTTCATGCTGGGCCGCATTGACCCCAACATCATCGAGGCGGCGCGCGACCTGGGTGCCGGCTTTGGCCGCATCTTCTGGAAGATCATCTTCCCGCTCAGCCTTCCCGGCGTGATCGTCGGCGCGATTTTCGTGAGCGTCATGGTGCTCGGCGAATTCGCCACTGCGGCGGCGCTCTCCGGCCGCAAGGTCAATCTGCTCGGCAACATCATCGTTACCCAGGTGGGATCGCTCAAATGGGCGATGGCCTCGGTGGCGGGCGTCATCCTCACCATCGTCATGGGGCTCGTCATCGCGGGCTTCCTGCGCATCGTCGATCTGAAGCGGGAGTTGTGAGACCATGGAATCCCGCGTCCTGAAGCCCATACTTGCTGTCTACACGGCGCTGTTCATCCTGTTCCTGTATGGGCCGTTCTTTGTGCTCGCCATCCTGTCCTTCCAGAAGGGCCCGGAAGGTGGTCCGCAATTTCCTATCCTCGAATGGTCCACCTATTGGTACCGCCACATCTTCGGCCTCGTTCCGCCGTCGCGCATCGCGCCGCTGCCGCTGGGCGAAGCGATGTTCCGCTCGCTCACGCTGGCCTTCATGACGATGGTCACCTCCACCGTGCTGGGCGTGATGTCGGCGCAGGCCTTCCGCCGGAAGTTCAAGGGCTCGGGCTTCGTCTTCTACCTGATCGTGCTGGGCATGATGGTGCCGGGCGTCCTCACCGGCCTTGGCGTGTCGCTGCTCGCCAACAACGTGCTGGGCATCGAACGCCACTGGTGGAGCACAGCCTTCGTCACCCATGTGGTCTACACCTTCCCCTTCGCCTTCCTTGTCATGCTGGCGATCCTCAACCGCTTTGACCCTTCGGTCGAGGAGGCCTCCTGGTCACTTGGCGTATCCCCGGCCCGGACCTTCAGGAAGGTCACATTTCCGCTTATTTTCCCCGGCGTGCTGTCGGCCATGCTGTTCGCTTTCACGCTCTCTTATGATGAGTTCTCGCGCACGCTTTTCGCCTCGGGCCGCGATCAGACGCTGCCGCTGGCGATCTACGGAACCTTCTCGGTCGAGATTCATCCCAACGTGTTTGCCTTCGGCGTGCTGACCACCGTGTTCTCGTTTGCACTTCTTGCCGTCTACGCCCTGCTGATGAGCCTCAGCGTGCGGCGCGCACGGAAGATGGCCGTTCAGGAGGATATCGCGTGAGGAATGCCATCGTCACAGGTGGGGGGTCCGGCATCGGGCGGGCCATTGCGCATCGCCTGGCGGCAGAGGGATATAACGTCCTCGTCAATGATTTCCGGCGGGAGGCGGCAGAGGCCGTCGCAGCGGAAATCGGTGGTAACGCGGTGGCCTGCGCCGGGGATGTGTCACAGGAAGCGGACGTGGCAGGCGTTATCAAGGCCTGCGAAACCAGCTTTGGCCACTGTACACACCTCGTGAACAATGCGGGCCATGTTCACCAGTCCCGTTTCATTGATCTTGAGCCAGCCGAATTCGACCGCATGTTTGCCGTGCATGTGCGCGGCACCTATCTTTGCACCCGCGCAGCCCTTCCCGCCATGCTGAGGGCGAAGCAGGGCGTGATTGTCAACATCGCTTCGCAACTCGGGCAGATCGGCGGCGTTGATCTTGTGCATTATTCCGCTGCCAAGGCGGCCATCATCGGCATGACGAAGGCGCTGGCGCGCGAAGTGAGCGCTGACGGCGTGCGCGTCAATGCGGTGGCGCCTGGCCCGATCAACACGCCGCTGGTCATGGCGCTGTCGGAAGACTGGCGCAATGCCAAGGCGGCGGGCCTGCCGCTTGGCCGTTTTGGAGAGCCTGAGGAGGTGGCGGCAACCGTTGCCTTCCTCTGCTCGCCGGAAGCCTCGCTGTTCGTGGGCCAGTCGCTTGGCCCCAATTCGGGAGATGTGATGCTATGACAGAGACAGTCCTCATCACCGGCGCCGGCATCGGGATTGGCCGGGCCAGCGCCAAGGCCTTCGCAAGGGCAGGGTACCATGTCGTGGTGACCGACATTCTCGAGAAGGAAGGCGATGCCGTCGTAGCGGAGATCGCCGCAGCCGGCGGATCGGCCGAATTCATGAAGCTCGATGTGCGCTCGACCGAGCAGGCGGATGCAGTCGTCGCCGCTGTCGAGAAAAAGCATGGCGCGATTTCAAGTATCGTGGCGAATGCCGGCATTGCCCACAAGGTGCCGCTGCCGCAACTCACTGACGAGAAGTGGGACTTCACGTTCGACATTGACCTGAAGGGCATCTTCCGCGTGGTGCGCGCGGCCCTTCCCGCCATGAAGGCAGCGAAGAAGGGTTCTGTCGTCGCCGTGTCCTCCATCATGGGGGTCGCCTATGGCTGGGATGAGCATGTGCATTATTCTTCCGCCAAGGCGGGCGTCGTGGGCCTTGTGCGCGGGCTTGCCGTCGAACTCGCGCGTGATGGCATCCGGGTGAACGGCATTGCGCCGGGTTACATCCGCACGGCGCAGCTCTTGTCCAAGGAGCATTCCCTTGGCCCCGATGCTGACAAGGCCGGAGAATTCATTCCCAGGGCCGTATCGGTGAGCCCGAAGAGATTGCCGATGTCATCCTGTTCCTTGCTTCCAACGCCGCGCGCTACATGACCGGGCAAACGGTGGTGGTGGATGGTGGCCTCCTCGTCGGCCGCTACTGACGAGACGCGATTACGACTGAATAAACACTAGGAGGAGACTAACGAATGCGTCACTACAATATCTCCCGCCGCCGTTTCCTGCAGGGAACGGCCAGCGGTCTGGCGGTCGCGGCGGGCGCTGTGCCCTTCTCGACCTTTGGTTCCCAGCAGGCCTTCGCGGCCAATCTGGCGGATCAGGAACTCCGCACCGTCGGCCTGTCGGTCACGGTGCAGGAGCGCATCCTCAATGACTTCAAGGAAAAGTCGGGCGTCAAGGCCGTATCGGGCAAGGCTGACATCTTCCCCAATACCCAGACGGAACTGCTCTCCGGCTCGAACGCCTATGACTGCTGGGAAATCATCGGCGAGCGCCTGCCCGCCATGACCGCCACCGACAAGGCCGCCCCGATCGCCACGTCTTCGCTGAAGAACTGGGCCAACATCCGCGATACCTTCACCAAGGGTTCGGACAAGTGGGACAGGAAGGCGCAGATCGTCGGCCAGATCTGGAAGGACGAGGCCCAGACCGAACTGTGGATGGTTCCCACCGTCTACAACTATGACTCGATTGGCTATCGCCCCGACCTCGTCTCGGCTGAAGAAGCCTCGACCTGGACGGCGCTGTTCGATCCGAAGTTCAAGGGCAAGACCGGCCTGAACGTCGATCCGCTCATCGCTTTCGGCCAGGCCGTTCTGGCGATGAACTCGCTCGGCCTTCTCAACGTCCCGAACCCCGGCAACCCGGACAAGGCGGCGATTGACGAAGCTGCGAAGTTCCTGATCTCCAAGAAGAAGGATGGCCAGTTCCGCGCCCTGTGGGGTGACTTCGGTGAACTCGTCAACCTGCTCGCCTCAGGCGAAATGGTGCTTGCAGACGCCTGGCAGCCGGCCGTCATGGCGGTGAAGGCGCAGGGCGTGCAGTGCTCCTACGCCACCGTCAAGGAAGGCTATCGTGGCTGGGCCATCGGTGTCATGGGCATCAATGGTTCGCCGAACCTCGATGCCGTGACCGCCTACGCCGACTACTGGCTCTCCGGCCCGCCGGCCGTGGCCGTGTCGGAGCAGGGCTATTACTCGCCCACGACCAACGTCAAGGAGGCCATGTCGCCCGAGAAGTATGGCTTCTGGTACGAAGGCAAGCCGTGGGTTGGCGCTCCTGACCGCGGCATCAAGGAAGGTGACCTGCGTGATGGCGGCTCGCTTGAGACGCGCGCGGCCAACGTCGCCTACTGGCACCAGTGGCCGGATGAGTATGACTACCTGATGCAGAAGTGGGACGAGTTCCTCTCGGCCTGATCCCTGCTCACCATGAAGACGCCGGCCGGGGCAGCACCGCCCCGGCCGTGCTCCGCCCTCTCATCAGCAAGGTTTCGCGCGTGGCTTACGACCTGCAACTCTCGCACATCGGCAAAGTCTATGATAACGGCACGCCGGCCGTGATCGACTTCAACCTCGATGTGGACAAGGGTGAGTTCATTGCCTTCCTCGGCCCCTCGGGCTGCGGCAAGACGACGACGCTCCGCATGATCGCCGGATTCGAGAGCATTACCTCGGGCGATATCAACATCCGCGGCAAGCGGATCAACGATCTCCTGCCCGAGCAGCGCCCAACATCGATGATCTTCCAGAACTATGCGCTGTTCCCGCACATGAGTGTCCGCGCCAATGTGGGCTTCGGCCTCGACGTGAAGGGCATGCCCGCCGCCGAGCGTGACCGCAAGGTGGATCGTATCCTCGACAAGCTTGACCTGACCGATATCGCGGAGCTCCGCCCTGACCGGCTCTCGGGCGGCCAGCGCCAGCGCATCGCCCTTGCGCGCTCCCTCGTGGTTGAGCCTGATATCCTTCTGCTTGACGAGCCGCTTGGCGCACTCGATGCGAATCTCCGCAAGAGCATCCAGAATGAATTGAAGCTTCTGCAGCGCAGCCTCGGAATCACATTCGTGTTCGTCACGCATGCGCAGTCCGAAGCCCTGGCGCTGTCGGACCGCATCGTTGTCATGAACCAGGGCCGCATTGAGCAGATCAGTGCTCCCTACGAGCTTTACACGAGGCCGCAGAGCCTGTTCGTGGCGCAGTTCATTGGCCGCAACACATTGATTGCCGGTACTGTCAGGTCGTCGGCTGATGGGCTGGCCGCAGTGGACACGCCTTTCGGCACTCTGTCAGGCACGGCGCCGAGCCCGCTTGCCGATGGCCGCAAGGCCAGCCTCGTTCTGCCCGCCGAGGCGATTGACGTCATCCCTGCATCCGCCGCGGATACGCACAAGGCCTATTCGGGCTGCGTCATTCCAGTGAGCATCACGAGGCTCCAGCAGATTGGCCACCTGGTCCAAATGAATGTGTCGCTGCCAAATGGCGACAGCATTGGGCTGGAAGGTCACGCCGATAAATATGGTGGGCGTTTCGCAGTGGGTGAGCTTGTTCACATCGGCTGGAAGCCCGCCGGCGCCACCGTGATTTCGCACTAGGAGAGCCAAGATGAGGCAGGCCACAGCGGCAGAACTCGCCCGCAAACTCCGCAAGGGGCAAGTTGACGCCGTGGATGTGGCGGAGGAGGCTTTCGGCCGCATCGAAGCTGTTGGTGATTCCGCGATCTTCGTGGAAACCGTCAAGAAGCGTGCCATGACGGAAGCCCGCGCGGCGCGCAAGCGCCTGAAAGAAGGCGCGCCCGCAAGCCTGCTCGATGGTGTTCCCATCGCCTGGAAGGACCTGTTCGACCTGCAGGGCCGCGTGACCACCGCCGGCTCCGTGGTGTTAAAGAATGATCCTCCGGCGAAGCGGGACGCGGCACTCGTTGCCGTTGGCAAGGCGGCGGGCCTTGTCAGCATCGGTTGCCTCAACATGACCGAGTTCGCCTATTCCGGGATCGGCCTCAACCCGCATTACGGAACGCCCCGCAATCCGAACGACAAGAATATTCATCGCTCGCCCGGTGGTTCGTCATCGGCCAGCGGTGTCGTCGTGGCGGCGGGAATCGTACCGCTCGCCATCGGCACCGATACGGGTGGCTCCATCCGCATCCCCGCATCATTCAATGGCGTCGTCGGCTACAAGTCATCGACCGGCCACTATCCGATGGATGGCGTGTTCCCGCTGTCGAAGTCCCTCGATACGCTGGGCCCTCTCGCCCACAGCGTTGAGGATTGCGTGCTGGCCGATGCGGTGCTCCGTGGGCTGAAGAAACCGCAGGTGAAGGCGGTCAGCCCGAAGGGCCTGCGCATTCTCGTACCCGAGACGGTGGTGTTTGACGGCTGCGAAGAGGCTGTTGCGCGCAACTTCGAGGCGTCACTCGCACGGCTTGTCAGGGCGGGCGCGAAGGTGCGCCGGATCAAGATGCCGTTGTTGCAGGATATCCTCGACCTCATCGCGGCGCGTGGACATATCCTCGGCGCGGAGGCGCTGGCCGTTCACTGGAACCGGGTCAAGGGTCCTGATGCCGCCCGCATGGATGCGCGCGTGGTGAAGCGCATCCTGATGGCTGAGAAGATGACCGCCGTCGATCTCGTGTTGTTCATGGACGCGAGGAAACAGATGATCGCCGCGGCGGAAGCGCTGATGGAAGATGCGCTGATCGCCTTCCCGACAACGCCGCATGTGGCGATGCCAATTGCGCCTCTCGAAACTGATCAGGACGTGTTCTTCCGCAACAACGCCAAGACGCTGCGCAACACCATGCTGGGCAACTTCCTCGACTGGTGCGGTGTGTCGGTTCCCAATGGCAGGGATGCCGGTGGCATGCCCACCGCATTCCTGCTTTCGGCCGCTCATGGACGCGACGCTGCAATACTCTCCGCCGCACTTGGTGCGGAGGACAACATCAGGGGTCAATAATGAGCGACGTTTACAAACACCTGTTTTCGCCGTTCGAGCTCGCGGGCCAGCGGATTCGCAATCGCATCGCCATGGCGCCGCTTACCCGCCAGATGGCGGAACTCGACGGAACGCCCACCGATGAGATGACCGCCTATTACGCACGGCGCGCCCGTGGCGGGCTGGGGCTCATCCTTACTGAAGGCACTTATGAGGAGGATGGCTTCGGCGCCAAGGCCTATCTTTCCCAACCGGGCATCGCCAACGCCAAGCATGTGGCGGCCTGGCGCAAGGTGGCCTCCGCCGTACATGACAATGGCGCCAAGATCATCATGCAGTTGATGCACGGCGGCCGCGTAAGCGATCCTCGTGTGCTGGGGGGCAAGCCCCCCGTCAGCGCCTCCGCCACGCAGAGCCCCGGATGGTCGCTCTATACCGATACGGACGCCGAGAAGGCCATCCGCAACATCTCAGGCCCCTGGCCCAAGGTGACATTCGGGCAGGCCCACGCACTGACCGTGGCGGAAATCCATGACGTGGTCCGGGGGTTTACCGAGGGTGCGGCGCGCGCCATCGAGGCGGGGTTCGATGGCGTGGAGATTCATGGCGCCAACGGCTATCTCATTTCTCAGTTCATCCAGCCGAAGACCAATCTCCGGAATGATGAATTTGGCGGCAGCCCGGAGAACAACATCCGCATCGCTACGCTGATCGGCGAGAAGGTGCGCGCCGCCATTGGCCGCGACAAGATCGTGACGCTTCGCCTCTCGCAGGATGGCGTTGATGATTTCACCGGCACCTGGCCAGGTGGCGTGCGCTATGCCGCTGCCATTGGCAAGGCGCTGCGCCACTCCGCCTATGACGCGCTGCATTGGGCCAGCTTCAACTATCTCGACAACCGTGATCCCAACGATCCGACGCCGATGCCGAAGGTGCTCCGTACCGCCAGCAGCCTGCCGATGATCACCAATGGCGGCATTGCTGACGGTGCCCAGGCCGAGGCGGCGCTGACCAGCGGCGCCGCTGACATGGTGGCCATCGGCCGCCCGATCTTCGCGCACCCGGACTGGGCCTATATCGTGCGTTCAGGACAACCCTATCCGTGGTGTGACTTCGACCGCAAATACGTGGTTCGCCCGCCGATTGATTACGCCCATGCCTATCCGCTGGGCCTTACCGACCCGGGTTGGGAAACCACCTGGTAATTCCACAGAGCGCCACTGCAAACGCGGCGCAACACGCAGAGGAGAAGACAATGGCCAAGAAAATCATGTGTGCCTTCGGCACCGACATCGACTCGGTTGCCGGCTGGATCGGGTCCTATGGCGGCGGCGACTCGCCCTCCGACATTCAGCGCGGCATCTTCGCCACTGAAGTCGGCGTGCCGCGCCTGCTGACGCTGTTCAAGCGTTATGGCCTCAAGACCAGTTTCTTCATCCCGGGCCACTCGCTTGAGACCTTCCCGAAGGAAATGGAGATGATCGTGAAGGACGGCCATGAGGTCGGTGCGCACGGTTATCTGCATGAAAACCCCATCGCGATGACGCCCACCCAGGAAGAAGATGTTCTGGTGAAGTCGATCGATCTCATCAAGAAGCTCACCGGCTCCTCGCCGCGCGGCTATGTTGCGCCGTGGTGGGAAATGTCCAACTCCACGGCCGCCCTGCTGCTGAAGCACGGCTTCAAGTATGACCACAGCCAGGGCTACCGCGACTTCCAGCCCTTCTATGCCCGCGTCGGCGACAGCTGGAACACCATCGACTATTCCAAGTCCGCCAAGGACTGGATGCACCCGCTGAAGCATGGCAAGGAAATCGACCTCGTCGACATCGCCGCCAACTGGTACGTCGACGATCTGCCGCCGATGATGTTCATGAAGAAGTCGCCCAACAGCCATGGCTTCGTGAATCCGCGTGACATCGAAGAACTCTGGCGCGACCAGTTCGACTGGGTTTACCGCGAGATGGATTATGCGGTGTTCGCCTTCACCATCCATCCGGATGTGGCGGGCCGTCCGCAGGTTCTCCTCATGCTTGAGCGCCTGATCGAGTACATTTCGAAGCATTCTGGCGTTGAATGGTTGCCGTTCGAGGACATCGCGGACGATTTCCGGAAGCGCTATCCCTTCGCGGGTGGCAAGCGCCCCGAAGTGATCTGACCACTGGGATTGAACCAGGGCGGGCAGCATCCCATTTGCTGCCCGTTTCCATGTCTGAGGAAAGGTCCGCCCCATGTGCTCAGCCTGCGGTTTTCCAACCGCTCCCGGCCACTGGACGGACGCAGGCGCGTCCACCGCCCATGACAGGTTGCGTGGCCGCATGCGCCGCGCCCAGGTGCTGCAGACGGTGCTGCCGCTGTACGGCCTCAAGGCCTATGATGGCGGCGAGGTGCCCGGTATCCAGATTTCAACCCTCTCCGGAAGCGAAACAATCGTGCGCGATCTGGGCGAGGTGTGGATGCTTGCTGAAAAGATCAGCGGCGGGCCGGTTGATCCGCTGGACCCGCGCTTTATCGGTGAAGAATGAGCGAGGCCGACGGCCGTGTCCGCCTCACCGTGCTGGGCGGTTATCTGGGCTCCGGCAAGACCACCTGGCTTCGCCACCAACTGCATGAAGGCCAGTTCAGCCGCGCCCTTATCATTGTCAATGAGGCGGCGGAAACGCCAGTGGATGATGCGCTGCTTGGCCAGTCCAACAGGCTTGAGGTGCTGGCAGGCGGCTGTGTGTGCTGCACGGCAAAGCAGCAACTGATCGATCTTCTCCGCCGCATCTGCGACGCGCGCAGCAAGGCGGATGCCGGGGGTGAGAGGCTCTCTCAGATCGTGCTCGAAACCAGTGGCCTTGCCGACCCCGGACCGATCGTCGAGGCCATCCGGTCCGATCCCGTTCTGGTTTATCACATCATCGTCAGCGAGGTGATCGTTGCAGTCGATGCGCTGCATGGCCTGAGCCAACTCAAGACAGAGCCGCTCGGCCGCCGTCAGATCGACGTCGCCGACCGCCTGATCATCACCAAGGCCGATGCGGCGGATGAGACAACGCTGACGACGTTGACCGCCACGCTGGCGCGGTTGAACCCCGGCGCCGCCATTTCAGGCGCTGTGAAAGGCGTTGCGTACCCGCTGCCGGATTGGTCCTCCGCTGTGCCGGAGGTGCTGCCTGAAATCTCTGGCGGTGCGAAGGCGCCGGTGACGCCTACGAGGCTTTATCTCGACGACTCCATCGACTGGAGTGCCTTCACGGTGTGGCTCTCGGCGCTGCTCCATGCGCGGGGCGATGATATCGTCCGGGTCAAGGGCGTCGTCCGCACGCCGGCGGGCCGGCTTCTGCTGCAGACCGTCCGCAAGATCGTGCAGTCCCCCGAGATATTGCCTGAACAGGGCGACCAGCGCGAGGACAACATGATCGTGGTGATCGGGCGGGGCTATACGGAGAGCCAACTGAAGCGCTCGCTGCATTATTTCGCCGGTATCACAGACGCCAGATAGGTCTGATGCGGCGCGCGCGGCTTGATCCGGGTGCACTCATGAGGGCGCGATGGTTTCCGCCTCCGGGTGCGGCTCAATAAAGCCCGGCAACTTTCGCCCGCAAGGTGACGAGGTACAGCACGACATCAATTGTCGGTGTCGCCGTGCCGGTGATGCGGCCAAGTTCCTGAACGGATTTGACCAGCGCATCGATTTCCATCGGCCGTCCGGCTTCGAGATCCTGCAGCATCGACGTGCGATGTGCGCCGACAGCGGCGCCGCCATCGATCCGGCGTTCGACGTCGATGGGGAATACGGCTCCCAGTTTCTCGGCAATCTCCTGTGCCTCCAGCATCATCCGGCGGGCAACATCGCGCGTGCCGGGATCGGTGCAGAGCACATCAAGTGTGGCGAGCGTGAGCGCGGAGATCGGATTGAATGACAGATTGCCCCAGAGCTTCACCCAGATTTCGTCGCGCAGGCGTGGCCGCACGGGCGCCTTGAGGCCCGCCGACTGCAACAGGTGTGACAGGGCGAGGGCGCGCTCCGACTTTGAGCCATCAGGTTCGCCCAGTGAGAAGCGGTTGCCCTCGATCAGGCGGATGACACCGGGCGTGCTCACTTCTGCTGCCGGGTAAACCACGCAGCCCAGCACCCGGTCCGGACCGAAGCCATCCCATTGGACATTGCCCGGATCAACACTCGCCAGCCGTGTTCCTTCCAGTGGACCGCCGATCTTGTGGAAATACCACCAGGGAACGCCGTTGACGCCACTGACGAGCGTGGTGTGCGGCCCCATCAGCTGCATGATGGCTGGCACCGCGCCGGGCACGGAATGCGCCTTGAGGGTGACGATCACGTAATCCTGGGGGCCGAGCTCGGCTGGATCGGCGCTGGCGCGAACCCTTGTTGTAATGGCATCTTGACCCTCCTCAATCAGCGTGAGGCCATTCGCCACCATGGCGGCCAGATGCGGCCCGCGTGCCACGATGCTGACGTCCGCTCCAGCCTGCGCAAGTTTCGCCGCCAGATAGCCGCCGATCGCGCCCGCGCCAAAGATACAGATTTTCATTCCGGCCTCCTGATGTCCAATGCCGCCGCCTCAGGGTGCTGCGGTGAGACCAAGCTTTTCGGCAAGGCCGATGCGCTGCAGCTTGCCCGTGGCGCCCTTGGGAATCTCGGCAAGGATTACGACATGGCGTGGCACCTTGAAGTCGGCCATGCGTGCGGCGGCAAAGTCGCGGATGTCGCGCTCGCTCGCTTGCTGGCCCTCGCGCAGCACCACGGCGGCGCCCACCTCCTCGCCAAGCTTCGGGTGCGGCACGGCAAAGGTGACAACCTGCATGATCGCGGGATGATCCATCAGCACCCCGTCCACCTCGAGCGGGCTGATCTTCTCACCGCCGCGGTTGATGATTTCCTTGAGCCGCCCCGTGAGCGTGAGGTAGCCCTCCGCGTCCAGTGCGCCCTGATCGCCGGTGCGGAACCAGCGCCGTCCGTCCACCTCGAAGAAGCTCTTGGCATTGGCATCGGCGTTGCCTTCGTAACCCAGCGTCACGTTGGGGCCGGAAATCACCACTTCGCCGGTGCCGTCGATGAGCCGGTTCTCCGCCTCATGCGCGATGCGCAACAGTGGTCCGGCCGCAACGCCCACCGATCCCGGCTTCTGGGCGCGCGGCGGAAGCGGGTTGCTGGCCATCTGGTGGGCTGCCTCGGTCATTCCATAGGCTTCGATCACGGGGCACCCGAAGGTTTCGGACAAGGCCAGCATGACTTGCGCGGGCAGGGATGCAGAGGAAGAGCGCAGGAAGCGCAGTGGCACGGCGTCAATCACATCGCGGTTTCGTGCCGCGCGGCTCAGGATCGCCTGATGCATTGTCGGGACGGCGGTGTACCAGGTGGGGTGTGCGTCCCGCATCCAGCCAAAGAACCTCATCGCATCGAAGCCTGGCGCGCACCACACGGAGGCCCCTGCGGACAGCGTTGCCGTGACAGCGGCGATGAGCCCGTGAATGTGGAACAGCGGCATCACGTTCAGGCAGCGGTCCTGTGGCGAGAGGGCCAGTCCCGTGCTGATGTGGCGCGCCGAGGCCGCGATGTTTGACTGGAGAAGCGGCACGATCTTGGGGCGGGATGTGGTCCCGGAGGTGTGCAGAATGAGCGCCGTGTGTTCGGCCCCCGGGTTGCCCTCGTCCGCCACGGGCTGCGCTCCGCCGGGCTGCAGCAGGCGAAAATGCCCGGCGGGCTGGGCTGTGTCCATCTCCAGCCGGACAATAGGCGTGCGGCAGGCCTCGGCTGCTGCTGCGGCAGGCCCATCATAGCCCAGTGGCAGGACCACGGCGCGGGCCTTCAGGTCTTCGAGGTAGAAAGCGAATTCATCCTGCCGATAGGCGGGGTTCAGCGGCGCGGTTACCGCTGATTGGCCGATGGTGATGAAGGCTGCCGCCATTTCCGGCCCGTTGGGCAGTACGATGGCGACGCGGTCTTCGAGGCTCACGCCGGCGGCGCGCAGTTGTTGGCGCACGGAGGCGGACAAGGCGGCGAGGCCGCCATAGCTCAGCCAGGCCCGGCCCGGCGCGCCAATGGCCGGGCTGTCCGGGTTCTTGCCGGCCAGCAACTCTGCGATGGTGTCGCTCATGTCTCAGTGTCTCCCGAATGCATTTCAGCGCGCGGCGTCAGAATAGGCAAGCCTGCACTCCGGATAGCCGAGGAATTCCGGCAGGGCAAAGCCCTTGCCAAAGCTGGCGGACGAGATCAGCCGCGCGTTGCAGAAAACCCTTCGATGCGTGGATCAGGTCAATTTGCCCCCTCAGGGGTGAGTCAATGCGCCAAGAGTATGCTCCTCCTTGCCGCCTGCTTTCGGCTATACAATCACTCAAACCCGGCAACATACTGACAGGCAGAACGAGATGACCGACCAAGCTTCCCCGGATGTGATCCTGACCAAGGTCGATGAAGCCCCGCAGCTGGCCCTGGCCTCGCTGCTGCCCATCATCGAAACCTTCACGCGCGCCGCGGGCATCAGCGTCGGTGTCAGGGACATTTCACTTGCTGGCCGCATCATTGCGGCCTTCCCTGAGCGGCTTACCCCCCAGCAGCGCCAGCCGGATGATCTCGCCATCATAGGCGAGCTGGTGAAGAACCCCGCCGCGAACGTTATCAAGCTACCCAATATTTCGGCCTCGGTTCCGCAACTCAACGCGGCCATCAAGGAGTTGCAGTCCCAGGGCTATGATCTGCCGGACTATCCGGAAAAGCCTACGACCGATGCGGAGCGGGACATTCGCAGCCGCTATGATGCGGTCAAGGGCTCAGCCGTAAACCCGGTTCTGCGCGAAGGCAATTCCGACCGCCGCGCCGCAATTGCCGTCAAGAACTATGCCAAGGCCAATCCGCATTCGATGGGGGCCTGGAGCGCGGCCAGCAAGACCCATGTCTCCACCATGTCGGGCGGCGATTTCCGCGCCAATGAAAAATCCGCCACCATCACGCAGGCCCAGGCCGGCCCGGCGCGCATCGAACTGGTGATGCGGGATGGCATGACAAAGGTGATGAAGGACGCGGTGAACTATCCCGCCGGCATCATCGTCGATGCAACTGTCATGTCGGCCCGCGCGCTGAAGGCCTTCCTTGAAGCGCAGATCGACAGCGCCAAGCAGCAGGGCGTTCTGTTCTCCATCCATCTCAAGGCGACGATGATGAAGGTGTCTGACCCCATCATCTTCGGCCATGCCGTGATGCAATTCCTGAAGCCCGTATTCGACAAGCACGGCGCGGCGCTGAAGGCCGCGGGCGTTGATCCCAATTCCGGTCTTGGCACCTTGCTGGAGCGCGTTGCCAGCATGCCGGAGCGCGCCGAGATCGAGGCGGACATCACATCCGTCATGGCCGCGCGCCCGGCGCTCTACATGGTCAACTCGGACAAGGGCATCACCAATCTTCATGTGCCTTCCGATGTGATCATCGATGCGTCCATGCCCGCCTTGATCCGCGCGGGCGGCAAGGGGTATGGGCCTGACGGCCGGCCCGCTGACACCAAGTGCGTGATCCCCGACAGTTCCTATGCGCCGGTCTATGAAGAGGCGATCAACTATTTCAAGGCAACCGGAGCCTTTGACCCCGCCACGGCCGGAACCGTGCAAAATGTTGGCCTTATGGCCCAGAAGGCTGAGGAATATGGCTCGCATCCCACCACCTTCGAGGTCCCGGCCGATGGCGTGATGCGGATTGTCCTCGCTAATGGCGATGTGCTGCACCAGCATGAGGTTGTCGCCGGAGACATCTGGCGTGCGGCCTCGACCCGGCAAGCTGCGATTGAAGACTGGATCCGCCTCGCGATCGACCGGCAGAAGGCCGAAGGGTGCCAGGCCCTGTTCTGGCTTGATGCGGCGCGGCCCCATGACGCGCAGTTGATCAACTACGTGCGCCCGGCGCTGGCCGCGGCCGGCGTATCGGGCAAGTTCCAGATTCTTGCGCCACGTGAGGCAACCCGGCTGACGCTGGAAACGATCCGCAAGGGCGAAACCTCCATCGCTGTCACGGGCAATGTGCTGCGCGACTACCTGACGGATCTTTTCCCCATCCTTGAACTTGGCACCTCGGCGAAAATGCTGTCGATCGTCAAGCTGATGCAGGGCGGCGGGTTGTTCGAGACGGGTGCGGGTGGCTCAGCGCCCAAGCATGTGCAGCAACTGGTTGAGGAAAACCACCTGCGGTGGGATTCGCTGGGTGAATTCTGCGCCTTGGGCGAAAGCCTGAAGTTCCTTGCCGCCGTCACGGGCAATAAGAAGGCCAAGGTCTTGGGTGATGCGGTCGATGCCGCTACGCAGAGCATTTTGGAGAACAACAAGTCGCCGCTTCCCAAGGTGGGCCAGACCGACAACCGCGATAGCCACTTCTTCTTCGCGCTCTACTGGGCTCGCGCCATTGCCGCCCAGACGGAGGACACATCGCTGGCGGATGAATTCAGGCCCATCGCGGAGAAATTGGCTGCCAATGAGACGCTAATTCTCACCGAACTTGCCGCAGAGCGCGGGAAGCGCGTCGATCTCGGGGGCTATTATCATACTGACCCGGAGAAGACCGCGGCTGTGATGCGGCCTTCCGCGACATTCAACAAGATCATGGCGTGATCTTCGGGCAGCAGGCCGAAACTGGCTGGGCCGGGCGCGACAGGCTGCATAAGCAGCGTATGCAGAGGTTGCGGGTTCACCCCTGAAGGGGTGAACCCGCTGCACTTACTTCTTCAGGTTCGTCCAGATCGCATCATAGAGCTTCTGGGTTTCCTGATCGCAGGCCTTGATGAATTCGCTCTTTTGACCGGCGGGCGGGTTGTTCTCGGGCGAGGTCTTGACCGCGTCCGACAGGAAGGGCTCCACGCCCTTCACGCCCGCATTATAGGCCGCGTAGTTGGTCACTGCCGCGGCATTTTCCGGGACAAGAAGGAAGTTCATGAACTTCAGCGCATTGGCGCGGTTGGGTGCGTCCTTCAGCAGGACCATGTTGTCCATCCAGACAACATAGCCTTCCTTGGGGAAGGCGTATTCCACCTTGGCGCCCTCGGCCCGAGCCTTGGCAGAGAAGCCATTGTAGATCATGCCCGCCGCGGCATCGCCGGAGACGAGCACGTCCTTGGCGGTGTCGGAGCCGAAGGAGGCCCAGTGGGGCTTTGCGGCCAGCAGCATGTCGTTCAGCGCCTTCAGCTGGGTGCGGTCCTGCGTGCATTGGGGGATGCCCAGATAGATCGAGCCCAGCGCCAGAACCTCGCCCTGGCTGTCGAGCACGTTGATCTTGCCCTTCAACTCATCCGGCGGGTTGAAGATGATGCCGAGCGAGGAAATGTCGCCCTTGAAGACATCGCGGTTCACTGAGAAGGCGGTAGAACCCCACTGATAGGGGATCGAGTGCTTGCGGCCCGGATCGAAGGGCACGTCCACCCACTCCGGCGCGATATTGCCGAAGTTCGGCATTTCCTCGCGCGTGTAGCTGTCGAGCAGGCCTTCACCGCGCATGATTTCAACCATGTAGTCGCCCGGCACTGCAACGTCATACTGGCCGAGCTTGCCGGCCTTCAGGCTGGCAAGCATCGCCTCGTTGCTGTCATAGGTGTCGATGGTGACGTCGATGCCGGTTTCCTTCTCGAACTTGTCCACCAGTTCCTGGGGGATGTATTCGAACCAGTGGTAGACCTTGAGCTGGCCTTCAGCCAGGCCCGGCGTGGCCTGAACCGTGAAGAAGGACGCCACGAGGGCGGCAAGGGCAAGCGGTCGTTTCATGCGGACACTCCCGGTGTTAGGCGGCACTGCGGCCGCGGCGGTTAATGAGATAACTTAGGCTGACAAAAAGCGCCGACACAAGCAGCATCAGCGTCGAAATCGCCATGATGTTGGGCTTGATGCCCTGCTTCACCGATCCGAAGATCGCTGTTGGCAGTGTTTCCATGCCTGCACCCTTGACGAAGTTGGTTATGATGAAGTCATCGAGCGAGATGATGAAGGCCAGCAGCCAGCCCGATGCGAGCCCCGGGCCCAGCAGCGGCAGGAGGACAAGCCGGAAAGCCTGCCAGCGGGTGGCGTAGAGATCGCGTGCCGCTTGCTCATAGCTGGCCTCGATGCCACTGAGGCGGGCCGCGATGGGCAGATAGGCAAAGGGGATGCAGAACGTGATGTGGGCCAGCACAATCGTCAGATAGCCGGTGGTCAGGCCGATGGTCGTGAAGAAGATCAGCGTGGCCACCGCCACCACGATTTCCGGCACCACGAGCGGCAGGTTGATCAGCGCAAAGCTTGCCCCGCGGCCGCGGAACCGGCCGCCCCGGATCATGGCGAGGGCAGCCAGCGTGGCCACGACCGTGGCAATACTGGCCGCAATGAGGGCTATGGTGAGGGAATTCCAGGTGGCAAGTCCGAAGCGTTCCGCTTCCGGGCCGGTGAAGACGTCCACATACCAGCGCAGCGAGAAGCCGCCCCAGTTGGTGATCGAGGTCGAGTCATTGAAGGAGTAAGCCGCCACCACGATCAGCGGTACATAGAGTACCGCCAGGCAGATGATGGCGATGGCGAGGAAGCCTGGATAATGGCGGACACTCTTCATGGCGCCCTCCGCGAGGCGGCACGCGCCTGAATGAGCAGTGCGATCAGCACGAGAGTCATCAAGATCACCGAGATAGCGGCGCCGAAGGGCCAGTTGCCCTGGCTGCCGCGGAACTGCTCATCGATCAGCGAGCCGATCATGAAGGCTTTGGCCCCACCCAGAAGGTCTGGCGCCAGGAACGCGCCGAGTGCCGGAATGAAGACGAGGATCGCGCCCGCCACGATGCCGGGCTTGACCGTGGGCAGCACCACATGCAGCAGCGTTTGCCAGCGGCTGGCATAAAGGTCGGCGGCGGCTTCAGAGAGCGCGAAGTCATAACGCTCTACCGCCGCATAGATCGGCAGGACCATGAAGGGCAGGTAGGAGTAGAAGAGGCCGATCTGCACCGCCACATCGCTGTTGAGGATGGGCAGGGGCGTGTTGATCAGTCCAGTGGCGATGAGCGCATCGTTCAGCGGGCCATTGTCGCGCAGGATGAAGCGCAGGCTCACTGTGCGGATCAGCAGGTTCACCCAGTAGGGAATGGTGATGAGGAACAGCCAGATGCCACGGCTTTGCACAGGACGTGTGGCGATAAACCAGGCGGTGGGAAAGCCGATGAGGAGGCAGAGCAGCGTGGCCAGCGCCGCCTGCCAGATCGAGCGCCAAAAGATGTTGATGTAGGTCCACTCGATGCTGGCAGGCTCGTCGCCGAACAGCCCGCGTGTCACAAAGAACTGGTCATAGGCGGCCAGTGTGAAGGTCCATTCCACACCGCCGCGGAACTCCTTTGTCAGGAAGGAGTAGACCACCATCAGCAGCACCGGCAGCAGCAGCAGCACGCCGATGATCAGCCAGGTCGGCAGCAGCAGGGGCCGAACGAGGCCGGCATAGTTGGCAGCACTTCCGGCTGTATCACGCAGGGGGCCTGCCATCAGTCGGCCAGCAGGCGCGCGGCGCCTTCCTCAAGCTTGAGGCCGATGCGTGCGCCGGATTCGGGCACGCTGGTGCGCGCCGCGTTCTGGACCCGGACGGTAAATTCCTTTCCGCCCTCAAGGCGCGTGAGAAGCTTGAGGTCGCTCCCCATGTAGACGACGCGCTCGACCGTCGCGGTCAGCTCGCCATGAGGATCGACGGTGACCCTCTCAGGCCGGATCGACAGCGCGTGGCGGCCGGTTGCGGTTGCAGCGGAGGAGCAGCTTAGCGTTTGCCCGGAAGGCAGAACCAGATCAGCCATGCCGCCGCTCACCCGCGTCACCTGAACGTCGATCAGGTTTGTCTCGCCGATGAACTCCGCCACGAACCGGTTGACCGGGGCTTCATAAATTTCACGGGCGCTGCCGACCTGCTGAACGAGGCCCTGTGACATGACGGCGATCCGGTCCGACATGGTGAGTGCTTCATCCTGATCATGGGTGACGAAGAGGAATGTGATGCCAGTGTCCTCCTGCAGCTGCTTCAACTCCACCCGCATCGCCTGCCGCAATTTCAGATCCAGGGCGGAGAGCGGCTCGTCGAGCAACAGCACCTTGGGTTCGGGCGCCAGCGCGCGCGCCAGCGCAACGCGTTGCTGCTGGCCGCCGGAGAGTTGGGAGGGGAGGCGGTCGGCAAGCGGGGAAAGATGCACCAGTTCCAGCATTTGGCCCGCGCGGGCGCGGCGTGTGGCGGGATCAACCCCCTTCATCTTGAGGCCGAAGGCCACATTGTCGATGACCGACATGTGCGGAAACAGGGCGTAGTTCTGGAACACCGTATTGACGGGCCGCAGGTTTGGCTCAAGGTCAGCGATGTTCTGGCCGAAGAGGAGGATCTCGCCGCCGCTTGCCGCCTCGAAGCCGGCGATCATCCGGAGGAGGGTGGTCTTGCCGCAGCCCGAGGGCCCGAGAAGGGTGAAGAACGCATTGTCGGCAATGTCGAGTGAAACGCCGGCAAGGGCCGTCGTCGCGCCATAGCGCTTCACGGCATTGCGAATGCTGACGGCCACATCCATTGGCAAACTCACCCCTCCCCGGGAAAACAGCAACGCCCGCCGTCAGAGGCGGGCAGGTGCTGCAAAGATTGGATGAAAAATCCTCCATCAGCAATAGTTTCCCGCCGCCCGCCACTCAGCGACTTGATAAGGTCTTCAGTTTGACATTCACTTTTTGAATGGCGCTAAAGGGCACAATTATTGACCTAGCATCATTTTTTGTGTCGGTGCTGACATGGCCGTTGGCATAGAGCAGGAAGATGGGTTCTGCGATGACATGGCATCGGTTGCTGTTGTAGCCGTCTTGACGGCGGAGCCTGTGCCGGCGGCAGCGAGCGAGGCTGCGTAGGCCAGAAACTCCCGGCGGCTGGGGGAAAGCTCCGCTGTCAGTTGCTCGGCAATCCCAGATCGGTCGCACCAGCGGCATATGTTTGGCTTATGCAAAGCGAACGATCGGCCAGACGGCCGGGAAAGTCCTCACATGTTCACCGCTATTGTTTCCATCTGTGAAAATGAAGCTGGTGAATGAGTGTTCGGTGAATTCCCTGACGTGGAAGACAGTCAGCCAACCCTGTCTTGTTTATGTGCCTTTGGAATGAGAGGCCGCGCGCTTCATACGCTTTTCAATCCGGGGAAGAGGAGGTTTCAAAGCCCCCCGGCAGAGGAACCTGCTGCCGGGATTTATGTGGTTCATGATGGTCGAAGCCGGTCTTGGCCTCTCAGGTCAGCGGTTGAAACCCGTATCGATGTAGGGTTCCCAGAAAGCGACCGATTCCCGAATCATTCCGACGACGCCGCTGTCCGCTGGCTCACGTTCGCGGAATGACAGTTCCATGCAGATCTCGGTGTTTACGCCGCCTGCGGCGCGCACCGTGTCAATCAGCTTCTGCGGCTGGATGCGGCCATCCTTGTTATGCTGTGCCGTGAACGGCCAGTGCCCGCCCTTGTTCATGGAAGACTGCTTCACATGGATGATGGGAGATTCGACCGGGAAGGCCGCCGCCCAGGCATAGGGGTCGGTATCCGCCGGATCAGCAGAGGTCACGTCGCCATGGTCAATGTCCACGATCATGCGGAACGGAAGCGCGAGGCCAGCTGCGGCGAGGCGCTTGTCGAAACTCCGGCATTCCGCAATCGTATGGCCGAATTCACGGCCCACCGACATGGGTTCCCAGAACACATAGGACAGGCCTGCCGCCTTGGCATGCTCGGCCACTTCGGCCCAGCACGCGATGACGATGTTGATCAATTCCTCCCGGCGGATGGGATCGTTGTAATCCTTCTGGGTGAAGATGGCGAATTGCGAGCCCATCGAGTCAGCGCCAATGGCGCCTGCAATGTCCGCCAGCGTCTTGAACCAGTCGACGTAGTAGCGGCGCACATCGGCGTCGGGATGGCCCATGTGATTGAGGCGGGTGAAGGTGCTGGTCATCACCGATGTGGCACGCATGGCATTGCGGCTGAAAGCGGCGCGGAACTGACGCTCCCGCTTGGTGATGGTGGCCGCAGGCCATGACGGGTTGAGAAGTTCCGGCACAAGCTGGATATAACCGGCCCTGATCTTCTGGGCGATGGTGTCGCAGAGATCATCCACCTCGGCGAAACGGTTGACCAGCGGGTTGGTGTTCAGCGAAAGGCGCATCGCCATGGTGTTATCCTCCTCAGGCGGACGTGTTCAGCAGGACGCCGATAGCGCCGGGAACCTCGGTAAAGTCACTCAGTAGCGCATCGGGCGAGAGGCTTTCCAGTGGCACCTTGGAATAGCCATAGGTGAGCGCGATCACCGGGTAGCCGGCAGCCTGGGCCGATGCGACATCCACCTCCGAGTCGCCAACGAAGAATACAGGCGAATAACCGCCCGCCGCCTTTGCCGTTTCAAGCAGTTGGCGCGGGTCCGGCTTGCTGACACCGAAGGTGTCGGGGCCGGAGACGATGCTGAAGAATTCCGAAAGTTCCAGATCATCGACGATGGCGCGGGCGAATGCCTCGCGTTTGTTGGTGCACACGCCCATCCGCCAGCCTTCGCCATGCAGCAGGTTCAGCGTTTCCCTCACCCCCGGATAGGGGCGCGTGATGGCCGTGAGGCGCGCGCCATAGATCTCCATGAAACGCGAAAGATCAACGGCCACATCCTCATCAGCGCCGCTGGCGCCCCGGAGTTTCAGCGCGCCGCGCACCAGATTGGCGATGCCATGGCCAATCAGCGTGCGGCCCGTTTCAAGGCCGATGGGAGGCAGACCTTTTCCGCCATCAGCGCATCAAGGGACGCTGCTAGGTCGCCCGCGCTGTCAACCAGCGTTCCATCAAGATCGAACAGGATCGTACCACGCGCCATGACGCTCAAATCTCCACACATCCGCCGTGGCGGGCTCAACCCGCGCTGCGAACCGTCTCTGCCACAAGGCGCGCCACAAGAGCCGTCGCCTCCAGCTGGGGTAAATGCCCCACCAGCGCCAGGCGATGCAAGGCCGCATGGGGCGGCAGCTGATCTGCGTAAGCTGCGGGGATGATGCGGTCCTCATTGCCGATGATCACGCGGAGCGGGCCGGGATAGCGGTCGAGCGCATCGCGGATCGAGAAGAGCTGCGTGTTGCCGGAGAAAACACCTGCGGCCAGCCTTGCTTGTGCTGTCGCCAGCGGGCCTGCTTCGCGCGCGGCCAGCGTGGCGCGCACCAGTGCGCCGGGAAGGGTGGAGGGCTTGTGAACGAGCAACTCCAGCCATGCTCTCAGTGCTGCTTCCGACTCGGCTGACAGGAAGCCGGCGATGAAATCGCCGTTGATGCGGGGACCAAGTCCCGCCGGTGACAGGAGCGACAGCGAGCGGATATCAAGCCCGCCATCTCCCGCCAGCCTGGCCGCGACTGCCGCGCCCAGCGAATGTGCCGCAAGGTGAAACCTGTTGAGGCCGGACGCGGCAAGCGCTTCACGAACGCGCGCGGCCAGAGAGCCAAAGTCCTCCGCCGCGAGATCCGCGTTGGCGCCATGGCCCGGCAGGTCCAGGGCCAGGATCGGGTTAGGCAGGCCGAGATGCGGAATGAAGGGACGCCACGCCGAGAGATCCGCCCCGAAGCCGTGAATGAACACCACGGGATCGCCCGACCCCAGTTGCGGGCTGCGCAGGGGGCTTCCGCCCGCAATGGCCAGCGGCGTCTTCTGGCGCGAGTCGACATCCTTTTTTACAACTGCGCCACCGGGCCCCGTGCCCTTGAGGAGGGCGACATCAACGCCAGCCTCCGCAGCAAGGCGGCGCGCCAGGGGAGACGACCCTGCGCCAGCCTGCGTCCTGCCCACGGCTGGCCCATGCAGGGTCTTGCCGTCCTGGTGCGGCATGGTGGCAGCCGATGCGGCGGGTGAAGCCTGTGTCACCGCTTGTTCGGGGGCTTCGCCCGGTTCGCCAACCACCATGATCGGCTGCAAAACCGTGGCCATGTCGCCGACCTGGTAGCGAATCTCGATGACAGTGCCGCTTTCGAAGGCCTCGACATCGAATGCGGCCTTTTCGGATTCCACCTCGGCGACAATATCACCTTTCTTGACACGATCGCCCAGCTTCACGTTAAGCGCGGTGATCTTGCCTTCAGTGAGGTCCTGGCCGACTTGCGGCATGAGAATGGGGCGCGCCATACAGAACCCTGCCTCAGGCCGTGGGCGCAAGGGTGAACGGTTCGAGGTGCAGGCTCCGTCTGGCGGCGGCGATGATGGCCGGCACCTGTGGAATGCTCTCCTTCTCGAGTTCGAGATTGAAGGGCACCGGAATGTTCAGGCCCGCCACGATCTCCACCGGCGCATCGAGATGATAGAAGGCTTTTTCCTGGATGATGGAGGCAATGTCGGACGCCACGCCGCCACGGCGCACCGCTTCCTGAACGATCACCGCGCGGTTGGTCTTGGCGACGGAGGCCAGAATGGCGGCCTTGTCCAGCGGAACAAGCGTGCGCGGGTCGAGCACCTCCGCGTCGATTCCGTCCTCCGCGAGCTTTGCGGCGGCCTCAAGCGCGCGGGGGATCATGTTCGACCAGGCAATGATCGTTACGTCCTTGCCGGGGCGCTTGATGTCCGCCTGGCCGAATTCGACGATGTGCTCGCCATCCGGCACCGGACCCTTGGTCATGTAGAGGTGCTTGTGCTCGAGGAACATCACGGGATCCTGCTGGCGCAGCGCGTATTTCAGCAACCCCTTTGCGTCGGCCGGAACGGATGGCATCACGACCTTCAGCCCCGGGATGTGATAGAAGAGCGCTTCCAGGCTTTGCGAATGCTGCGCGGCAACCCCGCCGCCGGTTCCGCCTTGCGTGCGCATGACGAAGGGCACGCGGCCGTCGCCGCCTGTCATCAGGCGGAACTTGGCTGCCTGGTTGACCAGCATGTCCATGCCCAGCATGGCAAAGTCGACGTAGAGGATTTCAACAATGGGCCGCGCGCCGGCAATGGCGGCGCCCACGCCTACGCCAATCATGCCCGCCTCGGCAATGGGCGTGTCGCGCACGCGCTGCGGGCCATACTTGGCCAGCAGCCCCTCGGTGACCTTGTAGGAGCCGCCACGCTCGGCAATGCCTTCGCCGATGATGAACACCGTCGGATCGCGCTGCATTTCCTCGTCGATGGCTTCCTTCAGCGCATCGCGGTACATGATTTCTCTGGTCATTCTCGCTCTCCCGGTTCCCGCGCTCAGTAATCGGCAGCGAATGCTTCGAACTCAGCCATGGTGATTTCCCGGCTGGCCCTGGAGAATTCCACCGCGTCTTCGAATTCCTTGCGGATTTCCGCTTCGATCTCTGCAATGCGGGAGGCCTCGACGCCCGACATCTCGATCAGCGCGTTGCGGGCGCGGTCCACGGGGTCGCGCGCCTTGTAGTAGGCCAGTTCATCTTCCGGCATGTATTTGCCCGGATCGTTCACATGGTGGCCCATGTGGCGGAAGGTTTTTGCCTCGATGAGGATCGGGCCCTTGCCCTCCCGGCACTTTTGCACGGCTTGCCGCGTCAGTTCATAAACCGCCAGCGGGTCATTGCCATCCACCTGATGGCTTTCGACGCCGATGCTGAGGCCGCGCTTGTAGAGATCGGGCTCGCGCGTCGAGTCCTCGATGCGGGTGGAAACAGCGTAGCGGTTGTTCTCGATCACCAGCACGAAAGCGAGATTCCAGATGGCCGCGAGATTGAGTGACTCGAGGAATGTACCGTTGTTTGATGCGCCATCGGTGGAGAAGGTGACCGTCACCGCATCTGAGCCTTTGATCTGGGCGGCCAGCGCCGCGCCGACACCCAGTGGCGTGCCGGCACCGACAATGCCGTTGGCCCCGAGATTACCGTTGTGAATATCGGCAATGTGCATGGAGCCGCCATAGCCACGGCAATAGCCGCTTTCCTTCTGCAGCAACTCAGCCACCATGCGCTTCACATCCGCCCCCCAGGCGATGCAATGCCCGTGGCCGCGGTGGGTGGAGGCGATGTAGTCCCCCTCGCGCAGCGCAGCACACACGCCGGTCGCGATGCCTTCCTGGCCGAGATAGGGGTGAAAATATCCACGGATGAGGCCCTGCCGGTAAAGCTTGATGCCTTCCGTTTCAAAAACCCGGATCTTGAACGCTGTTCTGAAAAGTTTTTCCAGAAGCTCTGCAGGCGGCACATTGGGCCGTTCGTTCTGTCCTGTCATGGATTTTTCCAAGCCTTGCTCAAGCCGATCAACGTGCTGAATTTGTTCGTATCACCAGCTTTTGGGGTTGTCGAGGAAATTTCCTTCACAATCCCTCAACATCAGTGCCGCGTTGCTGAAAGCCTACGAGAGGCGTGCTTTCCGGGTGTTTCTGGTCTATATTTCCCAAGTGAAAATTTTTCTTCGCGCTAGCCGGCCGCTGCCGGCACATGCGAAGACCCAGACCGCCCGTCATGAGCACATCAGTGAGCCCGACCGATTTGAAAGCGCCAGCGATCCCACAACGGGACGGACTTCTGGAGAGGATCCAGGAACGCTACGGCGCGCTGCGCAAGTCTGAGCGCATCGTGGCCGATTTCCTGCGGGAGAATGCCGGAAGCCGTCTCGATGCATCGATCACCGAGTTGGGCCGCACGCTGGGGGTGAGCGAGGCAACGATCAGCCGGGTCAGCCGGGCGCTGGGCTATGAGGGTTTTTCGGATCTCAAGCTCTCCATGGCCGAGGGAACCCGCCACAAGAGTGAATACGCCAATCTGCCGCTCGAAATCAGCAGCACGGACAGCCTGATCCGCACCAGCGACAAGCTCGCCTCCCTGCTGATCCAGGGCCTTGAAGGCACCCAGCGCATGCTGGATGCGCAGCGGCTGGAACGCGCGGTGGAAGCCCTGCACAAGGCCCGCAAGATCGTGTTCGTGGGGGTTGGTGGCGGTGCTGCGATCTGTGATGAGGCCGCCCATCTGTTCATCAAGGCCGGTTTCGACGCGGCAAGCTATCGTGACGGCTACACCCAGACGATCATTGCCGCGAAGCTCACAGCGGCGGATGTTGTTGTTGGGATTTCGCACACCGGCACCACGGTGACGGTGGCCGATGCGATGCTGCTGGCCCGGGAAAATGGTGCGGCGACGATTGCCATCACCAGCGACCCCGCGTCGGATGTTGCGAAGGCCGGAACCGTGTGCCTGACGACTTGGGGATCATCGCACCAGGTCGTGCCGCTCCACGGCGATTTTCTGGAAGGCCGGTTGAGCCAGCTCTTCCTGATCGACCTGCTCTATGTCGGACTGCTGTTCCGCGCCGGAGAAACCACTGCGCGCAACCTGAGGCTCACGGGTGCCGCACTCGAGAAGCACTACCGCCAACTGACCAGGGGAAAATAGGGCAGTCCTCAGGCCCTGGCTTGCGCAAGGGTGCGGCAGAAGCCGATTCCAATTCCGGCGTCGAGATCGGAAACCACCGTGTCGGCCTGGGTGAAGTCTTCTTCCGCCGTGTAGGAGGAGATGGTGACAACGCATCTCATGCCCGCCGCCTTGGCCGCCCGCAGCCCATTGTTGCTGTCTTCGATCACCACGCAAGTTGCGGGTGTCAGGCCCAATGTCTTTGCCGCGAGATTGTAGATGTCAGGAGCTGGCTTCTTTGCCGCCACGACGTCGCCGGCGAAGACTATGATGTGTGAGGCGCGCTCTGGCCCCAACAGAACATCGACAACGGACTGGACCGCGCGCTCGTTCGAGGTCGAGCACACGGCCAGCGTGACGCCGCTGGCGATGGCTTCATCCACAAGCCGCGCCACGCCGGGCCGCAACGGTAGTTCACCCTGGCTGATCACCTGCATGAAGATATCGGTCTTCAGCCTATGGAGTCTTGCAATCAGCGCATCACGGTCGGCCCATTCGGCGGGCCAGCCCGTCTCGTCGAAGTGGCGGCGCATGCGTTCCTTGCCACCCGCCGTGGTCAGCAGTTCTCCGTAGCGCTCAACGCTCCACACGGTGGAGAGCCCGGCCTGGCGGAAGGCTTCATTGAACGCAACGCGATGACCATCGCGCTCGGTATCCACGAGCACGCCGTCGCAATCGAAGATCAGCGCCTGAAGCATTATGCCTCCCGGCCTGCGGCATGCGCCGCCTTTCCCTTGGAGCCAAAGGCTACGATCATGTCGCAGACATCCTTTTTCATCGCGTCATATTGACCCGCGATGAAGGGCAGGGGTTCTTCCAGCTTCGGGTTCTGCCGGCGCACGTCGATGAAGCCCTCGATGAAGCGGTGCTTGTGCATGGTGGAGATGTTCACCTTGGCGCAGCCCCCGGCGATGCATTTGTCGAACTGTTCCTGGCTGAGGCCGGTGCCGCCATGGAGCGCGATCGGGATGTGGATCTTGTCTGTTATGCGCTTCAAGAGATTATAGGCGATCTTCGGCTGGCCCTTGTAGAAGCCATGCGCGGTGCCGATGGCGGGCGCAAAGACGGCAAGATTGGGCATGTTCTCCACGAAGGTGATGCACTCGTCGAAGTCGGCGAGAATGGCGGCATCCTCGTTGACGAACTTGTCATCCTCGACGCCGCCGATGGCGCCGATCTCGGCCTCGAGACCAATGCCCGCAGCTTCCGTCAACTTGTAAACCGCTTCCGACTTCTGTTTGTTCTCGGCGAATGGCAGGGAGGACCCATCGAACATCACCGAAGTCCAGCCTGCATCGATGCAGCCCTTGATCACATCGAGATTGCTGCAGTGATCGAGATGGAGTGCGACCGGAACCGGAACGTCCTCCGCCAGCATGCGCACCCATGTGGCGATCGGCTTGAAGCCCCAATGCTTGATGGTCTTGACTGATACCTGCACGATCATCGGCGCATCGAGTGCTGCAGCCCCCTCCACGATGGACCGCGCGCTGTTGTAGTCAATCATGTTGAAGGCCGCGATGCCGTAGCCTGCCGCCTGCGCCCGCTTCAGCATGGGCCCCATCGTCACGAACGTCATCAGCCTGCACCCTGTCCATCAATTGCGTTTCAGCACCAAGCGAATGGCTATCAGATGAGGACTGGCCTGTAAATAATTTTCATTACCGGGGGCGTGAATATGGATAATTGCTGGCAGATTGTCCGGAAGGGCCGAAAAGCGTAAACATAACCGCACTTCGGCAGTGAAATTCCGTGCAAATATTTTGCACCGTGTTGCCGAGGCTCATGGCCGTCACGGTGCCGGGCGGCTTTGCCCGGCGCTCATGCCGGCGCTGCGTCGCTCTCAGCTGTCCGGCCCCCGGCCTTCCTGGCAGCGCGTGACCGCTTCCAGGCATTGGTGCTCATGGCGATCGCCGCACTGTAATCGGCGTATTTGGCGGTGAGCGTTGCGGCCCGCTCCGGGTTCGGTTCCAGCCTGCGCTCCAGCGTCACCATGTTGCGAATGGCATGTGGAACATCACTGTAGGCACCGGTGGCAACTGCGGCACAAATGGCGCCGCCCTTGGCGCCCAGTTCCCCGCCATTGGAGATTTCCACCGGCAGGCCAAGGCCATCGGCAAACATCTGGGACCAGACCGTACTGCGTGACGGGCCGCCAGCGAAACGGATGACATTCGGCCTGGCCGCATCGGGCCCGGTGAGGAGGTAGGTCAGATCGGTGCGATGGGCGAACACGACGCCTTCGTAGATTGCGCGCAGAAGATCCGCCATGCCCGTGCGTGCCGTAAGCCCTGCGAAGCCCGCCGGCGCGCCGCGTGGTCCATCATAGAGGAACGGGAAGAACTGGATGCGGCTCTCGCGTGGGAGGGTATGCGCCACCATGTCGTTGCAGACATCATAGATGCTGCGGCCTTCAGCCCGCGCCTGTTCTGACTGGGCGGGCATCACGGTCTTGCAGAACCATTCGAGATTGCTCGCCGATGTGGGGGTTGCCGTGGTGGCCAGCACCTGTCCCGCAACCGGATAGGGTGTCTGGATGTGCGGCATGGGGTTCATGGCCGGCGTCATGTGCAAGGTGGAGTGAATGCTGAAGGTGCCCGCAACCGCCGCCAGTTGATCCGGCCTCTCAACGCCGGTGGCCAGCGAACAGCCCACCACATCATAGACGCCGCGCACGACCGGGGTGCCGGCACGGAGGCCCGTTTCGATGGCGGCCTTGTTGCTGACATGCCCGGCCACTTCAGTTGGCGATCCGACCGGTGGCAGTTTGGCGAGCCAGCCATCAAGCGCGGTCAACCGGAACACGTCTGATGATATTTCCGAACGGCTCACATTGAGGAAGCCGGAACAGCCCGCATCGGTCGGGTCGGTCGAGATATCGCCGCACAGGCGCATGCGCAGGAAGTCCTTGCAGGAGAGCACATGCGCCGTGCGCTGCAGCGTGGCGGGCTCATGGGCCTGCATCCATGCCAGTATGGCAAGCGTCTGCCCGGGCCACATCTGCTGCTGGATCAATTCCGAAACCTGCTGGCGCAGGCCGGTCTCGTTCCACTCTTCGATGAGCGGAACAGCCCGCGTATCGGTGGAGACCAGCGCATTGCGGACGGGGTGGCCTTCGCGGTCCACCAGATAGACGCCGCCGCCATAGCCGGAAGGGGTTACCGCGATGACATCGGCTGGATCGGTTGAGGTTTTTTCCAGCAGCGTCCGGAGCGACAGGCAGGTGGCTTGCCACATGCTGTCCGCGTCACGTTCCGTCCAGCCGGGTTGCGGCATGAGCATGACATTCGGCTGCCTTTCGCAGGCAAGCTCATTGCCGGCCATGTCGAAAAGCACAACCTTCGTCATCGTGCCGCCGGCATCAATGCCAATCAGGCGCTCGCGCATCCCACCTCCCTTTCGGTGTGCATCGCTGTATTCACAGTCTTTTGAGGGCGCAAGGCCTTTGCAGATCGTGTTGCCGTTCAGGCTAGATTAATGAAAAACATTGTCAATCCGCTTGTCCTCGGTTGCGTGTGCTCTTTGAACTAATTGAAATAACGAGCATATTTTTTTCACATCCAGGAACTTTCTGGTTTTATTCTGTCGTGCCGTCAGTTAGCTTTCATCCGGGCTAAGCGCTCGAAATCAACGAGGATATCTCTCTGTGCGCAACCGTGATGACGTTCTGAATTCTCTCCGGTCACAACAGGGGGCGGCTCAGCCGGTGGTGATCGTGGGGGCTGGAATCAACGGGATCGGTTTGTATCGCGATCTAGCCCTGCAGGGCGTGCCTGCCATCCTGATCGACAAGGGCGATTTCTCCTCCGGAACCAGCGCAGCGCCCTCAAGGCTTATCCACGGCGGGCTGCGTTACCTCGAAACGGGAGAGTTCGCACTGGTGCGCGAATCCGTCATCGAACGCAATCAGCTTTTGATCAATGCCTCCCATCTGGTAAAGCCGCTGGCCACCTGGGTGCCGGCATTCAGCTGGTTTGGCGGCGCATTCTCGGCGCTGCTGCGCTTTCTTGGCCTGAAGAAGACACCGGGTGCCAAAGGCATACTGGTGGTGCTGCTCGGCCTCATGTTCTACGACTGGTTCGCGCGCGGCAACCGCACCATGCCGAAGCACCGCCTGGTGCCACGCGCCGCCAGTCGCCAGCAGATGCCGGGGCTGTCGCCCTCGGTGTGTGCGGTGGCGGAGTATTATGACGCGCGGCTTGTTCACCCTGAACGGCTGGCGCTTGAACTGGTGGGGGACGCTGAGCGCGACTGCCCCGCGGCAATCGCCATTCCCTATGTGTCACTCGATGGACTGCAGGACGGCCGCGTGACACTGCGCGATGAGCTCTCGGGAGAGCGTTTTACCCTCAAGCCTGCTGCTGTCGTCAACTGCGCCGGCGCCTGGGCTGATGCCGTCAACCGCAGTCTCGGAATCGAGCAGCGCCTGATTGGCGGCACGCGCGGCTCGCATCTGATCATGCGGCGGCCCGACATAGCGCGGCAATTGGCCGAGTCCATGTTGTATTTCGAAACGCATGACCACCGTGCCTGTCTTGTCTATGCGCTCGATGATGACCTTATCCTGCTCGGCACCACCGATATCCGCGACGATAGCCCCGACAGCGCCGCCTGCACGGATGATGAAATCAGCTATTTGTTTGACGTCTTGGAAGAGGTTCTACCCGGAAGCAATGCAAAGCCCGACGAGGTGGTTTTCGCCTATTCCGGAATAAGGCCGCTGCCATGGAGTGGTGCATCGGCCACCGGCGCCATCAGCCGCGATCACGCGTTCAAGGTGTTCGAAGCTGGCGAAGGCCGCTCTTTCCCGGTGATGACGCTGGTGGGCGGAAAATGGACGACCTACCGCGCCTGTGCTGAAGACAATTGCAAGGTGTTGCTGACCCATCTGGGCAAGACACACCAGCACAGCACGCTTGAAGTGCCGGTGGGCGGAAGCGCTGGCCTGCCGAAGGACGAGGCAGGACTTAAAGCCTTCTCAGCCGGCGTGGCGCGCAACGCCGGAATTGATGATGATGTGTCGGCCATTCTGGTGCGCCGCTATGGCAGCAGGGCGGCGGAGATTGCGGCAGAGGTCGCCAGGTCGCCACAGTGTCTGGCAGGCAATCGAGCTTATCATGAGGGGGAAATTCGCTGGATCATCCGCCATGAGCGGGTCACGCGGCTGGCGGATATCATCCTGCGTCGCACCTTGCTTCCTTTCGAGGACGGACTCTCACCTGCCCTCATCCGCAGTATCGGCCAGATCGCTGCCGCAGAACTTGGCTGGAGCGAGGATCGGCTCAGGCAGGAAGAGTCGGAAACCAACGCCATGCTTGGCAAGCGCTACCGCGTGCCCACGCTTAGTCAGGCAGTGGCTCTCGCACGTCCCGAGTGATATCGGCACAAAATCTTCTTCTGCAGGCGGTTGCGCTGAAGGCCTCGTGCATCTTTCAACTAAGTTGCCAGTATCCTGCCTGAGTTCATCACTGGGCGGAGAAAAATCATTGCTTTGAGAAATCGATTGTAGCAACTTGACATCTGCTTATAGCAATGAGGGGTGGCAATGAAGATACTCAGTAAAATTGTATTCTTGATGGTGGCTGCTTTCACCATCGGGGCGGTGCCGGCAGCGGCGCAGCAGTCGAACACCAGTCTGGCTGTGTGTAAGAACATCAACTACGCCCTGTGCGCGGCGTCCACCTGCCAGCCGACCGGCAGGCAAATTGCGGTGAACAAGCCTGAGGGTGGAACCCGCAATTTCAAGGAAGCGAAATGCACCTGCCCGGTCCTGCCGGCAGGCGACACTGGCGCTATCGCCAATCTGGCGGGTGGTAACATGCAGGGGTCCTGCGCCTCCGAGCCAGGCAAGGTGTGGTCGCTCTATTATCCTCTGACGGCCTTCCCGCAGAAGATCTATGGCCGGAACATGCACGCCGCGCGGCCCAACACCACATGTACCGCTGATCTCAACCTCGGCCGGAAATATGCCAACTGCTTCAGTTTCAAATGCGACAATATCCGCACTGTGACAAGCGCTGACGGCACCGAAGTGAAGCTGGCGGATTGTTACTGCCCGCTCGGCGAGGATGTGTTCTCGGCCCTTCCTACCAAGCCGAATACCAGCTTCTTCACCTATGCGGGTGGCGATCTTCCCACCGAAAGCAAGCGGCAGGAATTCTGCTACAAGTACCCTGTGGGCGGTTTCTGACGAAACGCCCGCGCAAGCCCGTGGCTTAGCGAAAGAGGGGCAGGCTCTACCCGGTTTGCGGTGGGCCTGCCCTTTCGTTTTTCTGGAATGCTGGGTCAGGCCCGGCTGTGACGTGACCCCCGCAATCCGCTTCCGAGACGGCAGGTTCTTCCCACTGGATGGGCCGTGATGGCGTCTGGTTGAAACCGGGTGCCGTTTTGCTTTGGCTGCTTCGGGGATTTGTCATATTATGCGCCGTCCCTTTGTTGTGGCGCGAGATGTGCCGCCGGGACTGAGGCGGAGTAGGATGCGTTACAAAGGTATCATTCTTGCGGGTGGAAGCGGGACGCGGCTCTATCCGCTGACGCTGACGATCTCGAAGCAGCTGTTGCCCGTCTACGACAAGCCGATGATCTATTATCCGCTCTCGGTGCTGATGCTCGCTGGCATCAGGGAGATACTGGTTATCTCCACGCCGCAGGATTTGCCGTTGTTCCGCGCAATGCTGGGGGATGGCTCGGCGTTCGGCATCAGCCTCAGCTATGCGGAGCAACCTTCACCCGATGGCCTCGCGCAGTCGTTCATCATTGGCGAGGAGTTCCTTGCCGGTAGCCCTGCCGCGCTGGTGCTGGGTGACAACGTCTTCCACGGTGACAATCTTCAAGCCAAATGCCGCGCAGCTGTGGCGCGGGATGTGGGCGCGACGATCTTTGCTTATCATGTGTCTGATCCAGCGCGATACGGTGTCGTCTCGTTTGATGCGGAAGGCCGTGCGGCCAGCATTGAGGAGAAGCCGGAGGCTCCTGCTTCCAACTGGGCTGTGACGGGCCTCTATTTTTACGATTCGGATGTGGTGGAGATCGCGAAGTCGCTGAAACCATCCTCCCGGGGCGAGCTTGAGATCACCGACGTCAATGCGGTCTATCTCAAGCGAGGTATGCTGAATGTGGAACGGCTTGGCCGAGGCTATGCCTGGCTCGACACGGGCACGCATGACAGCCTGCATGATGCAGCCTCCTTCATCCGCACCATCGAGACACGGACGGACATCAAGGTCTGCTGCCCGGAGGAGATTGCCTTTCATGCCGGCTGGGTTGACGCCCCGCACCTGATGGCGCGCGCCGCGGCGCTCGGCAAGACGGATTATGCCACCTATCTTCGCCGCCTTGCTTCCGAGGACGTCTCCGCGCTGAGGGGCAGCATCTGATGCAGGTCAGGGATATCGGCCTTGGCGTGCTCGAGATCGTACCGAAGCGCTTGGGCGATGCGAGAGGTTTCTTTGCCGAGACATGGCAACGCCAGCGCTTCCGCGAGAATGGCATAGATGAGGCGTGGGTTCAGGACAACCAGTCGCTGTCGGCGGAACCCCATGTGCTGCGCGGCCTTCACTTTCAGCGCGCCCCCATGGCGCAGGCCAAGCTGATTCGCGTGCTGCGGGGGGCGGTGTTCGATGTGGCGGTCGACATACGGCCCGGATCTGCGAGTTTTGGCCGTTGGGTTTCCTGCGTGCTCTCGGCGGGCGCGTTCAATCAACTCTATGTACCGGTTGGGTTTGCCCATGGCTTTCTGACCCTCGAGACTGATACTGAGGTTTTATACAAAGTATCCGCTCCCTATGCCCCGGATTGCGAACGCGCCATTGCCTGGGACGATCCATCGGTCGCTATTGCTTGGCCGCTGAGTGAGGGCCAGAAGCCGTTGCTGTCGGCCAAGGACGCTGAAGCGCCTTTCTTGTCAGCCATCATGCCCGATCTTGTGTTCCAGGGGAGTGGAACATGAAGGTCTTGGTTACGGGCGGCTCAGGTTTCATCGGTTCGGCGGTTTGCCGCCATCTCGTGCTGGATCTGGGCATGAGCGTCGTCAATGTCGACAAGCTCACCTATGCGGCGACCGAGGGTGCGACCGCCATGCTGCGCTCGCACCCCCATTACAGTTTTCACCGGCTTGACATCTGCCAGCGCGAGGACGTTCAGGCCATCATGGTTCGTGAGCAGGTGGATGCGGTCATGCATCTCGCCGCCGAGAGCCATGTCGACCGCTCGATCGACGGCCCTGGCGCCTTCATCGCAACCAACATCATCGGCACCTATGCCTTGCTGCAGGCGTCGCGGGCCTATCTGGCAGAGCTTTCGCCCGCAAAGCGCCGTGGCTTCCGGTTTCATCATATCTCAACCGACGAGGTGTTCGGCGAACTGCCCCTCTCCGGTGGCCGCTTCACCGAAGAAACAGCCTATGCGCCATCCTCGCCATACTCGGCATCGAAGGCGTCATCCGATCATCTCGTCATGGCCTGGCATCATACCTATGGCCTGCCCGTGGTGCTCTCGAACTGTTCGAACAATTACGGTCCTTATCAGTTTCCGGAAAAGCTGATCCCTTTGATGATCCTCAACGGTCTCGATGAGAAGCCGCTTCCCGTCTATGGCACGGGCGAGAATGTGCGTGACTGGCTTCACGTGGAGGACCATGCCCGCGCTCTTGCCGTGGTGCTGGCACAGGGCCGCCCCGGCCAGTCATACAATATCGGTGGCGGTAACGAGCGTTCAAATCTTGCTGTGGTGGAGGCCATCGCCGATCTTCTGGACGAGGCGAGACCCGCTGCAGGGGGACCGCGCCGCCGCCTCATCACCTTCGTGGGTGACAGGCCGGGCCATGATCTGCGCTATGCCATCGATGCAACGAAAGCCGAAACAGAACTTGGCTGGAAAGCCCGTTACAGCTTTGACATGGGGCTGCGTGAGACAATCGCTTGGTACCTGAACAATGAATCCTGGTGGCGGCCGCTGCGTGAGGCGCGCTATGCTGGTCAGCGCCTCGGCGGGGCGGCGTGAATGCGCATTCTTGTCACGGGGAAAAGCGGCCAAGTTGCAATGTCTCTGGCCGCCCAGGCCCGGCATCTGAATGGTGTGGAGCTTTTGGCGCTTGGCCGCCCCACGCTGGACCTTGAGGATCCGGCAGCCGCGCGGGCCGTGATCATCGCCGCAGCGCCTGACCTTGTGGTGAATGCGGCGGCCTATACCGCCGTTGACAAGGCGGAGGCCGATGCGGCGCGGGCCTTTGCCATCAACCGCGATGGTGCGCAGGCCGTTGCCCAGGCGGCTGCCACACTGAACGTTCCACTTATTCATCTGTCGACGGATTATGTGTTCGACGGGGCCAAGGCCGCGCCCTATGTGGAAACAGACAGCACGGCGCCTTTGAACGTTTACGGGCACTCCAAGCGGGAGGGTGAGACGGCAGTTCTCGCCGCTTATCCCCCAGCCTTCATTTTCCGAACCGCTTGGGTGTTCAGTCCGTTTGGTGCGAACTTCGTGAAAACCATGCTGCGCCTTGGCGCTGAGCGGCCCAGCCTTCGCATCGTGAGCGATCAGTTTGGCAATCCGACCAGTGCCGCCGACATTGCGGCGGCAATTTTTGAGATTGCCCCGCAACTCGTTACCACGCCGGGCTCCGGCGGCATCTATCATCTGACCAATGCAGGCAGCACGAGCTGGTTTGGCTTGGCGCAGGTGATATTCGCGGAAGGTGCCCGCCATGGCGGCCCTGCGCCTGTGCTCGAACCGATCACGACCGCTGATTACCCGACCCCGGCCCGTCGGCCTGCCAATTCCCGGCTCGACACCGCCGCATTCGGACGGCGCTTTGGCTATGCCTTCCGCCCTTGGCAGGAGGCCGTGGCGGAAACGGTCCGCCATCTCTTGCTTGAGCCTTGCTAGGCTTTTCAAGCAGGGTCGGTCGGGTTCACCGGTTTGTGGCATCCCCGCCCAATGATCCAGCGGTGGCGCCCGCCTGCTTTGTGTCAGCCGCATAGACGCTCACCAGACCGGCGCCAACCAGAAGCGCAATGCCGGCCCATTCTTTTGCAACCGGCAAATTCCCGAACACAAGCCACCCCAGGAAGATGCTCCACAGGAGTGCCGTGTACTCAAACGGCGCGAGGGTGCTGGCCTCTGAAAGTGTGTAGGCTTTCGTCAGGAGGAATGTCGACGCTGAGCCGACGATGCCGCATATGAGCAGGATCATGAAATCTCTTGTGGAAGGCCACTGCCAGCCACGGAGAAGGAAATCCATGCTCGCATGCTGTTGTGTCTCTCCGCTTAGTTCTCCGAAGCCCAGAAGCAGCCCGAGCACCACGCCGGTGAGCGTCAGCCAGGCCTGGCTGTGAAGCGACATCACGCCGGGATCATTGTCGTTGCTTTTCTTTCGCTCAAGGATCACGGCGCCCGCATAGGCAAGCGCGGACAGCAACGGCAAGACCATCGCCCACTCGAATGATCCATTGCCCGGGTGGATGATCAGGATCACGCCGGCAAATGCTGCACCAATCGCGCCCCATTGGAGACAGTTCACCTTCTCCTCAAGCAGCAGCACGGAGAGGGCGGTGATCATCAAGGGAGCTGAAAGATACAGTGCCCCGACAGTTGCGAGTGGAAGTGTTGCCAGGGCCAGGTAGTAGGCCAAATTGCACAGCACGAGCAGAAGGCTGCGCGGGAGCATTGGCAAGGTGGAGCCACGGAGGGATTTCAGGCTTCCAGACAAGTAGATGATCAGAACCGCAATCGGCAGCGCGGTCATGGCGCGAAACACCAGAGCCTGATGTATGGGATAGCTGCCGCTGGCCACCTTCATGATCAGATCTTGAAGGATATAAGCTGCTACACCCACGCAAAGCAGTGCCGCGCCCTGTGCATAAGCTGATGCCAGTTTCATCTCAGCCTTGACGTGACTGTAGTGCGGGTGTCCTGTGTCAAGCTCTGAAGACCTTGCTGCAGTCTAGGGGCTAGGCATACGCCCCGTGGCAGTGCTTGTAGCGCTTGCCGGAGCCGCAAGGGCAGGGGTCGTTGCGCGAGACCTTGCCCCATGTGGCGGGGTTCTTGGGGTCGATGCCGGATTTCGCCGCAATGGCCGTGCCTTCGCCTACGTCATCCTCGCCCGTGGTTGCGTCGATGTGGTGGGCCTCCATCAGCGGCAGGTCGTCTTCATCAGGCAGGTTCGGAATGTCTGCTGCGTCACGCATCTGGATTTCAACGCGCATCAACTGGCCTGTCACGTTCTCACGCAGTCGGTCCACCATGCTTTCAAACAGGGTATAGCCTTCCGTCTTGTATTCGTTCAGCGGATCGCGCTGGCCATAGCCGCGCAGATGAATCACCTGGCGCAGCTGCTCCACGGTGATGATGTGGTCGCGCCACAGCTGGTCGAGGGTGCGGAGAAGGAAGGTCTTTTCCACCTGGTTCATGATCTCGGGGCCGTACTTCTCGCGCTTGGCCGCATAATGGGCATCAGCCGCCTTCGTGACGCGCTCGAGGATTTCCTCGTCGGCGATGCCTTCCTCCTTGGCCCATTCATCGGCTGCGAGGTCAAGGCCCAGCACTTCCTGAAGCCTCTCGCGCAGGCCCGCTGCATCCCACTGCTCGGCGTAGCTGTTGGGCGGAATGTGCTTGGTCACCAGGTCTTCGATGGTGTGGTGGCGCATGTCGTCCACCGTCTCTGACACTTCCTCGCCCTTCATGATGCCGATGCGCTGGTCGAAGATGACCTTGCGCTGATCATTCATCACGTTGTCGAACTTGAGGAGATTCTTGCGGATGTCGAAGTTCCGGGCTTCAACCTTCTGCTGTGCCTTTTCCAGCGCCTTGTTGATCCACGGGTGGACGATCGCCTCGCCCTCCTTGAGGCCGGACATGGTCAGCATGGAGTTGAGGCGCTCGGACCCGAAGATACGCATCAGATCATCTTCGAGCGACAGATAGAACAGAGACCGGCCTGGGTCGCCCTGGCGGCCGGAACGGCCGCGAAGCTGATTGTCGATGCGGCGGCTCTCATGGCGTTCGGTGCCGATGACGAAGAGGCCACCGGCGGCAAGCACCGTCTGCTTGTTGGCTTCGATTTCCTGCTTGATGACGTCAATGCGGGCGTCACGCTGCGGGCCTGCAGGCACATCGGCCAGCTCGATAGCGATCCGCATGTCCAGATTGCCGCCAAGCTTGATGTCGGTGCCGCGGCCTGCCATGTTCGTTGCGATCGTGACCGCGCCCGGAACGCCGGCCTGCGCCACGATGGCGGCTTCCTGCTCATGGTAGCGCGCATTCAGCACATTGTGCGGCACGCCCTTGGCCTTGAGCATCTCGGACAGGATTTCCGACTTCTCGATCGAGGTGGTGCCGACAAGAACCGGCTGGCCGAGGCCGCGCGCCTCATCGATGGTGTCGCAGATTGCAGCGTATTTTTCCCGCGCGGTGCGGAACACCTGGTCGTCCTCGTCCTTGCGGGCAACGGGAACGTTGGTTGGGATGTCAACGACTTCGAGCCCGTAGATGTCCATGAACTCCTCGGCCTCGGTGGCTGCCGTGCCGGTCATGCCGCAGAGCTTGTCATAGAGGCGGAAATAGTTCTGGAAGGTGATCGAGGCGAGGGTGACGTTCTCCGGCTGAATCGCCACATGTTCCTTCGCTTCAAGCGCCTGGTGCAGGCCTTCCGAATAGCGGCGTCCCGCCATCATGCGGCCAGTGAATTCGTCGATGATGACGACCTGACCGTCCTTGACGATATAGTCCTTGTCGCGCTGGAACAGCTTGTGAGCCCTGAGCGCCTGCTGCACGTGGTGAACGATCGTCACGTTCTCCGCGTCATAAAGATTGGTGCCGCGCAACAGGCCTGCTTCGCCAAGAACCTGCTCGAGATGCACGTTGCCCTGTTCGGTGAGCGTCACCGCGCGCTGCTTCTCGTCGAGGTCATAGTCCTCCGGCGTCAGCGCCGGGATGAACTGGTTGACGGCATTGTAGAGGTCTGACTTGTCATCGACCGGGCCGGAGATGATGAGCGGGGTCCGGGCCTCGTCCACCAGAATCGAGTCGACTTCGTCGACGATCGCGAAGTTATGGCCGCGTTGCACCATCTCCTGGAGGTGGTACTTCATGTTGTCGCGCAGATAATCGAAACCCAGTTCGTTATTGGTCGCGTAGGTCACGTCAGAGGCATAGGCGGTGCGGCGTTCCTCATCCGACAGGCCATGAACGATCACGCCCGTGGTGAGGCCGAGGAAGCCGTAGATCTGGCTCATCCATCCGGCATCGCGGCGGGCGAGGTAGTCGTTCACGGTCACCACATGCACGCCCTTGCCGGTCAGCGCGTTCAGATAGACGGGCAGCGTGGCCACCAGCGTCTTGCCTTCGCCCGTCTTCATTTCGGCGATGCGGCCCTCATGCAGTACCATGCCGCCGATCAGCTGCACGTCGAAGTGGCGTTGGCCCAGGGTGCGCTTGGCGGCCTCGCGCACCGTGGCGAAGGCGGGAACCAGAAGCTCGTCGAGACTCTTGCCGGCGGCGACCTCGTCGCGGAATATTTGGGTGCGGGCGCGAATCGCTTCGTCTGAAAGGCCGGCCAGTTCCGGTTCCAGCGCGTTGATCTCCGCCACGCGGCCACGGTATTTGGCAATCATCCGGTCGTTGCTCGACCCGAAAATCTTAGCGGCGATGCCGCGCAATCCGAACATTGATTCGTTTCCTTCAGGAACGGGGCGCTCCGCCCCCCCGTGTGTTTGAGGGGCTTTCTAGTCAAGTTGCGGGACGGGGGCAATGAGGCCCGACAATTAAACTCGAACTTGCGGCCAGATGGGGCGAGGTTCCCGCGATTTCAATGTGTTGCATTGGCGCAACAGCGGTTCCATTCTCTGCGCGGCCCACTTGCAACGCCTGACCAAGAAGATCAATGTGCAATTCGAATTGTGGCCGCCCGGACGGAGCTGCAGGGGCTTATTCTTGCCTTCTTTGGAAGACAAAGAGCAGCGCTCGGCAAATCAGGCGGGCTGGCCGCTCAGGCTTCCAAACGGTGGACTTTATGTCGTTTTCTCGCAGATTTCTGAATACATGCGCTGCCTCTGCCCTGCTGGGCATTGCCTTCATTCTGCCCGCTGCGGCGCAGGAGGAGGAGATCGCTCCCAAGGACGACAAGGTGGTGGCCATCGTCAACGGCCATGAAATCCGCGTTTCGGAAGTGCAGATGGCCACCGATGACATTGTCGGCCAGCTTCCCGACCTTCCCCCGAAGCTGCGTTATCCCTTCGTTGTGGAATATCTCATCGAACGCCACCTGCTTGCCCAGTATGCCGTAAAGGAAGGGATTGCAGATACCGAGGAGTATAAGCGCAGGTTGGCTCTGTATCAGGCCAAAGCCCTGCGTGACGCCTACTTCTTCCAGAAAATCCGTCCGATGGTGACCGAGGAAGATATCCGTAAGGTCTATGAGGAAGAAGCCGTCAAGCTGGCCGAAACCGAGCGTGTCCGGGCCCGCATGATCCTCGTGGGCTCCGAGAAGGAAGCTCAGGATATAGAGGCGCGCCTTGCGGCCGGTGAAAAGTTCGAGGATCTGGCGAAGCAGTATTCGCTCGATGGCTCCAAGGATTACGGTGGCGACCTCGGTTATTTCACGGCGGCCGAAATGGTACCGGAATTTTCCAAGGCAGCATTTGCCTTGAAGGTCGGTGAAACATCGCAGCCGGTAAAGACAGATTTCGGCTGGCACATCATCCGCGTCGAGGACCGCAAGCAGGGTGCGGCTCAGCCCTATGATCAGGTGAAGGCGGCGATTCGCAACGTGCTGCTCCGCCAAAAGGTGGGCGAGGTCATGCAGAAGATCCGCAGCGCCTCCAAGGTCGAACTGGTCGATGAAGATCTGAAGAAATATGCCGAAGAGGCCTCCAAGGCTGCCCAGACCATGAAGGAACGGCAGCAGAAGGCGCTTGAGCAGACCGGTGGTGACCCTTCGGGCGCTGCCACCCCTGCCGTTGAAGCTCCGGCGGAGGACGCGACCGGCGGCAAGGGCGACCTGCAGCTCCCGGCACAGTAACAATACCGGCTTAAGCCGGACATTTTTGAGGGGGCTGTTCATGGCACATCAGGTTTCGCCGCTGGCGCCTGCGGCATTCCCGGAACTTCCGCCCATTGCCGGCGTGAAGCTGGCGGCGGCCGAAACCGGCATCCGCTACAAGAACCGGCCGGACGTGCTGTTGGCCGTGCTTGATCCGGGCTCAAGCGTGGCCGGGTGTTTTACCCGGTCCAAGTCCCGCTCCGCTCCGGTGGACTGGTGCGTGAAGAGTCTCGGGGGCGGCTCGGCCCGCGCCGTTGTCATCAATGCGGGCAACGCCAACGCCTTCACCGGCAAGGCCGGTGTCGCCACGGTGACGGCGGTGGCGAAATCCGCCGCGAAGCTTCTCAACTGCAAGCCCGCCGAGATCTTCCAGGCCTCAACCGGCGTCATCGGTGAACCGCTGAGCCCGGATTACATCATCAAGGCGCTCCCCTCGCTGGCCTTACAGGCGCAGCCCGGTGCCTGGGGCATGGCGGCCAGGGCCATCATGACGACGGACACCTTCCCGAAGGCCTGCTCCGTCAAAGTGAAGCTCGGCCAGAAGACGGTCACCATCAACGGCATTGCCAAGGGCTCTGGCATGATCGCGCCCGACATGGCGACGATGCTGGTTTTCATCTTCACTGATGCGGCATTGCCACCAAAGATCCTGCAGAAACTCCTGTCGAAGAGCGTTGACAGGAGTTTCAACTGCATCACGGTGGATGGCGATACCTCGACATCGGACACGGTGCTGATGTTCGCCACGGGTGCAGCGGGCGGCGCGCTGACCGGGCTGCGCTCTCCGGAGGATGCGCGACTCAAGGCCTTCGCCAAGGGGTTGGACAAGCTCTGCATGGACCTGGCGCACCAGGTGGCGAAGGATGGCGAAGGCGCGCAGAAGTTCATCGAGATTGCGATCACCGGCGCTGAGAATGATAAGGCTGCGCACCGGATTGCCATGTCGGTCGCCAATTCGCCGCTGGTGAAGACGGCAGTTGCGGGCGAGGACGCCAATTGGGGCCGCGTCGTCATGGCCATCGGCAAGGCAGGCGAGAAGGCCATCCGCGACAAGCTGAGGATCAGGATCGGCGGCGTAACGGTTGCGAAGAACGGCATGCGCGATCCTTCCTACAAGGAGGCCGAGATCATGCCGCACATGAAGGGCCGCCATATCGTGATCGAGGCGGATGTGGGCGTTGCCAAGGGCAAGTCTACCGTGTGGACTTGCGACCTGACCCACGCCTATATCGACATCAACGGCTCTTACCGCAGCTGAGCATGAGGATCGTCCTTGTTGCTGCGGTGGTGCTCATCGATGCTGATGGGCGCGTGCTCCTGTCGAAGCGGCCAGAGGGCAAGCAGCTTGGCGGCTTGTGGGAGTTTCCGGGCGGCAAGGTGGAAGCAGGCGAGCGGCCAGAGACCGCATTGATCCGTGAACTGAAGGAAGAACTCGGCATCGACGTGGCCGAATCCTGCCTGGCGCCCCTGACCTTCGCCAGCCATGCCTATGAGGAGTTTCACCTGCTGATGCCGCTCTATGTCTGCCGCCGCTGGAAGGGACAGGCCACGGGCGCGGAAGGCCAGGAACTTGCCTGGGTCAGGCCGCTGAAGCTGCGGGACTATCCGATGCCGCCGGCCGACGTGCCGCTCATTCCACACATCATCGATTTGTTGTGAGCCTGATATGTCTTGATCGCCGTGCGTTATCTGGCGCTCCTTTAGAGCGCAGAGCGGTTGGCTGGAATCGGCATGCCTTACACCGCACACTCTGCCGTCATTCCGGCGAAGGCCGGCATCCAACTGCGTGAAGCCTGAAGCTGGACCCCGGCTTTCACCGGGGTGCCGGAATTCACAGGAATTGATGTGAGTTCACCCGAGCGCATCCCGCTCTAGCCTGCCGCGATCCCCGGATCAGTGCCCAGGCATGATGAGTTGATGGTGCGGCTTTTCAGACCTTCTTCTCTTCCACCTTCAGCGCATCTGCCAATCGTGCCTTGGCGCTGCCCGGTTTCAGGGGCTTCTGCTGGCTGTCATGGGGCGCCCAGCCGGTGATCCACGCTATCTCCACCGTGGCGCGCACGCGGCCATCGGCATCGGCGAAATTCTGCTGGTAGTGGTTGATGGCAGCCCCCATCAGCCTGCGGCTCACCGGTGTCCTGGAGCGGCCCACCAGCACATTGGAAAGGCCAAGTTCGCGGATCTCGTGAATGAGCGCCACCGCATCGGCGTAGCGCACCAGGGTGCGGTCAAGATCGGCCACCGGAAGGGCAAGGCCAGCGCGCTGCAGGAGGCCACCCAGCTCGCGCACATCGATCATCGGTGATACGCGTGGCGTCACGCCGCCTGATATAGCCGCTTCAGCGGCGAGCCATGACTGGCGCAGTTCCATCAGCGTATCGCCCGCGAAGAGGCAGGCGAGCAACAGGCCGTCAGGCTTCAGGGCGCGGCGCATCTGGATCAGCGCCCCCGGCACGTCATTCACCGTCTGCAAGTCCAGGATCGAGAACAGGGCGTCATAGCGATCAGGCGGAAGCTGCAGATCATCACCGATGGAGGGCTTGCGAAGCTCCACGGCCTTTACCTGCCCGCCTTCCTTCAGCCGCGCGGCAATCGCCTCAGGCTCCGCTGCGATGAGCAGCGTATGCTCGAAATGGCGGCTGATAAAGTTCAGCCGCTCCACCAGCTCCTCCGCGATGGTGCGCGTCAGGATGTTGGGTTCGCTGCCGTGTTTCCACGCCGCGCGGGTGAGGGCAAGCGCCCGGTCGAAAAGGGGCTGGGCGCCATTCATTGAGTGGCAAGCTCCCGCCTGATGAGATCATAGGTCTCGCGGTCGGGAGCGGAGATGATGCCACCCTCATGCTTGGTCGCGGCATAGGGCGTGCCATCCAGCAGCGCCGAGAAGCCACCCGCCTCGCTGTGGATCAGCACGCCTGCCGCATGGTCCCATGGCATCAATTTGTAGTGCAGGCTGAAATGCACCAGGCCTTCCGCGATCAGGCGATATTCATAAGCCGCACAGCGGTAGTTGAAGCAGGCCTTTGTCTTGGCGAGGTTGGCCGCAGTTCTCGACCGCATCGGTTCGGGCATCAGATACCAGGAGGAGAGACCCGTCAGTTCGGACAGAGTCTCGGGCTTCGCCACGCGAAGCGCGCGCGTGCGGCCATTGGCGCTTTCGCCCCAGGCGCCATGGCCTTTCAGGCCCTTGTGCCAGTCGCGCCCCACCGGATCATAGATCAGCCCGGCCACCGTCTCGCCCTTTGACACAACACCCGCCATGACGCCGAACAGCGGCAGGCCCCAGGCGAAGTTCGAGGTGCCGTCGATGGGGTCGACGATGATGGCGAGATCTGCATCCTTGATCTTTCCAAGCAGGGACGGATCGCGGGCCACCGATTCCTCGCCCACGAACAGCGCCTTCGGGAAGGCCTTGGCGCAGGCATCGCGGATGTGCCACTCGCCCTGTTCATCGGCATCGGTGACGAGGTCGAGCGCGCCCGTCTTCTCGCGGATACCGCCATCTTCCAGGCTGCGGAAGCGCGGCATGATTTCAGCGTCTGCGGCTTCAGCCATGATGGCGGAGAGGCGGTCGAGATCGGCGCGGGTGAAGGACATCGGGTGCTCCGGGCAATGTTTCGAAGGCCGCTGTTAGACCAATCGCAAAAGGGAATCCACGGATCCTGTTCCATGTGTTAACGTAGCGTCATACAGTTGGTTGTTTCCGAGCTTCCAGGCCGCCTCTGGCGGAGTGTGGTGGACCTTGCCGCGCCGAGCCTTTGCCTGATCTGCGTGGCGCCCGTGGGCGAACCGGCCAGCCTGTGCCTCGGTTGCTGGCAGAAGCTGCAGCAGATTGACGATCCGGTTTGCGATGCATTGGGCACATCCTTCGCCTATGACCAGGGCGAGGGAAGCCTGAGTGCCGCCGCCCTTGCCGACCCGCCGCCTTGGGACAGGGCGCGCGCCGCGGTGCTCTTCGATGAGACGTCCGGGAAGCTTGTCCATGCCCTGAAATATCTGGACCGTCAGGAAGCGGGCCTCCTCATGGCCCGCATGATGGCGCGCGCAGGCCGCACGCTGCTGGCGGAAACGGACATCATCCTGCCCGTGCCTCTGCATCGCTTCCGGTTGTGGCAGCGGCGGTTCAACCAGTCAGCCTTTCTGGCGCAGCAGATATCCAAGGCATCAGGCCGTCCATGGCGATCCCGGCTTCTCCTGCGGAGCCGGCGGACCCGGACGCAAGTCGGCCTGGAGCGGGATGAGCGGCGGAAGAATGTGAGGAATGCGTTTGCCCTGACGCCTGAGGGTCTTGCGGAAATCGCCGGGAAATCAGTGCTGCTGGTTGATGACGTGCGCACCACCGGCGCCACGGCGGAAGCCTGCGCCCAGGTACTGCGAGAGGGTGGGGCGGCCCGGGTGAATCTGCTGAGCTTCGCTCTTGTCCCCACTCCCGCAAGGCCTCATATTTGACCTTACTATGACAGCACAGCCCAAAGTTACCATCTACACGACGCCCTATTGCCCTTATTGCCACGCCGCCAAGGCGCTGCTGAAGAAGAAGGGCGTTTCCTATGACGAGATCGACGTGCAGGATCCCGCTCTCCGCCGCAAGATGACGGAGCGGGCCAATGGCGGCCGCACCGTCCCGCAGATCTTCATCGGCGAAACCCATGTAGGCGGATGCGACGACATCCACGCGCTTGATGCCGCAGGCAGGCTTGATCCAATGCTTGCATCGACGTGATCCGCGCCGCCCTCATTCAGATGCGCTCGGGCCGCGACATGGCCCGCAATTTTTCCGACGCCGCTGAGCTGATCCGCAAGGCTGCCGCCGAGGGCGCGGGCTTCATCTCAACGCCTGAGATGACCAACATCATGGAGCCGGACAGGCCGCGTCTTCGCGCGCTGGCCAAACCGGAAGCGGATGATGTGAGCGTGGCCGGGTTTTCAGACCTGGCGCAGCGCCTTGGTCTCTGGCTCAACATCGGTTCTCTGGCGCTGAAGGGCGGGGGTGAGAAGCTTGTCAACCGCTCGCTCCTGTTTTCGCCTGATGGCGCCATCGCGGCGCGTTACGACAAGATTCACCTCTTCGACGTTGATTTGCCCACCGGTGAAAGCCTGCGCGAGTCTCACGCTTATGCGTATGGGGAAAAAGCCGTGCTGGCCGATACACCCTTTGGCCCCATTGGCCTCACGATCTGCTATGACATGCGCTTTCCGCATCTCTACCGCGCGCTGGCCAAGGCCGGGGTGAAGCTCTTCACCGTACCCTCCGCCTTCACCGTGCCCACGGGTCAGGCGCACTGGCATGTGCTGCTGCGCGCCCGCGCTATCGAAACGGGAAGTTTCGTGCTGGCGGCTGCCCAGGGCGGCCTGCATGAGTCGGGGCGGGAAACGTATGGCCATTCGCTGATTGTCTCGCCCTGGGGCGATGTCATCGCGGAAGGGAGCATTGAGCCCGGCGTGCTGATTGCAGACCTTGATCTTTCCGCCCCAGACCGGGCACGCACGCGCATTCCCGCGCTTGGCAATGACAAGGCCGCCGCAGTTGAAATCTTGAATACTCACCCCACCGTTGCTACCTGTTCAGCATGATCCACTATGACCTCATATGCGACCAGGGCCATGCCTTTGACGGCTGGTTCCGCAACAGTGCCGCCTATGATGAGCAGGCGGGCCAAGGACTTGTCATCTGCACCCATTGCGGTTCGGCCAAGGTTGAAAAGCAACTGATGGCGCCGGGTGTCCCGGTGAAGTCCAACCGCAAGGCGGATGTGGCGGCCAAGGTCGTATCAGCGCCCGTCGATCCGCGCCTTGCAGTGATGATGCAGATGGTGCGCGAAATGCGCAAGCATGTGGAAGAGAATGCCGAATATGTCGGTGACAAGTTTGCCGAGGAGGCCCGCAAGATCCACTATGCGGAAGCCGAGCAGCGCGTCATCTACGGCCAGGCCTCTCCGGATGAGGCAAAGGAACTGATGGAGGAGGGGATCGACGTTCACCTCCTGCCGCATCTTCCGGAAGACGGGAATTAAATCAGAGAGCCCTCTCTAACCGTCGGGCGCCTTCTCCCACGCATGCACGGGAGAAGGTGTTGCGGCGCACCGGATGAGGGCCCATTATCCCCGCCCGATATAGGGCATCTTGGTTGCCATCACGGTGACGAACTGGGCGTTGGCTTCGAGTGGAAGCGAGGCCATGTAGAGGACGGTCTTCGCGACATTCTCCACATCCATCGTCGGTTCCGGCGCCACCGTGCCATTGGCTTGCGGCATGCCGGTCTTCATCTTTTCCGTCATCTCGGTTCCGGCATTGCCGATGTCAATCTGGCAGACGGCGATGTCATATTTCCGGCCATCGAGCGAGCCCGCCTTGGTGAGCCCCGTCACCGCGTGCTTGGTTGAGGTATAGGGTGCTGAGTTGGGCCGCGGCGCGTGCGCCGAGATTGAGCCGTTGTTGATGATACGCCCGCCCTGCGGCGTCTGTGCCTTCATCAGGCGGAAGGCCTCCTGCATGCAATAGAACACGCCTGAGAGATTGACGTTCACCACGTTCTGCCACATCTCGATCGACAGGTCCTCGAGCAGGATGGTGCCAGGTGCACCGGTGCCTGCATTGTTGAACAGCACGTCCAGCCGCCCGAACCTCTCCCGGCAGGCGGTGAACAGGGCCTTCACCGAAACAGGGTCTGCGACGTCGGTGGGAACGGCCAGCGCATTTGGGCCGATAACCTTCGCCACCTCATGCAGGAGATCGGCGCGCCGGCCCGCCAGCACCACGGCATAGCCTTCGCGCCCGAAGGCCAAAGCCACGGCCTTGCCAATGCCGGAGCCTGCACCCGTCACCACAGCGACTTTCATTTTTGCTTAGTCCCCCTTCAATGCCTGCCACGCCGTGACGAATGCATCCGCTGCCTTTCTGACATCATCGGCGCTCATGCCGGGCTTGTAAATATTGGAACCGATACCGAAGCCCGCACATCCGGCATCCCACCAGGCCTTGATGTTGAACGGTGTGACGCCGCCCACCGCATAAACCCTCACATGGCGGGGCAGCACGGCCCTCCATGCCTTGACCGTTGCCGGGCTTGCCGCCTCCGCAGGGAAAAGCTTCAGGTGACTAGCGCCCGCGCGCACTGCCGCAAAGGCTTCGGTCGGCGTGAAGACACCCGGAAGCGGCACAAGCCCCTGCATGACAGCGCGCGCGATGACGGCGGGGTTGCAGTCCGGCGCCACAATGATTTCCCCGCCCGCCGCCTTCACGCGGTCAACATTGCCTTCGTCCAGTACCGTGCCCGCGCCCACCACCATGCGGCCTGCGAAACGGCTGGACAGGCGCGCGATCGAGTTGAAGGGGTCTGGCGAATTGAGCGGCACCTCCACAATGCGGATGCCGGCGGCGAACAGGGCAGCGCCAACGGCGTCCACCTCATCCGGGTTAACACCCCGCAGGATGGCAATGATGCCGCACTCTTGCACGGCTGTCTCAAAACTCATCTCATGATCCCCGCATGCCGTGCAATGATCGCCAGCCCCTTCACGATGGCTTGCGGATCTCCGGATTGTGCCTTGAGGCCGGCGATTCCCAGTGCTTTCACATAGCGCCCGCCGATCTGGGGCGAGGCCAGCACCGCATATTGCACATCGCGCGGATTGTCCCTTATGGCGTGGGCCACTTCTGTGCCGATCACCTGGCCCGAGAGATAGGAGGCGATCGACTCAGGCGCCAATTCCCCGAAGAGTGCCAGTGAGCGCGCCGAAAAGATGCGATGCAGGAAACCCGCAGGATCATCGAGTGCCGCACGGACGCCCATGGCGAAGGCTTCGTCATCATCCGGTCCGGGCTTCATCAAACGTCCCAGGATCGTATTCTCTTTCAGCGCCGCGAAGACCTCGCCCGTTACATAGGTTGCGTAGCTGAGGATCTGTTCGCCGCGCGTGGCGATCCACTTGGAATGCGTGCCCGGTGCAATGAAATGGGTGCAGCCGCCGTCAAGCGAGCCAAACACCTGAACCTCCTCGCTCCGCATCACCTCCGGCATGCCGTCAGGCGTTCGGTAGCTGAGGCCTGTCACGAAGGCGATTCTCCTGCCCGAGGCCGTGGTGTGGTGATGGAGCGCGCGCGCGAGATCGGCGGCGCCTGCCGGGCAGGGGAGATAGGGAAGTTCTATCCAGCCCTGGCGCGAGGTGATCATGCCGGCTGCCATGATAGGCAGGCTTACATCCCATCCGCCGATATGCTTCTCAAGGGCTGCTTCGAAGTGTCCGTTTTCGACATGGAGGATGCCTTCAGCTGCGGAGATGGCATCCAGCACCGTTCCGTCGCCCGTCACCCGGTAGGCGCGGAACGAGGTGGTGCCCCAGTCAAGTGCGATGAAGCTCTTCATCCCAGAGCCTTGGCGCCACCCGGCTTGTAACCGGGCTTCATCGCCTTCAGAGGATTGCAGAGAGCTGCGCCGAAGGGCGCGGCAGAGATCTCGAAGATGTCGCCGTCCCGGGTCTCGACTCCATCCGCGATCGACAGTGTGGCGGTACCGAAATAATGGATGTGCAGGTCACCCGGCCGCCGGAAACCGTCATACTTGAAGTGGTGGTATTCGAGATTGGCGATGGTGTGGCTCATGTTCGCCTCACCCGTTAGGAAGGGCTTTTCCCAGATCACCTTGCCGCCGCTCCGGATGCGACTCATGCCCTCGATCGAGGCAGGCAGCTTGCCCATGACCATCTCTGGCCCGATCGCCGAATGGCGGAGCTTGGAATGCGCGAGATAGAGATAGTTCTGCCGTTCGACGACATGGTCTGAGTACTCATTGCCCAGCGCGAAGCCCAGCCGCACGGGGCGGCCCTTCGCATCGATCAGGTAAAGGCCCGCCAGTTCTGGTTCCTCGCCGCCATCCTGTGCGAAGGCGGGAAGCGGCAGCGGCTTGCCCGGGCCAACCAGCCACGAGCCATCGCCTTTGTAGAACCATTCCGGCTGGACGCCTGCCTCACCCCTGGATCTTGGCTTTCCGCCTTCGAGGCCAAGCTTGAACATCTTGAGGCTGTCAGTCAGTTCTCCCGTGTCACCGGAGAGCTTCTTGTGCATGCCGTCGCGCGCCGAAGCGGAGCCCAAGTGGGTGAGGCCCGTTCCGGTGATGATGCAATGGGCGGGGTCCCTGTGGTCGACGGGTGGCAGCACGCGGTGTTCCGTCAGTGCCGCCGCATAATCTTCCGTCATTGTGCTGGCGAGCGAGGCGGCGAGGCTGGAAAGCCTGCTGCCCTCTCTCAACGCCAGTTCGGCAAGGTCGAGGGTGGTGGCCACTTTCTTCAGCAGGATCACCTGGCCTCCGGCCACCAGCCCCACGCGGCGCTTGCCCTTGCTGTCGGCGATCTGGACGAGGTTCATGGTGGCGTCTCCCGATGATATTTGATGGAATGATAGACTCGATGTCTCAACCCGCGAAAGCGTACTTTTCGAAACCTGTGACGCCGGGGTCGAAGCAGAATATGCCGCCCTGCAGCGGCTGGCGGCGGAGGGCCTCCTCCGGCAGGTTCAGCCGTGCGGTCGTGACACAGAGCGTATCGAGCTTTGCGCCGCCAAAGCAGACATTTGTGACACGCCGTGCCGGCATTGGAACCACGCGGTCGATGCGGCCCTTGGGGTCGATGCGAAGAACGCAACCGCCCTCCCATCGTGCGCTCCAGATATAGCCCTCGCTGTCCACCGTGGCGCCGTCTGGATAGCCGAAGTCCTTCGTGTCATTCAGGACGCGCCGGTTGGAGATCGTTCCGGCCTCCAGGTCAAAATCATAGGCCCAGATCATCTGCGCCATCGAATCGGTGAAATAGAAGACGCGGTTGTCAGGCGACCAGCAGGGGCCATTGGAGACACCAACCCCTGTCTCCATCGCCACGGCTGTGCCATTGGCATCGATGCGGAACAGAGTGCCGGTCGGCGCGGTGATCGGCAGGTCTTCACCAGACGGGCCGACATTGTTCATCATGGTTCCGAACCAGAAGCGGCCCCTTGCGTCACAGGCGCCGTCATTTCCGCGGTTACCGGGGTTTTCCGGCTCAATCGCGCGCCAGGGCGTGAGGGCTCCTGTTTCGGGGTTGAAAATCTGCAGTCCCTTGCGTGTGCCGACCAGCAGCGTACCGTCCGTCCTCTTAGCCATCGCGGTGACGAAATCGCTGAACTGCCATTTGCGGTACGCACCGCTTGCCACATGCAGGCGATGGATCGCGGAGGGCGTGATGAGGTCGAGCCACCACAGGCATTGGGTTGCCGTATCCCAAAAGCAGCCCTCACCGAGCTTGTCCTGTGTTTCGAGCAGGCAGGTGATGGGGAGTTCGCTGTTCTTCATGCCTTTACATCCTCGGGCCAGGTGTCTGAAATCTTGTAACCGGTGGGAAATGGGTCATCCGGATCGAGCATAAGCGTTGATTGCCCGGTGATCCAAGCGCGGCCAGTGATGGTCGGTATGATGGCCGCATGATTGCCGACACTGGACAGAGCGGCAATCTCGCCAATGAAGCGGCTCTCGATGATGGAGCGCCCAATGTAGCGCTCGCCCTGCCGCATCAGTCCCTTGGCATGGAGCACTGCCATCAGTGCCGAACAGCCCGTGCCGGTGGGCGACCGGTCGATCTTGCCCGGCTTGATGACGCAGGCATTGCGGCTGGACAGGCAGTCATCCACCCGTTCCATCTCGCCCGTCATGAAGGCGAAGGAGAAGTGCTGCCAGCCGGGAAGCTCCGGGTGGGTGAATCCCAGGTGCTCATTGGCAGCCTTGACGATCTTGCGGCCGATGACGGCGAGATCGCGCGCTTCATCGGGGGTTATGGCGAACCCGAGGCTCTTCGCATCGGCCATCACGAAACTGTCGCCGCCGAAGGCTGTATCCACCAGGATGGTGCCGAGGCCTTCGACCTCCAGCGGCACACTCAGGCGATCGGCGAAGGCGGGCACATTCTTTAGCGTGATGGATTGCGCCTTGCCATTGGCGCAGGACGCCGTCACCTCCACGAGGCCTGCCGGGGCTTCGAGCACAAGCTTCGTCTCGGGCTCCTGCAGGGGGATGATGCCGGCGTCCAGCAAAACCGTTGCTACGCAGATGCAGTTTGAGCCCGACATGGGGGGCGTATCCTCCGGCTCCATGATGATAAAGCCCATCTGAGCCTGTGGGTTCTTTGGCGGCACCAGCAGGTTGACGTGACGGAAAACGCCGCCCCGTGGTTCGTTCAGCACAAGGGCGCGGAGTTGGCCGTCTTCGGCGATGAAGCGGGATTGCTCCCACACTGTTTTGCCGGGCGGCGGTGCAACACCGCCTACGATCACGTCGCCCACCTCGCCCTCGGCATGGCAGCCGATGATCTGAATAGCCTTGCTGCTCCGCAAAACCCGCCTCCGGTTCCAAATATTACAGGAAATTCATCTTTCCCGCCCTTGAACTTGCCGCAATTTGCCGTAATTCACCAGACCAGCGCCGGGCCCCTCTGGCGAGGCCTTCCCTCGCGATGTCGGGGCTGCGCACGTTCAACCGAACAGGCAGGGTCCGGCAATGGAATTTCTCCAATCGTTTCTTTTCTCCGATTTTCTTGGCACGCCCACATATTTTTGGCTGATTTTCATCTCCGTGGTGGTGGGGCTTCTGGTTCTTGATCTGGGCTTCCTCCACAAGGGACAGAAGGAAATCGAGGCCAAGGAGAGTTTCCTGCTCTACGCAGGTTACATGGCCATTGCCTTCGCCTTCGGCGCCTGGGTCTGGTATGCGCGCGGCAGTCAGTCCGGCCTGGAATTCTTCACCGGCTACCTGATCGAGCAGTCCCTGGCGATGGACAATATCTTTGTCATCGCAACGGTTTTTGCCTTCCTTAGAATTCCACGCATTTATCAGCACCGTGTGCTGTTCTGGGGCATTCTTGGCGTCATCGTTTTCCGCGCCATCCTGATCGGGCTTGGTGCGGCGCTCGTCATGTCCTTCTCTTGGATCCTTTTCCTGTTTGGCGCTTTCCTGATCTTCACCGGCCTGAAGATGTTCAAGACCTCAAGCGAAAAGCACTCGCTGGAGGACAACTGGATGCTGAGGTTCATCAAGAGGCATTTCCGCGTCACGGATGAATTGCATGGTGAACGCTTCACGATCCGCCAGATCGACACCAAGACGGGCAAGATGGCGCTCTTCATCACGCCGCTGTTCGTGGCGCTGATCATCGTTGAGTTCGTCGACCTGATCTTCGCGGTTGATTCGGTTCCGGCGATCTTTGCCGTCACTCAGGATCCCTTCATCGTCTACACGTCGAACATCTTCGCCATCCTCGGCCTTCGCGCCCTCTATTTCGCGCTGGCCGCCGCCATGCACCGCTTCAAGTACCTGCAGTACTCGCTGGCGACCATCCTTGTGCTCGTCGGTATCAAGATCTTCCTTGTGCCGCTCGGCGTCAAGATTGACACCGCCTTGTCACTGGTGGTGACCATCTCTGTGCTGGCGGCCGGTATCGTCTGGTCACTCTGGAAGACACGCAACGACATGCCGGAGCCTGCCCCGAGCACCAAGTCGGTCGAATAGCCTACTTTTCCAAACCAAGTGGATGGGCTATCAGGGGACCCGTTGATGACGGGTCCCTTTGCCATGAAGAAACTTGAACACACGATCGAAGCCGTGATCCTGGCCTCCCGCTGGCTGCTGGTGGTCTTTTATCTCGGCCTGGCGCTGGCTTTGCTGCTTTACGCGGTGTCCTTTGCCGGAAAACTTTATCAGTTCATGATCAAGCTGTGGGTCCTGGAGGACAGCGACACCATCCTGAAAATGCTGTCGCTGATCGACGCGGCGCTGGTCGCGAGCCTCGTCATCATGGTCATCATGTCGGGTTATGAGAACTTTGTCAGCCGCTTCGACAATGCCGATAAGGCGGAGATTTCATGGTTGGGCAAGGTTGATGCAGGCTCGCTCAAGATCAAGGTGGCGTCCACCATTGTCGCCATCTCGTCCATCCATCTCCTGCAGGTGTTCCTCAACGTTCAGAAGTTCACCTTTGATCAGTTGATGTGGCTCACGATCATGCATCTCGCCTTCGTCGTCTCGGCCTTCATTCTCGCCTATATCGACCGGATGGCTGCCAGCGGACGGAAAAACCGCGCGGAGTGACCTCACGCGCGGAAGAATATCAAGGACATCAGCACGAACAACGGCAAGAGAATCGCGCCGGACCACAGCATGTAGCCGAAGAAGCCCGGCATTTTCACGCCGCCATCCCGCGCAATGGCATAGACCATGAAGTTTGGCGCATTGCCGATGTAGGTCATGGCTCCCATGAACACCGCACCCGCGGAGATCGCGGTCAGCGTCGTGGCGCCTTGCGTCATCAGATATTGAGAGTCACCACCTGCGAGTTCGAAGAACACCAGATAGGTCGGGGCATTGTCGAGGAATGCCGAGAGCCCGCCGGTGATCCAGAAATAGGCCAAATTGTGCGGCTCTCCGCCCGGTTCCTGCACCAGTGCAACGAGCGGCGCGAACGCGCCCTCCGAACCTGCTTTCAGCATGGCGAGCACTGGCACGATAGTGATGAAGATGCCGGCAAAAAGTTCCGCCACCTCCCGGATAGGGCCCCAGTTGAAGTTGTTTTCGTTACGATGGGTCTTGGGTGTGAAGGCCAGCGAAACAAGGACAATGGCGATGAGCGATGCATCGCGCAACAGGCTGGCGACCGTGACCTCAGTTCCGAAGATCGTGAGCTTACCAAGATCGAGGGATGCCGACATCAGAATGGCTGTGATGATGGCGGGAATCAGCAGGAAGTTGATGCCGCCTGAGATCGAAATGCTGCGGTCCGGCGTCGGGTCCCGCGGCAGGTGGCCCTCTTTCGCATAGATGAAGCTGTCGAGCAGGAAGAACAGGGCAAGCAGCACGCCGATGATCAGAACGGCGGGGCCAAGGAGATGGATCGTCGGCCAGAAGAAACTGACCCCGCGCAGGAAGCCCAGGAAAAGCGGCGGGTCGCCAAGCGGCGTCAGTGCACCGCCGGCATTCGCCACAAGGAAAATGAAGAAGATGAACACATGCACATTGTGCTTCCGGTCGTCATTGGCGCGGATCAAGGGGCGTATCAGGATCATCGCCGCGCCGGTGGTGCCGATGAAGCTGGCGAGGACCGCGCCAATCGCAAGCAGCATGGTGTTGGTGAGGGGCGAGCCATGCAGGTTGCCGCGTACCACGATCCCTCCTGCCACCGTGAACAGTACAAGCAGCAGCAGGATGAAGGGGATGTATTCGAGAAGCGCGGTGTGAACCACGGCTTCCCCCGCAGTCGTGATCCCACTCGTGAGCGCAATGGGAACGAGCGCCAAAGCCGCCCAGAATGCCGCTACCTTCAGGCGGTGCCGCTCCCAGAAATGATGCGCCACCAAGGGAAACACGGCAATCGACAGCAGCATGCCGATAAACGGGATTGCCCAGGCAAAGCCCATGGTCCGGCCATCCAGCCCCTCGGCTGCCATGGCGGGATCCGTCGTGAGATAGAGACAGATGCTGCCAGCCAAGATGCGAAGGCGCGTCATTGAGATACTCCGGCGGCTCTAAGGATTTGATCTGGGGTCTGCGCGTGCGGACCAACAAATGGACTGTGATGGAGGACGATGACATAGATCATGATGCTGAGAGAGATGGTCAAGACGCAAAGCGAGACCCGCCGCGCCAGATTGTAATGCGCATGGCTGATGGCGACCGTTAACAGCAGCATTACGCCAAGCCCGATCACCAATGTCCACTGGCCCGGGCTCACCACGTCTTGCTCCATCGCAAGGCGCTGTTCGCGCGCCATTGAAAGTGCGTCCAGTTCGACCAGCAGGCGTTGATGCAGAGTGCGCGCCGTATCGCCTTGCCCCGGGTCCCTGAGCACGGCCGCGTACATCATGCTCAGGGCCTGCTCGGCGGTGGGCTCGACGGCTTCCTCGCCCGAGCCGGGCCACTCTGCCTTGACCCTCATGGCGTAGAGATCGACAATGTCCGAGAGCTTGCTCTGAAGCGGGCTGGTCATCGCTTCGATGTAGGTTTCGATCACTCGGATGGCGCGCGCCTCGGCGTAGATCGATTCGCGCGCCTTATCTTCTGAGGCCCATACCGAGTTCGCGAGGAACGCCACGGACAGCGCGAAAATGGCGCCTGAAACCGTGACGACTGCGGTGGTCATCTGGGAAAGCTGCTGCGAAATCTGCCGGATTTGTGGTGTCTCCATGATGGCGAGCAAAAACATGCTGACCACGCTCACGCAGAAAAACACGACAGCGAAAATGCCAATGGATGACAATGAGACCAGAAACTCTATTGGCATCTTCTCCTCTCCCCCGTCAGACCGTCCGCAGATACCACTCGAAGTCACGCGCCGTCGGCTCGGCGTAGAAGCGGTCTGCCTCCACTTCCTTCAGCGTGCAATACGTGTCCACGAACTCCTTGCCAAAATACTCCTTCAGGATCGAGGCACGCCAGAAGGCGTCGATCGCGTCGAACCAGTTTCCGGGAATATACTTGGCGCGGCGTTCATAGCCATTGCCAGTCACCGGGTTGCCGGGCTCAGCTTTTTCGGTGATGCCGTGGTGCATACCGGCCAGAATGGCGGCCATGACCAGATAGGGGTTGGCGTCGGCGCCCGAAGGCCGGTGCTCGATGTGGCAGGCTTTCGCCGGGCCTGCCGGAATGCGCAGGGAGACCGTGCGGTTGTTGATGCCCCAGGAGGCCGATACCGGCGCATAGGAATTGCGGCGGAACCGGCGGTAGGAATTGGCGTTTGGCGCGAAGATCAGCATCGATTCCGCCATCGCCGCCTTGAGGCCGCCGATCGCATGCATGAGAAGTTCGTTCTGCATCGGATCTTCTGCCGCAAAGAGGTTGTTGCCCTCTTCATCCGCCAGCGAGACATGGATATGCATGCCCGAGCCTGTCCATTCGGAATAGGGCTTGGCCATGAAGGTTGCGGCAAGGCCCTGGCGCTCGGCAACATTCTTGATGAGGCGCTTTAGCATAATGCCTTCATCGCAGGCCTTCAGCACATCCGCCCTGTGACGCAGCACGATTTCCATCTGGCCCGGCGCATATTCGGAGATCAGCGTCTTGGCGGGCAGGCCTTGTGCCTCGCAGGCGGCATACAGCTCTCTGAAGAACGGCGCGAAATCATCCGTATCTTGAAGGTAATAGGCCTGATAATGCTTGGGTCGCGCCTCGTTGATCTGCGCCTTGGGTGCGATCGGCTTGCCTGCGATGGCGGAGGCGCGGTCCATGAGGAAGAACTCGAGTTCGACGGCGCCAACCGGCGTCATCTTCAGTTCCGACTGGAACCGGGTGACGATCCTTTCCAGTGTGTTGCGGGGGTCGGCATAATGCGGCGTGCCATCAAGATCATGTACGGTCGCGATGTATTGCGCCGTGGGCGTCTGGGCCCAGGGCATGCGCACCATGGAGCCCGGCACCGGCCACATCAGCATGTCACGGTCGCCCTCATCGAAAACGAGGCCTGTTTCGGGAACGTCCTGCCCTGTGATGTCTAGGACGAGAGCCGAGATCGGCATGAATCGCCCATCCTTCCATGCGGGCACGACTTCATCACGGCGAAGCACCTTTCCGCGCGCCACGCCACACAGGTCGGTCCACACCACATGAACGGCTTCGATGTCGGGGTTGGCGTTGAGAAAGGCCTGCGCTTCGGCTTCACGGCGGGGGAATACGAGTGTCATTCAGTTTACTCCGGGTTCAGCTCATCAGTTCGGACAGGCAACGGTCCAGTTCCGTCACCAGCGTGTCCACATGCGCGGCGGTCGTGGCCGGGCAGATGAGCATCATGTTGTGGAACGGGGTGACGATCACCCCGCGATTCAGAAGATAGTGATGCACGGCCTCATCAATCGGGCGGTGGATCACTTTCGCGGCCTCGCCGCCGTTCCTCGGGTGCGTTGGCGTGCACATGAATTCCACGCGCGCCCCGACCCGGACGACGTGCCACGGCACGCCATGTTTGATGATGACATCCGCGATACCTTTCTCGAGCCGCCTTGCCAGCGCCACGAGCGGGCCGAATGCCTCCTTTGTGAAGTAGTTCTCCAGCACGGAGCGCATTAGCGCCAATTGGATCTTCGAGCCTGACAGCGTGGTGCCGATGCCAGAGTGGCCCGGAGTACGGGTTGACAGGAATGTGCGGATGCGGTCCGTCACGTCTTGCGAGAAGCCATACACGGCGCCGGGGATGCCGCCCGCAATGGGCTTGCCCAGAACCAAGGCGTCGGGTTCCAGGCCATATTCACGGGTATAGCCACCGGGGCCTGACGACATGCAATGCGTCTCGTCGATCACGAGCAGCGTGCCTGTCTTGCGTGTCAACTCGCGCAGTGTGGCGTGATAGCCCTCATCAGGAAGAACCATGCCGACATTGGTCATGATGGGTTCAGCCAGTACGCAGGCTACATCCTTATCCGCCAACGCCTTCTCGAGTGCGGGGATATCGTTGAATTCGACAACCTTGGTAAATTGTGTGAGGTCGCGTACCTCGCCGATCAGGGCGGGGTCAGCATGCGGAGTGCCGCCGTCGATAGTCACATAAGTATCATCCACCGCGCCGTGGTAGCAGTGGTTGAAGACGAGGATCTTCTTGCGACCTGAAATGGCGCGGCACCATTTGATGACCGCGCGGTTGGCATCAGAGGCAGTGGCTGTCACCTGCCAGCAGGGCAGGCCGAAGCGGTCTTCCAGCAGTTTGCCGACGATCGCCGCATCGGGCGAAGGCATCATGGTGGTGAAGCCTCGCGCGCCTTCGCGCTGCAGCGCCTCCACGACGGGCGGCGGCGAATGGCCGAACATCGCGCCTGTGTCGCCCAAACAGAAGTCGATGTAATGGTGGTCATCGGCGTCCGTCACGTCCACGCCTTGTGCATTTGTGACGAAGAGTGGGAAGGGCGTGCCCCAGTCCACCATCCAGTGCATGGGAACGCCCTTCAGCCAATTCCGGGCTGCATCTTCCGAAAGCCTTTTCGACTTGGGGTTACGCTGGGTGAAGAGGGCGTCTTCGCGGGCCAGCATGGCCTTGATGGAGGCGTCCGGGATGGTGCGCGCCATGATGTCTTTCTTGGCTGTTGACCTTGCCCTCTTTCCTAGCCGTCCGGTGGCGCTGCCACAACCCCCATGGATTTGCGCGATGGAATCATGCTTAGAGGCGCTCCAATAGGAAGGAGCCTCAACCCATGGTCCGCACGGTGTTCGTCAATGGCGAGTATCTCCCCGAAGCCGAAGCAAAAGTCTCGATCTTCGACCGTGGATTCCTGTTCGCGGACGGCGTTTATGAGGTAACCGCGGTCGTCAATGGCAAGCTCGTGGATTACGGGCCGCACATGGAAAGACTGGAGCGCTCACTCAGCGAATTGCGCATGGACTGGCCTTGCACGCGCGAAGAACTGGCGGAGATGCACCGCCAGATGGTGAGCCGCAACAATCTGACGGAGGGGATCATCTACATGCAGGTGACGCGGGGCGCTGCCGACCGCGCCTTCACCTTCCCGAAATCCGCCAAGTCGACGCTGATCGCCTTCACCCAGGAGATGAAGCTGGTGAATAACCCCAATGCCGTGACCGGCGTCAAGGTGATCACCACGCCAGACATCCGCTGGGCGCGGCGCGACATCAAGACAGTGATGCTGCTTGCCCCCGTTCTCGGCAAGCAGGCCGCTTACGAGCAGGGGGCGCAGGAGGCCTGGATGGTGGAGCAGGGCTTCGTCACCGAGGGCACGTCCTCCAACGCCTACATCGTGAAGGGCGGCAAGGTCATCACCCGTGGGCTGTCGAATGAGATTCTCGCGGGCTGCACCCGGCGCTCGCTGTTCCGGTTGGCGAAGGAGCAGGGCATCGAGATCATCGAACGCAAGTTCACAGCCGAAGAGGCATATGAGGCGGATGAAGCCTTCCTGACGTCGGCCTCGCAATTTGTGATGCCCATCGTCGAGATCGACGGCCACCGCATCGGCGGCGGCCAGCCGGGGCCGGTGGTCAGAAAGCTGCGCGAGATTTTCCTCAAAGAGGCCGGGGCTTAAGCGCTGGGCTCTTCATTGCCGGCTCGGAGGCCGGACATGATGAGTGGCCGCGTCACTTACCTCTGGCTGGTTTTCCAGTCCGGATTGATCCACGGCTCCAGATTTGACGGTGCAAGTGGCTCTCGGCCTAGAATGTGGTCGCTGGCCTTTTCACCGATCATCAGCGTTGGGGAGTTCAGGTTACCATTGGTGACGCGCGGCATGATGGAGGAGTCCGCCACGCGCAAGCCCTCGATGCCGATAACGCGGCAGTGTTCGTCCACCACCGCCATCGGATCGCTGGCGGAGCCCATGCGGCAGGTGCCGCAGGGGTGATAGGCGCTCTCGCAATGTTCACGGATGTGCGCGTCGATATCAGCATCGGACTGGACATTCGGGCCTGGCTGAATTTCATCTGCCGCGAAAGGCTGCATGGCGGGCTGACGGAACAATTCGCGCGTCAGGCGCACGGCGGAACGCCATTCGGTCAGGTCATCCGGGTGCGAGAGATAGTTGAACAGGATGCGCGGCGCTTGCCGGACATCCTTGCTTTTCACCCGCACGAAGCCACGCGACTTGGAGCGCATCGGACCCACATGTACCTGGAAGCCATGGCCGGGGAAGGCGGCCTTGCCATCATAGCGCATGGCGGCGGGCAGGAAGTGATACTGGATATCGGGGTAGTCTACGCCGGCAACGGAGCGGATGAAACCACAGGATTCGAAATGATTGGTTGCGCCGAGCCCCGTCTTGAACAGCAGCCATTCCGCCCCGATCAGTCCCTTCGAAAACAAGTTGAGCTTGGAATAAAGCGTCACCGGTTCCTTGCAGCGGATCTGGAAATAGATTTCGAGATGATCCTGAAGGTTTTCGCCAACGCCGGGGAGCGCATGGACCACATCGAGCCCTGCGGCCTTTAGCACCTCCGGCGCGCCGATCCCCGACATTTGCAGAAGCTTCGGTGAGTTGATTGTGGAGGACGCGATGATCACCTCGCGCCGAGCCTTTACGTGGCGGATGTCGCCGCCCACATCGTATTCGACGCCAACGGCGCGCTTGCCTTCAAGAAGAATGCGGTGAGCGAATGCATGGGTGATGAGCTTGACATTGCCGCGCTTCAGTGCGGGCTTCAGGTAGGCGTTTGCGGCAGACCAGCGCACGCCATTGTGCACTGTCATTTCCATCGCGCCGAAGCCTTCCTGCTGGCGGCCGTTGTAATCCGCCGTCACCGGGTAGCCGGCTTCGCGGCCAGCTTCGATGAAGGCCTGATAGAGCGGGTTGGTGCGGGCACCGCGCTTCACATGCATCGGGCCATGCGTACCGCGCCAGCCGTCTTCGCCGCCGTGGCTCGTCTCCATGCGCTTGAAATAGGGTAGAACATGGCGGAAGCCCCAGCCCTTGGCGCCCATCTCCTCCCAATGGTCGAAGTCTTTCGCGTGACCCCTGACATAGACCATGCCATTGATGGAGGAGGATCCACCCACCACCTTGCCGCGCGGCGTCACCAGCTTGCGGCCACCAAGCCCCGGTTCTGGTTCCGACTCGAAGCCCCAATTGTAGAGGTTCATGTTCATCGGGTAGGAGAGGGCGGAGGGCATCTGGATGAAGGGCCCCCGGTCGCTGCCGCCAAATTCCAGCACGCAGACGCTGTTCTTACCATCCTCCGAGAGGCGGTAGGCCATGGCGCAGCCTGCTGAACCCGCGCCCACGATAACGAAATCAAACGTCTCAGTCTTCATTTGCCGCGCCGCCCTTGATCTGAAAGTGTTTCAAGCGCGGCGATGCGCGCCTCTGTTTCCCGCCATGAGGCATTTACCGTGGCGGCCACAAGCGCCTCTGCTACAAAAAGCGGCACGATGTTCGAGTCCCAGCTTGATGGTGCTTCGATGCGGAGTGGAAGTGAATGCACGGCAAGCCTCGCGATTGGCGAAATCCATTGGTCAGTAATCAGCACAATCTTTGCCCCGCACTCTTGAGCGGAAGCGGCAAACTCGAGCATGCGCGCGTCATAGCGGCGGATATCGAAGAACACGAGAACATCTTGCTTGCCAATATCAAGTAAATATTGCGGCCAGAAAGACTGGGTGGCGGGTACCAGGTTCACGCCGGGCCTGGCCATTTGCAGGTGGGTGACCAGGTAGGCGGCGATGGACCCGGTGATGCGCCCGCCAGCGACATGGATTGTGCGCCTGCGGTCCGCCAGCAGCGCTGCGATGGCGTCGAAGGCGCGATGGTCCATGAGTTTGAGCGAACCGGAGAGATTCTCCATCGCCGCTGTGGCAAATCGGTTCAGGATGTGGGTGTCCGGCGCATCCGCCGCCCAGCGCTCATGTTTCGAGATGGGGTTCTGCAACTGGGCTGAAAGCTCGGCCCGGAGTTCCTCCTGAAAGGCAGGAAAGCCTGAAAAGCCCAGCTTCTTGGCAAGGCGCAGGACCGAGGGCGTGGACACATCCGCCTCGCGCGCGACATCGGTGATGCTGCCAAGGCCCGCCATGGGGTAGTTGGCGAACAGCGCCACCATCAGCTTGCGCTCAGCCGCCGTCAGTTCGCCTGACATCAAGCGCAGTCTCTCGGCAACCGTGCTGGCCCGTTGCGGCGGCATCATGCTTCTCCCTTGCGCACGCGAGCAGTGTAACGAATTTGACAGCGCAAGAGCAATCTGAAATCATTGCTTCATCAATGCCGGTTGCAGCGGAGAGTGGACGGAATGGGAGCCTTGCTCCGGGATGACGAGGAAAGCCCTTTCCTCGCGGTGAACCAAGAGGGGCGCTCGCCCATTGTGCTGATCTGCGAACATGCCTCGCGCGTGCTGCCGAAGAATCTCGGCACGCTCGGGCTTTCTGAGGTGGATTTGCAGCGCCATATCGCCTGGGACATCGGGGCTGAGAACGTCGCGCGGCTGTTGTCGCGGTTGATGGATGCGCCGCTCATGCTGCAACGCTATTCGCGCCTTGCCTATGATTGCAACCGCCCGCCAGAATCAGCTGATTCCATTCCGGAGGTGAGCGAACTCACCGTCATTCCAGGCAACAAGAAACTGTCTGCCGAAGACAGGCTGGCCCGGGCGCGGGAGATTTACCGCCCCTTCCATGATGGTGTTTCGCGGGTTCTGGACCACCGCGCGGCGGCGGGCATCAAGTCTATCGTGGTGTCCATCCACAGCTTCACGCCCGTCTATAAGGGAAAGCCGCGCAGTGTCGAACTTGGCATCCTGCATGACCGGGATACGTCGCTGTCCTCGCGCCTCATCAAGAGCTTTCCCAATGTCGATGCGCGCCTCAACGAGCCCTATGGCCCGAA
>JBEIDW010000005.1:0-63561 GCA_040383265.1 Hyphomicrobiales bacterium
CGGCGTGCTTCCGCGGGGTCGCTTTAAGGTGGGAGGATGGACGGACAACCCGTTACGGTCTCGTTATGGCTGCTTCCTTCCGGACCTGACCCGGTTGGCGAGCGGCACGTCCGCCGCCAACCTCCCGGAGGCTATATGGGCGGAACGGCGGCAAAAGGCAAGTGCGGTGGCTTGCCAAGGGACGCTTGCCGACGCATTCTGCCCAGCCTATTCCGGACCATAGATCAAGGACCCGTTTCCATGCAGCGCAAGAGCCTTTCCCTTCTCGCAGCCCTTCTGGGCCTGGCCCTGATGCCCGCGGCAGCCGGTGCGGCGGACCCCTATGAACTCGACGGCAAGAAAATCTGGAAACCCTATGCTGTGGTGAAGGACTGCGCGGACGGGCGCTATCACTGCCGTGTCCGGATGACCTATGCCCCGTCACAGAATTCCATGGTGGCAAGGCCGGGGAGCTATTGGTACCGCAAGCCCTTCCAGAAAGGCAGCGGCGGAGACGCCCAGCACCCCGAGCAGGTTGGTCAATACGGCTATTGAGCCCTCAATTGACCGGCCGTGCGGCCTCTATTATGTGACGGGGCATGTCGCTGCTCCCCATCATCACGCTCCCCGACGAGAAGACGCTCCGCGAGGTCTCTAGGCCTGTCGCAACAGTCGATTCCAATGTGCGCAAGTTGTGGGACGACATGCTGGAAACCATGTACCACGCGCCCGGCATCGGGCTCGCCGCAATCCAGATCGGCGTGCCGCAGCGCCTTCTGGTGATGGATCTTGCCAGGGAAGGCGAGGAGAAAACGCCGCTGTTTATTGCCAACCCGGAAATCATCTGGGAGAGCGAGGCGCAGAGCGACTACGAAGAGGGCTGCCTGTCCATCCCTGACTATTACGAGATGGTGACGAGGCCCGCCGAGGTGAAGGTGCGCTACCTCGACCGTGAAGGCGAGCCGCGGGAAATGCTGGCCACGGGCCTGATGGCCACCTGCCTGCAGCATGAGATTGACCATCTGAACGGCGTGCTTTTCATAGACCATATCTCGCGGTTGAAGCGTGAGCGGGTGCTCAAAAAATTCCAGAAGGCCCAGAAGCTTGGAAAGCTCTGATGCCCATGCGCCTTGTCTTCATGGGCACGCCGGACTTCGCGGTGGAAACGCTCAAGGCCCTGATCGGTGCGGGCCATGACATCGCCTGCGTCTATTCACAGCCGCCACGGCCTGCAGGCCGCGGCTTGGCGGAGCGGCCCTCGCCGGTTCATGCCTTCGCCTCAGCACAGGGGATTGAGGTCAGAACGCCTGTCTCCCTCAAGTCAGCGGAAGAGCAAACGCGCTTTGCCGCGCTGAACGCCGATGCGGCGGTCGTCGTCGCCTATGGCCTTCTGCTGCCGAAAGCCATTCTCGATGCGCCGAAGCTGGGATGCTTCAACGTGCACGCCTCGCTCTTGCCGCGCTGGCGGGGTGCTGCCCCCATCCAACGCGCCATCATGGCGGGTGACGCCCAGTCGGGCGTCACCATCATGCGCATGGAGGAAGGGCTTGATACGGGGCCGATGTGCAAGGTGGTGACGCTGCCCATCACGCCGGCCACAACGGCGCAGTCGTTGCATGATGAGCTTGCCAAATTGGGCGCTGGCGCGATGGTGGAGGTCCTGGCGCAGGCGGGGATCACCTGTGTGCCACAGCCTGCCGGGGGCGTCACTTACGCGAAAAAGATCGACAAGGCCGAAGCCCGTATCGACTTCTCGAAAAGTGCTGGAGAGGTGAGGAACCATATCCATGGCCTCTCGCCCTTTCCCGGCGCGTGGTTTCAGGTAAACGGCACGCGCATTAAAGTACTCTTGTGCGACATGGTAGATGCGCAGGGCAAGCCTGGCGCTTTCCTTGATGACCGCCTCACCATCGCCTGCAGCACGGGCGCACTTCGCCTTCTCAAACTCCAGCGCGAAGGCAAGGGCGTGATGGAGGCAGATGACTTCCTGCGCGGTTTTGCGGTTCCCCAAGGCACGGAGGCGACCTGATGCCGCGTTACAAACTCACCATTGAGTATGACGGCGGGCCCTTTACCGGCTGGCAATCCCAGGCCGGGGGAACGTCGGTGCAGGATGTGCTGGAGCGCGCGGTTGCCACCATCAACGGCAGTTTCTCCATGGTCTATGGCGCGGGCCGCACCGATGCGGGCGTTCACGCCCTCGCTCAGGTCGCGCATGTGGACCTTGTGAAGGCGTGGGACACCTTCAAACTCCGCAATGCGCTGAATGGCAACATGCGGTCACACCCGGTGAGCGTGCTTGAAGCCGAGGAAATGCCCGATGATTTCCACGCGCGGTTTTCCGCCACGCGGCGCTATTACCTCTACCGCATCCTCAACCGCCGCAGCCCGCCCGCGCTCGACCGCGGCAAGGTGTGGTGGCTGCCTGTCGACCTCGATGCCGATGCCATGCATGAGGCGGCACAGCACCTTGTGGGCAAGCATGACTTTACGACCTTCCGCGCCGCGCAATGCCAGGCGGCCTCTCCCATCAAGACCCTCGACCGGTTGGATGTGGCGCGTTACGGCGAACTGATCGAGATCCGGGCGGACGCGCGCTCCTTCCTGCACAACCAGGTGCGCTCCATGGTAGGTTCGCTGCGCCTGGTGGGCGAGGGCAAATGGACACCCCACCAGATGAGGAAGGCGCTGGAGGCGGCAGACCGCGCAGCCTGCGGCCCTGTTGCCCCACCGGAAGGGCTCTACCTTCTGCGCGTCGGTTATAGTTCGGCTGAGAAATAAGCCTCAAGGATGCGGCTGTAGACGCTCTGCGTGGCGCGGAGTTCGTCGATGCCGATGCGTTCATCCGTCTGGTGGATCGTCGCGTTGGTGGGGCCAAATTCCAGCACCGGGCAATAGTCTTTCACGAAGCGCGCATCCGACGTTCCGCCGCTGGTCGAAAGCTTGGGCAGGACGCCCGTTTCACGTTCCACCGCATCCTGCACGAGGCCGACGAAGGCGCCGGGCTCGGTAATGAACGCATCAGCGCCTTCCGTGGACGAGACTGACCATGCACCACCCATCTCCACCCTTATCGTCTCCACCTGCGCCGCCACCCAGTCCTTCAGCGAGTCAAAACTGTGTTCGGGCGAGAAGCGGATGTTGAACTTTGCGCTTGCACGCGAGGGGATGACATTGCCCGCCGGATTGCCGACATCAAAGGTGGTCACGGCGAGCGTTGACGAATCGAAATGATCATCACCATCATCGAGCTTCGCCGCGGCGATGCGATCGATGAAGCGGGCAAGCTTGGGGACCGGGTTATCCGCCTTGTGCGGATAGGCGGCATGGCCCTGTCTTCCTTCCACCGTCACGGCGAAGCTGAGCGAGCCGCGGCGGCCGATCTTGATGGTGTCGCCCAGCCTGTCCAAGCAGCTTGGTTCACCGACGATACAATGATCCGGCACGTGGCCGTTCTGCTGCATCCATTGCAGAACCTTCACCGTGCCATTGATGGCGGGGCCTTCCTCATCGCCCGTGATGAGAAAGGAGATTGAGCCCCGGAACTTGCCCGCCGAGCGTATGAAGTCGATGGCCGCGCCCACGAAAGCCGCAACCGAGCCCTTCATGTCGGTCGCTCCCCGGCCATAGATGAAGCCGTTGGAGATGTCCGCCGCGAAGGGCGGATGCGTCCAGCTCTCCACGATGCCTTCCGGTACCACATCGGTATGGCCCGCGAAGCAAAGATGTGGAGAGCCGGAGCCGAAACGGGCGAAGAGATTCTCCACATCGGGCGTTCCCGCCTCACGGAAGATCAGACGCTGGCAAACGAAGCCATGGGTGGAGAGCACGTTCTCCAGATAGGTGAGCGCGCCGCCTTCAGCGGGCGTCACGGATTTGCAGCGGATCAGATCCTGCAGCAGCGGAACGGGATCGGTGGGTGTGTTCTTCATGCTGGGCATTGTAGAGCAACATGGCATGAAACGAAAAGCCCGGCCATCGTCGGCCGGGCTTTCCAGAAGAAAAGGCGCGCAAAACGGTCGGTCAGTCCCGCAGGAGTTCGTTGATCGAGGTCTTGGAGCGGGTCTTCTCGTCCACGCGCTTGACGATCACCGCGCAGTAAAGTGATGGCGCGGGCGAGCCATCGGCATAGGGCTTCTGCGGCAGCGAGCCGGACACGACCACCGAATAGGGCGGCACCTTGCCCATATGGACCTTGCCCGTCTCACGCTCGATGATCTTGGTGGACTGGCCGATGAATACGCCCATGGAGATGACGGAGCCCTCACCCACCACGACACCCTCGACCACTTCGGAGCGCGCGCCAATGAAGCAATTGTCCTCGATGATGGTGGGGCCGGCCTGCATCGGTTCCAGCACGCCGCCGATGCCGACGCCGCCCGAAAGATGCACGTTCTTGCCGATCTGGGCGCAGGAGCCGACCGTCACCCAGGTATCGACCATCGTGCCGGTATCGACATAAGCGCCGAGGTTGACGAAGGACGGCATGAGGATGGCGCCCGGCGCCACATAGGCCGACTTGCGCACCACGCAATTCGGCACGGCGCGGAAGCCCGCGGCGCGGAACTCCTTCTCGCCCCAGCCATCGAACTTGGAGGGTACCTTGTCCCACCAGCTGGAGCCGCCCGGGCCGCCCGAAATCATTGACATGTCATTGAGGCGGAAGGACAGAAGAACAGCCTTCTTCAGCCACTGATTCACATGCCATTCGCCGTCACGCTTCTCAGCGACGCGGGCCTTGCCGGAATCGAGCAGCCCAAGGGCCGCATTGACGGCATCGCGCACCGCGCCCCTGGTCTCGAGATTGACCGTGTCGCGGCCCTCCCAGGCCTGTTCGATGGTGGTCTGAAGATCGGTCATGGCGGTTCTCCCACTGATTTATTCTGCCTTTGGCCAAATTGGCGCGGCGGGTCAAGATTGGCTTTTCAACTGAGCCGCCAGATCGCTCAGGAAGACCGGGAGGTCATCCGTCACGTGGTGGATGTGTTCCTGCGCAACACCACCCGTGGCGCGGTTCAGGTGCTCGGCATCCTTGTTCTCGGGACTTACCACCAGCACCGTCGCCATGCCAAGCGCATGGGGGGCCTCGAGATTGCGTGCAATGTCCTCGAACATCGCGGACGTTTCAGGCCGGATGCCTGTCTGGCGGATAAACCTGCGGTAGGGCTCCATCTCGGGCTTCGGCACGAAATCTGAATGCACGATGTCGAAAATGTCGCCGAAGTGATGCGTGATGCCGATGCGGTTCAGAACCTTCTCAGCGTGCGCCACCGTTCCGTTGGTGAAGATGAGCTTGCGGCCCGGCAGCGCATGGAGGGCTGCATCCAGCATGCTGTTGGGTGGCACGGGGGAGTGGTCGATGTCATGCACATAGTCGAGGAAGTCATCCGGCATGATGCCATGTTCCGTCATCAGCCCGCGCAGCGTTGTGCCGTACTTGTAGAACATCTCCTTCTGACGGCGCTTGGCTTCGGCATAGTCGACGTTAAGAAGCCGCGAAACAAACTCGCCCATCTTCACGTCAATCTGGTCGAACAGCCGGCAAGACGCCGGATAGAGTGTGTTGTCGAGGTCAAAGACCCAGGTATCGACGTGGGAGAAGCCCTTCATGCGCCTGCCCTGGAGATGCGCGTGCCAACACCATGCGGCGTCAGGAGTTCAAGCAGCACGGAATGGGGAACCCGGCCATCAAGGATGATGACGCCTTCAACGCCCGATTCGACCACCGCGGCCGCGCTTTCAACCTTGGGAATCATGCCGCCCGTCACCGTGCCATTGGCAATGAGTTCCGGCAAATCCTCGATTGTCAGCTCACTGATGAGATTTTTTTCCTTATCGAGAACGCCTGCCACATCGGTGAGCAGCAACAAGCGCTTGGCGCGGGTTGCAGTGGCGATGGCGCCTGCCGCCGTATCGGCGTTCACATTGTAGGTCTCGCCTCCCACGCCAACGCCGACGGGCGCGATGACAGGAATGGCGTCACTCTTCATGATGGTATTGAGGATCTCGGTGTTGACGTGCACCGGCTCACCGACGAAGCCGAAGTCGATCTCAACCGTTTTCCCGGTTTCGGGGTCCGCCTTCTTCTTGGTCAGGCGTTCGGCGATCATCAGATTGCCGTCCTTGCCGGAAATGCCCACCGCACGGCCACCTGCCTGCTGGATCGAGGCGACAATCGACTTGTTGATGGACCCCGACAGCACCATCTCGACCACCGACATGGTGGCTTCATCAGTCACACGCAGCCCCTCGCGGAACTCGGGCTTCACTTCCAGCTTGTCCAGCATCTTGTTGATCTGGGGACCGCCGCCATGCACCACGATCGGGTTGAGGCCGCAGACCTTCAGCATGACTATGTCGCGCGCAAACTGATGCGCCAGCTTCGGGTCCACCATGGCATGGCCGCCATATTTTACCACAATGATCTGGTCGTCATAGCGCTGCAGGAAAGGAAGCGCGTCGGAGAGGATACGGGCTGTTGTGGCGAGTTCGTCCATGTCTGGTCCCCCGGGTCAGTCGGCAAGCGCCATACAGGACATTGGCGCCAGTTTAAAGTAGGCCTGCGATCTCGGCGCGGAGTTCGGGAATGCCTCCGCCCTTGTCGCTCGATGTGGCGTGGATTTCGGGGAAGGCAGCAGGGTGCTTCTTGATGGCCGCCTGCACCTTCTCCATCACCTTGGCAAGCTCGGCGGGCTTCACCTTGTCGGTCTTGGTGAGCACGATCTGGTAAGTTACCGCCGCCTCGTCCAGAAGCTCGAACATCTCTTCGTCGGTCTTGAGGATGCCGTGGCGCGAGTCGATCAGCACGAAGGCGCGGGTCAGGCCCGGGCGGCCGCGCAGATAGCCCTTCAGCACCGATTGCCAGGCCTTGACCTCCGCCTTGGACGCCTTTGCATAGCCATAGCCCGGCATGTCCACCAGAGTGAGAGCGCCATTCACATCGAAGAAATTGAGCTCACGCGTGCGGCCCGGCGTATTGGAGGCGCGCGCCAGCCCATTGACGCCTGTGAGCGCATTGATAAGCGACGACTTGCCGACATTGGAGCGTCCGGCAAAAGCGATCTCCACGCCGGTGGTAGGCGGCAACTGCTCGAGCTTGGCAACACCCAGGAGGAAACGGGACGGGCCGCCGAACAAACGGCGGCCCGCGTCAATCATGTCCGGCGTGATGCGCTCGCTCAACTCGATGCCTTCTTCTTCAGGAAGGGCATGCTGTTGCGGATGTTGCCGAAGAAATCAATTTCCACGCCGTGGCGCTTCATGATGTAGGACTGCTGCAGGATGGAGAGCGTGTTGCTCCACGCCCAGTAGATGACGAGACCCACCGGGAAGGTGCCCAGCATGAAGGTGAAGATCACCGGCATCCAGTTGAACAGGCTGGCCTGGATTGGATCAGGCGGGGTCGGGTTGAGACGCATCTGCAGCCACATGGTGATGCCCATGATGATGGGCCAGACGCCGATCAGCAGAAGCTCCGGCACGGTCCACGGGATGAGGCCGAAGAGGTTGAACATGCTGGTCGGATCGGGTGCCGAGAGATCGTGAATCCAGCCGAAGAACGGCGCGTGCCGCAGTTCGATCGAGGTGAGAATCACCTTATAGAGCGCGAAGAAGATCGGGATTTGCACAAGGACGGGTAAGCAGCCTGACAACGGCGAGACCTTCTCGCGTTTGTAAAGCTCCATCATGGCCTGCTGCTGCTTCATCCGGTCGTCCGGATATTCCTTCTTCAGCCGCTCCATGTCGGGCTGCAGTTTTTTCATCTTGCTCATCGAGGCGTAGGATTTGTTGGCGAGCGGGAACACCGCTGCCTTCACCAGCACCGTTGCGAGCAGGATGGCGACGCCGAAGTTGCCAACGAGGCCGTTCAGCCAGTCGAGCAGGTAGAAGAAGGGCTTTGTCAGGAAATAGAACCAGCCCCAGTCGATCATGTAGTTGAAGCCCTGAATCTGGTACTTCGACTCGATCGCGTTGATCGTGTTCACCACCTTGGCGCCAGCGAAGATGCGGCCGGTGGACGAGGCGGAGCCTCCCGGCTGCACGATCAGCGCATCCTTGGCGAGATAATCCGCCTGGTAGATATCACGGCCATTCAGCTTCGTATGAAGGAAGTTTGCAGTGACCGGCGTCGACTGATCGGGGATCACGGCCGCCGCCCAGTACTTGTCGGTGAAGCCCAGCCAGCCGCCGGTGGTGTCGGTCTTGTCAGGCTCGGTCTGATCAACGACGTCGCTGTAGTGGACCTCGCGCAGGCTGCCGTCGATCCAGCCGAGCATGCCCTCGAAGAATACCCAGTAGCCCGAGATGACCGGCGTATTCTGGCGCTGGACGCGGGCATAAGGGATAACGGCAACCGCCGTCTGAGAACTATTCTCGACCGTCTGGGTGACGGTGAAAACATAGGATTCGCTGATCTCGATCTTGCGGCTGAATTTCAGGCCCTCGCCATTGTCCCAGGTGAGGCTGACAGGATTGTTCTCGCTCAGCACCGCGCCGGGAGGCGCTGTCCACACAGTATCGGGCGTCGGAAGCTTCGCCGTGGTGCCAGTGGCGGGAACGATGCCCTGCTCGGCGAACAGCGCATCCCTGGTGCCGCTGGGCGTCAGGAAGGTGATGGTCGGGCTGTTGGGGGCGATCGTCTCGCGGTACTTCAGCAGGTGAAGATCATCGAACGTCGCGCCCTTGAGGTTGATGGAACCCGAGACGAAGGGCGTTTCAATCTTGAGGCGGGGCGAAGCCGCCAACGCCTCTTCGGCCGTCACCACCCTCCCCGCAGCCACTGTGCCGGGAACGCTGCCGCCGGTGGCGGGCGCCGTCTGCGTCTGCCCGTCCGCGGCTGGCTGCTGGGTCTGCGCCGCTTCCTGAGTCAGTTTCTGCTGCAGCGGAGCCGCATAGAAATACTGCCAGCCGAAAATGATCAGCATGGAGAGGACGATGGCAAGAATGAAATTCTTGTTGTCGTATTTCATGATGTTCCCTTATCCACCGGCAATCGGGCGGTGCGGTGCAGCCTCTTCAAGGCGGAATGGAGATCTTTCTCAAGCTCGGAATAGCCGCGGTCGAAGGTCGGTGCGCGGCCGATCAGAACATAGTCATGACCGGGGCGGGCAATGGCCTCAAGCTGCAAGCGCGCCAGTTCGCGCAGGCGCCGTTTCACCCGGTTGCGGACCACGGCATTGCCGATCTTCTTCGTCGCCGTGAAGCCGACGCGCGGCGGGTTCTCATCGCCGCGCGTGCGCATTTGCACCACCATGCCTGGCATGGCGGCATAAGACGCCCGAGCGGCGGCAACAAAATCCTGCCGTCGCTTCAGGCGTTCCATATCGATCAGAAATCCGGCGCTTAGGCCGAAAGGCGCTTGCGGCCCTTGGCGCGGCGGCGGGCAAGAACATTGCGGCCCCCAACCGTAGCCATGCGGGCGCGGAAGCCGTGGCGGCGCTTGCGGACGAGCTTGGAAGGCTGATAGGTACGCTTCACGTTCGGTACTCCGTTCTAGGCCGTTTGGCCAATGATTCCAATTACATGACGGGTCAAACCCGGACATGCCCTGAGAGAAAGTGCGTTCTGCTTCAGGATTTTGAGCAGGCTTATGCTGGAAACGCGGGCAGAAGTCAACGCGACCAAACACAGGCCCTGAACTCTGCTCACGAGGCGGTGACAGCCCCTATCGCAAAACGCGGGAATGGTATCAACTGCTGATCGTCATGACTGATCCCCGCAACCCCAAATCACAACTTGCCCGGTTTGGCCGCTGGCTGCCGCTGGCGCTGCTGCTGGCGCTCGCAGGGCTGGGTTACGGGCTGGGCCTGCATCACTACCTGACCCTCGAGACACTCGCGGCCAACCGCGAGGCGTTGCATGGCTGGATCGGCGGTCATCTGGGCCTTGGTCTGGCGGCCTACATGCTGCTCTATGTGGTGGTGGTCGCGCTGTCCATTCCAGGCGCCACGGTGATGAGCATTGCGGGCGGGTTCCTGTTTGGCTGGGCCCTGAGCATTCCGGCCACGCTGATCGCCGCCGTCGCGGGCGCCGTCATCGTGTTCGAGATCGTGAAAACCTCCTTCGGGGCGGCACTGGCCGAACGCGCCGGGCCGCTGATGCAGCGGCTTTCGTGGGGGTTTTCGGCCAATGCGTTCAGCCTGCTGCTGTTCCTGCGGCTGACCCCGGTATTCCCCTTCTGGGCCGTCAATGCGGTGGCCGGCCTATGCCGGATCCCGCTCAGAAGTTTCATTGCGGCGACCGCCCTGGGCATCATCCCCGGCTGCATCGCCTTCGCGCTGGTGGGTGCAGGGCTGGACGCGGTCATAGACCAGCAACTCGCCGCCCATGCGGCTTGCACATCGCACAGGAAGGACGCCAGTTGCAGTTTTGACCTTACCGCCTCTTCCCTGCTCTCGCCGGAGCTTGGGCTCGGCCTGACGGCGCTGGGGTTGGTCGCGCTGATACCCCTGGGGCTCAGGCTCTGGAACAGCCGGCAGGCCAGGCAAACATGAGCGCACAACGCTTCGACATCGCGGTGATAGGCGCCGGGTCGGGCGGGCTTTCGGTCGCTGCTGCGGCGGCGCAGTTCGGACAGCGCGTGGTGCTGTTCGAGAGGGCCGAAATGGGCGGCGACTGCCTGAACACCGGCTGTGTTCCCTCCAAGGCCCTGCTGGCGGCGGCCCATCACGCCCATGCGATGCGTGAGGCCGCACGCTTCGGCATCGCCGCTGTCGAGCCGCAAGTCGATTATGCGGCAGTGATGGCACATGTGCAGCGGGCCATCGCCGCCATCGCGCCCAATGACAGCCAGCAACGCTTCGAGGCGCTGGGCGTAACCGTCATCCGCGCCGCGGCCCGCTTCACTGGACCCGCCGAGATCGAGGCGGCTGGCCAGCATTTCACCGCGCGGCGCTTCGTGATCGCCACCGGCTCAAGGCCCGCCATTCCGCCCATTGCCGGGATCGGGGATGTGGCGTTCCTCACCAACGAAACCTTGTTCGACAACCAGATTCTTCCCGAGCACCTGCTGATCATCGGAGCAGGGCCGGTGGGGCTTGAGATGGCGCAGGCGCATGTAAGGCTCGGGTCCCGCGTGACAGTGGTGGAAGCAGGCTCTCCCCTCATCCGCAGCGACGCTGAACTCGCGCCGCAACTTCTCGCTCTGCTGCGCCGCGAGGGCCTTAGCATCCTCTCACGGCAACAGATCCGGCGGGTGAGCACAAAAGCGGGCGGAATCGTCCTGGACCTCGATGGCGGTGAAGCGCTTTCAGGTTCCCATCTGCTGGTGGCGGCCGGGCGCAAGCCCAATGTCGAGGGTCTGGGCCTTGAGGCCGCAGGGATATCCTTCGCGCCGCAGGGCATCAACGTGGACCGCGCCTTCCGGACCACCAACCGTAAGGTTCACGCCATCGGCGATGTGGCAGGCGGGCACTTCACCCATGAGGCAGGGCACCAGGCAGGAATTGTCATCCGCCATATTCTCTTCAACCTCTCCAGCGGCCCGGCGGCGATCCCCCGCGTGATCTACACCGACCCCGAGCTTGCCGAAACAGGCCTCAGCGAAGACGAAGCGCGCGCGCGGCATGGCCCTAGGGTGAGCGTGCTGCGCTGGCCGTTCCACGACAATGACCGGGCACAGGCCGAGGCGGCGCCACAGGGCATGGTGAAGATCGTGGCGGGCCCGCGCGGCCGGATATTAGGCGCCGCCATACTGGGACCCGGCGCGGGGGAGTTGATCCAGCCGTGGTGCCTCGCCGTCGCGCAAGGCCTCAAGGCCAGCGCCATGATGTCGCCCGTCCTGCCTTATCCGACCCGCGGCGAAGCAGGAAAAAGGGCCGCCCTGACTTATTATGCCGGCCTTGCATCCAATCCGCTGCTCCAGCGTATCATCAGGGTAATCGGAGCAGTCATTCCATGAGCGATGACGGGCAAAAGGCAGGACATAGTGAACCGGGGCTTCTTCGCGGGCTCTCGGGCAAGCTGCTTGTTCTCACCATCCTGTTCGTGATGCTGGGCGAGGTGCTGATCTTCCTGCCTTCCATCGCCAATTTCCGCGTCCAGTGGCTGAAGGGCCGCATGGCGCAGGCCGAAATTGCGGCGCTGGCCGCAGCGGCGGCACCTGACCGGCTGCTCTCCGGCGATCTCAAGGCCGAGATCCTGAGCGGCGCGGGCGTGCTGGAGGTGTCGCTCAAGGGCGGGGAGACACGCAGCCTGATGCTGCGGAGTGAAACCCCGCTGACCATTGATGCCGCCTATGATCTGCGCGATGTCCGCTGGGCACCGGCCATTGCCGATGCGCTGGCGGTGATGCAGCGATCTGGCAACCGGGTGATCAGCGTGACCGGACAGCCGCCCAACATGGCTGGCGGCACGATCGAAGTGGCGCTGCACGAAGCGCCGCTCCGCACCGCAATGTACGGCTATGCCGTCAACATCCTGATCCTGTCGGTGATCCTGTCGATGATCGTGGCCGGACTGGTATTCGCGGCGCTGAACCTCGTGCTGGTGAAGCCGGTAAAGCGGCTGACGCGCAACATGCTGGCCTTCCGCCAGAACCCGGAAGACCACTCGCGCATAATGGAGCACTCGGCCCGGACGGATGAGATCGGGCTGGCCGAGCGCGAGCTTCACGACATGCAGTCGGAGCTTCTCATCATGCTGCAGCAGAAGACCCGCCTTGCGGGTCTTGGCCTCGCCGTTTCCAAGGTGAGCCACGATCTGCGCAACATGCTCTCCTCCGCCCATGTGATTTCAGACCGGCTTGCCATGGTCGAAGACCCGACGGTGCAACGCTTCGTGCCAAAGCTGATCATCAGCCTCGACCGCGCCATTTCCTTCCTGACAGAGACCCTGAAATACGGCCGCGCCGAGGAACCACCGCCCGTGCGCGACATGCTGGTGCTGAAGGAACTGGCGGATGAGGTGATCGAGGCGGCGGTGCTGCAGGCACCCGCCCATGTGGTGCTGTTCAACCACGTGCCACCCGGATTGCTGATCGATGCAGGCCGGGAGCAGCTGAACCGAATTCTCATGAACCTGTTGCGCAACGCCATCCAGGCGCTTGAGGCCCGCGAGGCGGACGGCCACATCCAGCTGCGCGCCTGGCGCGAGGGAGCCGTTGTCACCATCGAAGTCCGCGATGATGGGCCCGGCATTCCCGAGCGGGTACGCCCGAAGCTGTTTGAAGCCTTCCAGAGCGCGGCAAAATCAGGCGGCGTCGGGCTGGGCCTCGCGATTGCGGCGGATCTCGTCCGGGCGCATGGCGGCAGCATCCGCCTGCATGAAACCGGGCCGAGGGGCACGGTGTTCCATGTCAGCGTTCCGGATGCGGTGGTGGAACTCCACACTGGCCGCCGGGGCCAGCGCCGCAGCATGGCAAACGGCTGAAACGCCGCGTTTTCGCCGCTTGACGGGGATACCCCAATCAATGTCTAAAGCACCTCGCAACCAACCAAGGGCCAGACGGCATCGGCCGTGCGCCCATTACAGGAGCTGAACCACACTTGAGCATTCCACCCAGGAGGCCGATTAGCCGCGGAGCCGCCCCCCCGCAAAAGGAAGAAGGACACAGGATCAACCACCGCATCGACGCACGCGAAGTGCGCCTGATCGGCGCCGACGGCGCGAATGTCGGCGTTGTGCCGATCCGCCAGGCGATGATCATGGCCGAAGAGGCCAACCTCGACCTCGTCGAGATTTCGCCCGACGCCAAACCGCCCGTCTGCAAGATCCTCGACTACGGGAAGTTCAAGTTCCAGGAACAGAAAAAGGCCGCCGAGGCCCGCAAGAAGCAGAAGGTCATCGAGATCAAGGAGATCAAGATGCGCCCGATGATCGACGATCACGACTATGACGTGAAGCTCCGGGCGATCAAGCGCTTCTTCGAGGAAGGCGACAAGGTCAAGATCACGCTGCGCTTCCGCGGCCGCGAAATGGCCCACCAGGAACTGGGCCAGCAACTCCTTGACCGGGTGAAGAAGGACACGGTGGAGATCGCCAAGGTTGAATCCGAACCGCGCTTCGAAGGCCGCCAGATCGTCATGGTGCTGGCACCGAAGTAGGACGCAGAACTCCCCATCCCATCGAACGTGTCATCCCGGCCTTCGCCGGGGTGACGGGCCTTACGGGGCATCTTTAGCCCCACCCCGCTTGCATTTCCGGGCTGGTTTTGCTTAAACCCGCCGGTTCAAGCCGCCTGGCCTGTAAAGGGCATGCCAGGGCGGCTTTCTAACGCTTTGAAAGGATGAAGCAAAATGCCCAAGATGAAGACCAAGTCCTCGGCCAAGAAGCGGTTCAAGGTAACCGCTTCCGGCAAGATCAAGGCAGGTCAGGCCGGCAAGCGCCATGGCATGATCAAGCGCACGAACAAGCAGATCCGCAACCAGCGCGGCACGATGGTGCTGGCGGCGGGTGACGAGCGCCTCGTCAAGATCCATATGCCCTATATCGCCAAGTAAGACCGAGGAGAGACATCAATGCCACGTTCAAAGGGCGGTACCGTCGCTCGCAAGGCCCACAAGAAGGTTATCAAGCAGGCGAAGGGTTACTTCTCCCGCCGCAAGAACATCTTCCGCGTCGCCGTTCAGGCCGTCGAGAAGGCCGAACAATACGCCTACCGCGACCGCCGCACCAAGAAGCGCAATTTCCGCTCGCTGTGGATCCAGCGCATCAACGCCGCGACCCGCGAACTCGGCCTGACCTATGGCCGATTTATCTATGGCCTGGACAAGGCCGGGATCGAAGTTGACCGCAAGGTTCTCGCCGATCTCGCCGTGCATGATCAGGCTGCCTTCGCCGCTCTCGTCGAGAAGGCCAAGGCTGCGCAGGCTTAATCAGCCCGCGCGCGATCTTCGCACGTCGAATTCCGATTGCCTTGACCGGGCCACAGCGTGTCTTTCGGCACACTGAGCCCGGTCATTTCATTTCCAGGGGAAGACTTCCATGAGCCTCGCGACACTCCAACAGCAGATCCTGGCCGAGATCGACGCCGCCACCGATGAGGCCGCACTCGAAGCGGTGCGCGTTGCAGCGCTTGGCAAAAAGGGCTCGATCTCCGAGCGCATGAAAAGCCTAGGGACAATGAGCCCGGATGAACGCCGTGAGGCGGGCGCTGAGCTGAACGTGCTGAAGGACAAGGTTGCAGAAGCCCTTTCCGACCGGAAGGCCACGCTGCAGGAAGCGGCTTTGGAGACACGGCTTGCCTCGGAAAAAATCGACGTGACCCTGCCCGCGCGCCCGCAGCCCGCCGGCACCGTGCACCCTGTGTCGCAGGTATGGGAAGAAGTCGTGCAGATTTTCGGCGACCTCGGCTTCGCGGTGGCCGAAGGCCCACACATCGAGGACGACTTCCACAATTTCGATGCGCTGAATATTCCGCCCGAGCACCCGGCCCGGCAGGAGCATGACACCTTCTTCTTCGATGAGAAGGAAGATGGTTCGCGCATGCTGCTCCGCACGCATACAAGCCCGGTGCAGATCCGCACCATGCTGGCCTCGAAGCCGCCGATCCGCATCATTGCACCCGGCCGCACCTTCCGCTGCGACTCGGACATGACGCACACGCCGATGTTCAACCAGGTCGAGGGCCTCGTCATCGACGAGACGACGACGCTGGCGAACCTGAAATGGATCCTCACCGAATTCTGCAAGGCGTTCTTCGAGGTGGATGACGTGAAGATGCGCTTTCGCGCCTCGCACTTCCCCTTCACCGAGCCGTCGATGGAAGTGGACATCCAGTATTCGCGCGAGGGCGGGCAGCTGAAGATCGGCACCGGCGACAAGTGGCTGGAAATTCTGGGCTCCGGCATGGTGCACCCGAATGTGATCCGCTCCGGCGGCATGGACCCGGATAAGGTCCAGGGCTGGGCCTTCGGCGTGGGGTTGGACCGCATCGCCATGCTGAAATATGGCATCCCCGACCTTCGCGCCTTCTTCGAAGCCGACCTGCGCTGGCTTCGCCATTATGGATTCAAGGCGCTGCAAGTGCCGACACTCGCCGGAGGCCTGTCATGAAATTCACGCTCTCCTGGCTGAAGGACTATCTCGACACCACCGCCACCCTCGAAGAAATCTGCGAGGGGCTGATCGGCGTTGGCCTCGAAGTCGAAGACGTCTCCGACATGACGAAGGCGCTGGCGCCCTTCAAGGTTGGCTATGTTCAGCATGCGGACAAACATCCGAACGCCGACAAGCTGCGCCTGTGCAAGGTGGAAACGGATGCTGGCCTCATTCAGGTCGTGTGTGGCGCCCCCAATGCCCGCACGGGCATCAAGGCGATCATCGCACTTCCTGGCGCTTATGTGCCTGGCACCAAGATCACGCTGGAAAAGGGCGTGATCCGCGGCGAGGCCTCCGAAGGCATGATGTGCTCGGAGCGCGAATTGCTGATTTCGGAGGAACATAACGGCATCATCGAAGTTGAAGGCGACTGGCCCATCGGCACGCCTGCGGCCAGGGCCCTGGGGCTGGATGACCCGATGATCTATGTGAAGGTAACACCCAACCGCCCGGATGCGCTCGGCATCTACGGCATCGCGCGTGACCTCGCTGCGAAGGGTCTGGGCCGCCTCAAGCCACTCGATGCGACGAAGGTCGGCGGCAGCTTCGATTCGCCCATCACCGTGTCGCTCGACTTCCCCACTGGCGACAGCAGGCCCTGCCCTCTGTTCGTCGGGCGCTATATCAAGGGTGTCAAGAACGGCCCCTCGCCCGAGTGGCTGCAGCGCCGCCTCAGGGCCATTGGGCTTCGCCCGATTTCGGCGCTGGTGGACATCACCAACTACATCACCTTCGCCTATGGCCGCCCGCTGCATGTGTTCGACGCCGACAAGGTAAAGGGTAACATCCACGCGCGCGCCGCAAAGGACGGCGAGATGCTGGAGGCGCTCGACAACAAGACCTATACGCTCTCCGCCGGCATGACGGTCATTGCCGATGACGCCGGCCCTGAAGCCATCGCCGGCATCATCGGTGGCAGTCCCTCGGGCTGCACCGACGACACGGTGAATGTGTTCCTCGAAGCCGCCTACTTCGACCCGCTGAAGACGGCCGCCACGGGCCGCAAGCTCGGCATCACGTCCGATGCGCGATACCGCTTCGAACGTGGCGTAGACCCAGCCTTCACTCCCGTAGGCGCTGAAATCGCCACGCGCATGATCCTTGAGCTCTGCGGCGGCGAAGCCTCGCATGTGGTGACGGCAGGAGCCGTGCCCGACACGGCGCGCAGCTTCAACTTGCGCAAGACGCGGGTGCAGACGCTGGCGGGCGCCGACATTGCCGTGGAGCGCCAGAAGCAGATTCTGCAAGATCTCGGCTTCGGCGTGACCGACGCGGGCGACCACTTCGCCTGCGCCGTTCCCTCCTGGCGGCCGGATGTGCATGGCGAGGCAGATCTGGTGGAAGAAGTCTGCCGCATTTATGGCCTCGACAATATTCCGGAACAACCGATGGCGCGTCCAAGCGCCATTGCCAAGCCCGTGCTGAACCCGCTCCAGAAGCGCATGCTGGCGGCGCGCCGCACGCTGGCTTCGCGCGGTTTCAACGAGGCGATCACCTGGGCCTTCCTGGCGCAAGATCAGGCCAAGCTGTTCGGCGGTGGCGAGCCGGAACTCAAGCTGGCAAACCCGATTTCCTCCGAACTCTCGGACATGCGGCCTTCGCTGCTGCCGAATCTTATTGCGGCGGCGGGCCGCAACATGGACCGCGGCTTTGCCGACATCATGCTCTCCGAAGTTGGCCACGCCTATGCGGGTGACCGCCCCCAGGATGAAACGCTGCGCGCCTGCGGCATTCGCCGTGGCGCCTTCACCGGCCGAAACGTGCATGGCGGTGCCCGCGCCGTGGACGCCTTTGACGCCAAGGCCGATGCGCTGGCGGTGCTGGAAGCCGCAGGTGCCCCGGTTGCAACACTGCAGGTGGTTGCCGGTGCACCGGCGTGGTTCCACCCGGGCCGGTCCGGCACCATCCAGATGGGGCCGCAGAACAAGCTGGGCTTCTTCGGTGAAATTCACCCACGCATTCTGGCAGCGATGGATGTGAAGGGGCCGCTGGTGGCCTTCGAGTTGATCCTCAATGCCATTCCGGGCTCGAAGTCAAAGAGCGCCACGCGCGCGGCGCTTGCCACCTCCGACCTCTTGCCGCTGTCGCGCGATTTCGCCTTCGTGGTGGATGACAAGGTGGAGGCCGACAAGCTCGTCAAGGCCGCCAAGAGTGCCGACAAGGCGCTGATCAGCGATGTGACGGTGTTCGACATCTACAAGCTCGACGGCGGCAAGACATCGCTTGCCATCGACGTGACCTTGCAGCCCAGGGAAAAGACGCTGACGGAAGCCGAGATCGAGGCCGTATCGGCCAAGATTGTTCAGGCCGTGACCAAGGCCACGGGCGGGACCCTGAGGAGCTGACAATGGCGAAGGCAGACAGCCGCGCGGTGCTTGCCGAACTGAAGGCGCATTTCAAGAAGGGCGCGCCCAGCGACATGCGCATGGCCTTCGCACGCGATCCTGACCGCTTCGCCGAATTCTCGGCCAGGAACGACGACCTGCTGCTCGACTATTCGAAATGCGCGGTGAATGCCCGCACCATGAAGCTTCTGGCGAAGCTTGCCAAGGCAACGGATGTTGAAGCCAAGCGCGACCAGATGTTCTCCGGCCGCGTCATCAACACAACCGAGCAGCGCGCCGTGCTGCATACGGCACTGCGCAACCGCACCAACACGCCAGTGATGGTGGCTGGCGGCGACGTGATGCCGGATGTGAACGGCGTTCTCGCCGCCATGGCGGCGTTTGCGGCCAAGATCCGCACGTCGAAGATCACCGATGTGGTCAACATCGGCATCGGTGGTTCCGATCTTGGCCCCGCCATGACGACACTGGCGCTGGCGCCTTATCATGACGGGCCACGGCTTCATTACGTCTCCAACGTCGATGGCGCACACATCGCCGATACGCTGAAGACGCTCAAGCCCGAGACGACGCTGTTCCTCATCGCATCCAAGACCTTCACCACCATCGAGACCATGACAAACGCCAGAACGGCGCGGCGCTGGATTGCGGAGAAGCTGGGCGAGAAGAAGGTGGGTGCGCATTTCGCCGCCATCTCCACCGCGCTCGACAAGGTGAAGGCCTTCGGTATTCCCGAAGATCGTATCTTCGGCTTCTGGGACTGGGTGGGCGGGCGCTACTCCATCTGGTCCGCCATTGGCCTGCCGCTGATGATCGCCATCGGTCCCCGGAACTTCCTGCGCTTCCTCGACGGCGGCCATGCGATGGACCGGCATTTCGCCGAAGCCCCGCTGCTCGAAAACCTGCCCGTGCTGATGGGCCTCATCGGCGTGTGGCACCGGAACATCTGCAATTACCCGTCCCGCGCCATCATTCCCTATGACCAGCGGCTCTCCCGCTTTCCGGCCTATCTGCAGCAGCTCGACATGGAATCGAACGGCAAGCGGGTGGCGAAGGATGGAAAGCCTGTAAAGGGCGAGACAGGGCCCATCGTGTGGGGTGAGCCCGGAACCAATGGCCAGCATGCCTTCTTCCAGCTTCTGCATCAGGGCACGGGCGTCATTCCGGTTGAATTCCTGATCGCGGCGGAGGCGCATGAAAAGGGCATGGGAGAACACCATGCGCTGCTCATTGCCAATTGCCTTGCCCAGTCCCAGGCCCTGATGAAGGGGCGCACGCTGAAGGAAGCGGAAGCGCAATTGCTCGCCATGGGCAAGAGCCAGGCGGAGGCAAAGGCACTCGGCCCCCACCGCGTGTTCACCGGAAATCGCCCCTCCCTGACGCTTGCTTACCGCAAGCTGGACCCCTTCACGCTGGGCCGCCTCATTGCGCTTTACGAGCACCGCGTCTTCGTGGAGGCCGCCATCTGGAACATCAACGCCTTCGACCAGTGGGGCGTGGAACTTGGCAAGGAACTCGCCACCGGGCTTCAGGCTGTGGTGGAGGGAAAGAAGGGCACGGAAGGCCTGGACAGTTCCACGGCGGGACTGGTTGGTTATCTGCAGACGCTCGCTTAAGTGAACACCAAACTCTTCATGCCCGGGCTCGACCCGGGCATCTTCCTCGTGGGCGCAAAAAGGATCGCCCGGTCACGCCCGGCGATGATGAGTGCATGAGGGTTACTGCCTCAAAACATCGCCTCGTCAAGCTCCATCACGGGTGCAGCACCCGCCACGATCTTGGCATGAAGCGAGGCCGTTTCAGGCAGGATGCGCTGCATGTAGAAGCGCGCCGTCGCAAGTTTGGCGCGGTAGAAATCCTCATGTGACTTGGGCAACGCGGCTTCTGCCGCGCGGGCGAAGAGATAGCCCACCGCGGTGAGCGCAAAGAGACGCATGTAATCGACAGCCGCTGCACCGACCTCCTCCGCGTTCGCCTGCGCGCGCTCGATCAGGAGGCGCGTGGCGTCTTCCAGATGATCAAAGGCAGCGGCGACGGGTGTTGTGAATTCCACCAGCGAGTCATTGCGTTCATGGTCCTTCAGGAATGCCGTAATCGGCGCCTCGAGCCTGCCAAACAGTCCGAGATGCAGGATTTTCCGACCAAGCAGATCGGCGGACTGGATGCCATTGGTGCCCTCGTATATCTGGGTGATGCGCACATCGCGCACATATTGCTCCTGCCCATTGGCACGGATGAAGCCGTGGCCACCCAGCACCTGTATGCCGAGGTTTGCAACTTCGCTTCCACAGTCCGTCAGGAAGGCTTTCACCACCGGCGTCATCAGCGCCACCGTTTCATCGGCCTGCTTGCGGGTGGCGGGATCAGGGTGATGCTCGGAGACATCCAGTGCCTGCGCCGCCCACAGCGCCAGCATGCGGCAGCCTTCGGTGAGGGCGCGCTGCTGCATCAGCATGCGGCGCACATCCGGGTGAACGATGATCAGATCTGCCGGCCTCAAGGGATCGCGCGGGCCGGTGGGCGCGCGGCCTTGCAGGCGGCCGCGCGCGTAGGCGACGGCATTCTGATAAGACGCCTCGGCAATGGCGAGGCCGTGAATGCCGACCGCGATGCGCTCGGCGTTCATCATGGAGAACATGGCCTTCAGGCCTTGATTCGGATCGCCCATCAGCCAGCCCGTCGCGCCATCGAAATTGATGACGCAGGTGGGGCAACCGTGAATGCCCATCTTGTGCTCGACAGCACCGCAGGCAACGCCATTTCGCGCACCCAGCGAGCCATCATTGTTCACCAGATACTTCGGCACAAGGAACAGGCTGATGCCCTTCGATCCCTTTGGCGCATCGGGAAGCCGCGCCAGCACGAGATAGATGATGTTGGGGGTGAGATCATGCTCACCCGCCGAAATGAAGATCTTGGTGCCGGTCAGGGCGTAACTGCCATCGCTATTCGCCACGGCCTGTGTCTTGAGAAGCCCCAGGTCGGTTCCGCAATGGGCCTCTGTCAGGCACATGGAGCCTGCCCATTCGCCACTGGCAAGGCGCGGGGCATAAAGTGATTTCTGCGCGTCGTTACCGTGCTGTGCAATGGCGACATAGGCGCCGCGCGTCAGCCCCGGGAACAGGCCGAAAGACAGGCACGCCCCGTTCAGCATTTCCTCGAACAGGACATTCACCATATGCGACATGCCCTGGCCGCCATGGTCGGGCGAGGCGGTGAGCGACGGCCAGCCACCCTCGACGAGTTGCGCGTAAGCCTCCCTGAAGCCCTTGGGCGTTCGAACCTCGCCATTCTTGAAATGAACGCCCTCTTTATCGGCGCTACGGTTCAGGGGATAGAGCACTTCCGCAGCAAATCGTGCAGATTGCTCCAGCACGGCCTCAGTGACATCGCGCGAGAAGGAGGCGAAGGGCGGAAGGCGCGTGTGGCACTCGAAGCCGAGAAGGTCATAAAGGCAGAACAGGTGATCGCGGAGGGGAGCTGTATATTGCGGCATGATGCCGAATTCAGCACTCCACGACGTTCACCGCAAGGCCGCCTGTCGAGGTTTCCTTGTACCGCTCGCTCATGTCGAGGCCCGTCTGGCGCATGGTCTCGACGCAGGTGTCGAGCGGCACGAAATGCGTGCCATCGCCGCGAAGCGCCAGCGAGGCAGCAGTGACGGCCTTGACCGCGCCAAACGCATTGCGCTCGATGCAGGGCACCTGCACGAGGCCACCGACCGGATCGCAGGTCATCCCCAAATGATGCTCAAGCGCGATTTCGGCAGCATTCTCCACCTGCTCGTTTGTGCCGCCGAGGGCCGCACAAAGGCCTGCAGCCGCCATGGCAGAGGCGGAGCCCACTTCGCCCTGGCAGCCCACTTCCGCGCCCGAGATCGAGGCATTGTGCTTGATGAGGCCGCCGATGCCGGCGGCCGCGAGCAGGAAGATGCGGATGCCGGCCTGATCGGCACCGAGGCAATGATCGAGATAATAGCGGATCGTTGCCGGGATGACGCCCGCCGCACCATTGGTGGGAGCCGTCACCACGCGCCCGCCGGCGGCATTCTCCTCATTGACCGCCATGGCATAGACCGAGAGCCAATCCATCAACTGATGCGGCTGGATGGCGTTGTTGCCCTTCTCTTCCTTAAGCTTGCGATAGATCTCCGCCGCACGGCGCTTGACCTTCAGGCCGCCAGGCAAGGTGCCGGTCTGACGCAGGCCGCGGTTCATGCAATCGCGCATGGCATTCCAGACACGGTCAAGACTGGCGTTGAGTTCCTCATCGCTCTGGTGGACGCATTCATTGGTGCGCTTCATGGCCGCGATGGTCAGGCCGGAGCGGCGGCCCATCTCCAGCATTTCTGCGGCAGTGCGGAAGGGATAGGGCACTTCGGGGCCAAGCTTCTCCGACTTGCCTGCGGCAACCGATGCCGCACGCTCGGCCTCCGTTTGAACAAAGCCACCACCAATCGAGAAGTAGGTTTCAGACAGCAGCGTGTTGTTATCATCATCCAGGATGCGGAACACCATGCCATTGGCATGGCCTTTGAGGGCCGGGCCGAAATCGAAGATGACATCACGCGCCGGATTGAAGGCCAACACATGGCCATCCGCCAGCGCAACCACCCCCCGCTCCGCCATCATGCGCAGCACGTCATCGACCTTATCAGGGTCCATCGACTGGGGCTTTTCTCCGGCAAGACCCAGAATGACCGCGCGGTCCGTGCCATGACCCTTGCCGGTAAAGGCGAGCGAACCATGCAGCGTGACGGTGAGCCGGCCAGTGCGCGGCAAGGAGGACTGTGCGGCCTTTTCCAGGAAACGTTGCGCGGCCACCATGGGGCCGACGGTATGCGAACTCGACGGGCCGATGCCGATCTTGAAGATGTCGAAGACGGAAAGGAACATGTGCTGCCTGCAAGCAAAGGACGGTTCGCTGCAGAATGGCCTTTTCAGCCGCAATTTGAAAGGGAAACCCACGCCGGAGCCGGTTGCGGCTTTTGCAGTACCGGTGCCGCCCGATCCATGCTGATATCATCCCGTGCCGTAGGCGGCACGAGGGGGGATATTCGATCCATGCTGGCCGTTCTGTTTGGCGTGTTCGCCGCACTTTGCTGGTCCTTTCACGACCTGATCGCCCGCAGCATGGCGGCGCAGATTGGTGCATTCCGCATGGCGGCGCTGGTGATCATTTCAGGCGGCATCCTGCTGTTCTTCTATGTCGTTTACGATGGCACGGTGTGGTCCGCCTCGTGGCCGCAGCTGATGAGCGGTTTTGCTTTAGGGATTGCTTATGGCTTCGCGGTGGGTGGCCTGTTCAAGGCGTTCAGCCTCGGGCCCATTTCTCTCGTCGGCCCGATTACAGCAGGATACCCGGTGCTGGCTGTTCTGTGGGGTGTGGCCAATGGGCTGGAGCCGACCGCCCTGCAATGGGGTGTCGTGGCCATAACCATGGTTGGGGCGATTGTCGTGGCGCGGTCCGGAACAGAGGATGGCGGCACCAATGCGGTTGAACCGGGCAAAATGCCGACGCTGCTGTTCTTCTCGGTCATGGCCGTGCTGGGCTATTCCGCATCGATCGTGCTGGGGCAAAAGGCGGCTGTCACCGTCGGTGAGATCGAGGCAACCTGGCTGTCCCGCGTGACAGCGCTTGTCGTCCTGATCCCCTTCATGCTGAAAGAGGGGAATACCACGCCGCTGACCAAGCGTAACTGGGCGGGTATCTTCGTGATGGGCGGCCTCGACGTGCTTGGCGTCATCGCCGTCAACGCATCAGGCCATCTGCCGGGCAAGGACTTCGCCGGGATCGGCATATCGGCCTATGGCGCGGTGGCCGTCATTCTGGCCATGATCTTCCTCAAGGAAAAAGTATCCAAAGGGCAGTGGGTTGGGATCGGGATGATCGTCGCAGGCGTTGCAACCATCTCTATGACGCCTGCATGACAAACCCAACAGTAGATAGCGCTTGAATAATTCAACTCTCCTGACTTATTGGAAAGACTCATCAATGGGCCTTTCCTCCCTGGCACGGAACAATTGCAGATGATCAAGCCCGCCCCGCGCGCCCCTGATGCCGAGACCATCCGCGCCGAGATCCTCGAAAAGCTGGCCTATTCCATCGGCAAGGACCCGGCTGTCGCCAAGCGCCATGACTGGCTGAACGCCACCATCCTGGCGCTCCGCGACCGCATCATCGACCGCTGGATGGAGTCCACCCGGCGCGCCTACCAGACACAGTCAAAGCGGGTCTATTACCTGTCGCTCGAGTTTCTGATCGGCCGGTTGCTGCGCGATGCGATGAGCAACCTGGAACTCACGCAGGCCTTCACTGCGGCCCTGCAGGGCCTCAACGTCGATCTCGATCTCGTCGAGGCGATGGAATCTGACGCAGCGCTTGGCAATGGCGGGTTGGGCCGGCTGGCTGCTTGCTTCATGGAAAGCATGTCCAGCCTCGACATTCCAGCCTACGGCTACGGTATCCGCTACAATCACGGACTGTTCCGCCAGAAGATTACGGATGGCTGGCAGGTGGAATTGCCTGAAAACTGGCTTGAACACGGTAACCCATGGGAATTCCCGCGCCGCGAAGCGGCCTATGAAATCGGCTTCGGCGGCCAGGTTGCGCCGGGGCCCGAATCCGCAAACCGTCTGCAACGTCGCTGGAAGCCGGCGGAAAAACTCCTCGCCTCCGCCTGTGATACGCCGATCGTGGGCTGGCGGGGAAAACGCGTCAACACACTCAGACTCTGGACGGCACGGGCACTGGACCCGATCCGGCTTGACGCCTTCAATAGCGGTGACTACGCGGCCGCCTTGGCCGAGAGCAACAAGGCCGAAATCATCACCCGCGTCCTCTATCCGGCGGACTCTACACCTGCGGGGCAGGAGTTGCGCCTGAGGCAGGAGTTCTTCTTCACCTCCGCTTCGCTGCAGGACATCATCCGCCGCCACATGCAGCAGTATGACCAAGTGCGCAACCTTGCGGACAAGGTGGCGATCCATCTCAATGACACGCACCCTGCAGTGGCCGTCGCCGAGCTCATGCGCATCCTCGTCGATCACTACGGCCTCGACTGGGACGAGGCATGGGAGATCACCAAGAGCTGCATCGCCTACACCAACCACACGCTGCTGCCTGAAGCGCTGGAAAGCTGGCCAGTGCATCTTTTTGAGCATGTGCTGCCGCGCCACATGCAAATTGTCTACCAGATCAATGCGAGGCTGATTTCCGATGCGCAGAAGCGGCCTGACTGCACCACGGAATTCCTAGCCTCCGTGTCACTGATCGATGAGCACAATGGCCGCCGCGTGCGCATGGGCCAGCTTGCCTTCGCAGGTTCGCATTCGATCAACGGTGTATCGGCACTTCATACCTCGCTGATGAAGCAAAGTGTGTTCCGCGACCTCAATGCCCTCTACCCGGGCCGCATCAACAACAAGACCAACGGTATCACACCGCGGCGCTGGCTTCTGGGATGCAACCCGCAACTAGCGGGACTGTTGAACGAAGCCATCGGACAATCCGTGATGGATGATGCGGAGCGCCTCACCAAAGCGAAGCACTTCGCAACAGATGCTGCCTTCCGCCAGCGTTTCTCAGCCATCAAGCGGCGGAACAAGGACGAACTGTCAAATCTCATCATGGCGCGCCTGGGGTTGAAGGTCGATCCTGCAGCCATGTTCGACGTGCAGGTGAAGCGCATCCACGAATACAAGCGGCAGCTCCTGAACATTCTCGAAACCATCGCCCTCTACAATGCGATGCGCGCGCACCCGGACAGACCGTGGGCCCCACGCGTGAAGATCTTTGCGGGCAAAGCGGCGGCGAGCTATGCGCAGGCCAAGCTGATTATCAAGCTCATCAATGATGTGGGCGAGGTGGTAAACAACGATCCGGATGTCCGCGACCTTCTTAAGGTGGTGTTCATTCCGAACTACAATGTAAGCCTTGCTGAAGTGATCGTGCCCGCAGCCGATCTCTCGGAGCAGATTTCCACCGCAGGCATGGAAGCTTCGGGCACAGGCAACATGAAGTTCGCGCTCAATGGCGCGCTCACCATCGGCACGCTGGACGGCGCCAATGTGGAGATGCTGGAGCATGTGGGACGTGACAACATCGTGATCTTCGGCATGACGGCAGACGAGGTGGAAGCGCACCGCCGCAAGGGCCACGATGCGCACACCATCATCGAGGCCTCGCCGGATCTCAAGGGCGTGCTGGATGCGCTGGGCTCTGGCATATTCTCGCCGGGCGATCAAAATCTCTACAGGCCCATCATCGACTCCATCACCTACCATGACTGGTTCATGGTGGGCGCGGACTTCGAGTCCTATGCGCAGGCGCAGCGCGAGGTGGCGGCGATCTGGCGGCGGACAGAGGACTGGACGGAGAAGACGATCCTCAATACGGTGAACATGGGCTGGTTTTCCTCCGACCGGACAATCCGCGAATATGCCCGTGATATCTGGGACATTCCCGTTGCCTAGGAACTGACGCAGCATGGCCGAGCCGGAATGGAAGACGGGCAGCGCCGATATCGAGGCCATCGTTTCGGGCCGGCACGGTGATCCCTTCCGTATTCTTGGCCTGCACCAGTCCGGGAGCACATGGGTGGCGCGGGCCTTCGTGCCCGGTGCGGACGCACTGGATGTGCGTGATGCCGGTGGTCGGCCCGTAGGCTCACTCATCAGGCAGCATGTTGCAGGCTTCTTCGAAGGCCCGGTGAGCGTGATGCACCGCCAGCCTCTCACCTATCTGGCACAAAGCGGCGGCCGCAGCTGGCAGGTGGTCGATGCCTATCTGCTCGGACCGGTTCTCGGGCCGCTCGATGACTATTACATCGGCGAGGGGCACCATGTGCGCCTTTATGACAAGCTCGGCGCGCACCCAATGCAGCATGAGGGGAGTTTAGGCGTGCATTTCGCGGTGTGGGCGCCCAATGCATCCCGCGTATCGGTGGTCGGTGATTTTAACGGCTGGGATGGCCGCCTCCACGTAATGCGCAAGCGCAGCGGAACCGGCGTGTGGGAAATCTTCATCCCTGGTGCCGCCGAAGGGCAAGCCTATAAATACGAACTGATCGATGGCGCGGGAAACCTCCTTCCACTCAAGGCTGATCCCTTCGGCTTTGCCGCAGAACTGCGGCCCAAGACGGCATCACGCGTGGCGCGGACCGATGATTTTGCATGGAGCGATGACGCCTATCTCACAGCGCGCAAAGCTCATGATGCGCGGCGCCCGCCGATGTCGATCTATGAGGTACATCTGGGATCATGGCGGCGCACGGAAGATAACGGCTTCCTGAGCTATGACGAGCTGGCGGCAACGCTCATCCCCTATGTGAAGGATATGGGATACACGCACATCGAACTTCTGCCGGTGAGCGAGCATCCGTTTGATCCCTCCTGGGGTTATCAGCCAACCGGGCTTTATGCGCCCACGTCTCGCTTCGGCACACCCCAGCAATTCGCCAGCTTCATCGATACCGCGCACAGGGCGGGGATCGGCGTGATCCTTGACTGGGTGCCAGCCCACTTCCCCACCGATGAGCATGGCCTTGCCCGCTTCGACGGCACGGCCCTTTACGAGCATGAGGACCCGCGTCAGGGCTACCACCCGGACTGGAACACGGCGATCTACAATTTCGGGCGGAGCGAAGTATCAGCCTATCTGCTCAACAATGCGCTGTTCTGGCTGGAACGCTACCATGTGGATGGACTGCGCGTTGATGCAGTTGCCTCCATGCTCTACCGCGACTACTCGCGCAAGGAGGGCGAGTGGATTCCCAACCAATATGGCGGGCGTGAAAACCTCGAAGCCATTACCTTCTTGCAGCGCGTGAACCACGAAGCCTATGGGCAAAGCCAAGGCATCATGACGATTGCCGAAGAATCCACCGCGTTCCCCGGCGTGTCGCACCCCACATCCGCCGGTGGCTTGGGCTTCGGCTTCAAGTGGAACATGGGTTTCATGCATGACACACTGAACTATCTGAAGCGCGAGCCCATTCATCGCAAGCACCACCACACAGATCTGACATTCGGCCTTCTCTATGCCTTCTCGGAGAATTTCGTGCTGCCGCTGTCACATGACGAGGTGGTGCACGGAAAGGGCACGCTGCTCAACAAGATGGCAGGCGATGCATGGCAGAAGTTTGCCACCCTCCGCGCCTATTACGCCTTCATGTGGGGATACCCCGGAAAGAAGCTCCTGTTCATGGGGCAGGAGTTCGCCCCCTGGAACGAGTGGTCAGAGTCACGCAGTCTCGACTGGCATTTGCTTGAAGAGGCGCCGCACCGGGGCGTGCAATCCCTCCTCCGCGATCTGAACCAGTGCTACCGCGACACCCCGGCGCTCCACGCCCGGGACTGCGAACCGGAAGGCTTCGAATGGCTGCTGGCGGATGACCATGAAAACTCGGTCTTCGCCTGGGCGCGCCACTCCGGTGCGGGCGACCCCATCGTGGTCGTCATCAGCAATTTTACCCCTGTTCCGCGCCATGGCTATACGCTGCCCATGCCCGCAGCCGGGTGCTGGCGCGAGATCATCAATACAGATGCAGCGAGCTACGGCGGGAGCGGAATTGGCAATATGGGCGCCATTACCGCAAGCGCAGAGCCAACGCACGGCAAGCCAGCGCAAGCCAAAGTCAGCTTGCCACCGCTGGCCACCTTGTATTTCATGCAGGATACATAAGAGAAAAGAGGAGGACACCATGGCCACACACCGCAAGACAGCGCCACTCGCGCGTGACGCCATGGCCTATGTTCTTGCGGGCGGCCGCGGCAGCCGCCTGATGGAACTTACCGACCGGCGCGCAAAACCTGCCGTGCCCTTCGGCTGCAAGTCCCGCATCATCGACTTTGCGCTCTCCAATGCGCTGAACTCCGGCATCCGCCGCATCGGCGTTGCGACCCAATACAAGGCGCACAGCCTGATCCGCCACATGACGCGCGGCTGGAACTTCTTCCGGCCGGAACGAAACGAGAGTTTCGACATTCTGCCTGCGTCGCAACGTGTTTCCGAAGACCAGTGGTATGCGGGCACAGCCGATGCGGTGTACCAGAATCTCGACATCATCCTGAGCTACGCGCCCAAGTATATGGTGATCCTTGCCGGCGACCACATCTACAAGATGGATTATGAGCTGATGCTGCAACAGCACGTCGACTCAGGCGCTGACGTCACGATCGGCTGCCTTGAGGTGCCGCGCCTGGAGGCAACCGGCTTCGGCGTAATGGCGGTGGACGGTGCAGACCGCATCACCGCCTTCGTGGAAAAGCCGAAGAACCCGCCGGGCATTCCCGGCAATCCGGAGTTGGCGCTGGCCTCCATGGGCATCTACGTCTTCGAGACCACGCGGCTTGCCGACCTGTTGCGGCGCGATGCGGCCGACCCCGCCTCAAGCCGGGATTTCGGCAAGGACATCATCCCCTATCTGGTGCAGCACGGCAAAGCCGTGGCACATCGCTTCACCGCCAGCTGCGTGCGCTCCGAACATGAAACCGAAGCCTATTGGCGCGATGTGGGAACCGTGGATGCCTATTGGGAAGCCAACATCGACCTGACCGAAACGCTGCCCGCGCTCGACCTCTATGATCAAAGCTGGCCGATCTGGACCTACAGCGAAGTGACGCCGCCTGCAAAGTTCGTGCATGACCTCGAAGGCCGGCGCGGCAGCGCCGTTACCTCGCTCGTCTCCGGCGGCTGCATCGTCTCCGGTGCTTCGATCAAGCGCACCATGCTCTCGCCCAATGTACGGGTGAATTCATTCTCCGCGCTGGAGGAAGCCGTGGTGCTGCCATCCGTCGTCATTCAGCGCAATGCAACGCTCCGGAAAGTGGTCATCGACACAAGCGTCGTCATTCCGGAGGGCCTCGTTGTCGGAGAAGACCCGGAACTTGACGCAAAGCGCTTCCGCCGCACCGCCAGCGGCATTTGCCTCATCACACAGCCGATGATCGACCGTTTGACCGCATGAAAGTCTTGTCTGCAGCCTCCGAATTCTTTCCGCTGGTGAAGACCGGCGGCCTTGCCGACGTAACCGGTGCGCTGCCCGCCGCACTGGCGGCCCATGGCGTTGAGATGCTGTCCATCATGCCGGGCTATCCGGCAGTGATGGCGGCGCTTGAGAACGCTTCCATTCTTCTCAGCTATGACGACCTGTTCGGCGGCGCGGCGCGCCTCCTCCGGGGTCAGGCGGGCGGCCTCGATGTCGTCGCAGTTGACGCGCCGCACCTTTATGCGAGGACAGGCAATCCTTATCTCGGGCCTGATGGTAAGGATTGGCCAGACAATGCCCAGCGCTTTGCCGCGCTCGCGAAAGCGGCAGCGGATGTCGCATCAGGCAAGGCAAAGGGCTACCGTGCCGACATCCTCCACTGCCATGACTGGCAGGCGGCCTTGGGGCCTGTGTATGCCAAGCTGTCAGGCGGACCGCGCAGCGTGATGACGGTTCACAACATCGCCTTTCAGGGGCAGTTCCCCACCTCGATCTTCAACATGCTGGGTCTGCCAGCAACAGCCTTCGATATCGACGGCGTCGAGTATTACGGCAATGTAGGCTACCTTAAAGGCGGCCTTGCCATTGCGGATGCCGTTACCACGGTGAGCCCGACCTACGCGCAGGAAATCTGCACGCCGGATTATGGCATGGGGCTCGACGGGCTTCTCCGTGCGCGGCGCAACGTGGTGCGCGGCATTGTGAACGGCATCGACACAACTGTGTGGAACCCGGCAGATGATGTATTGATCCCTGCGCACTACACCGTGAAGACGCTCACCAAGCGCCACGTCAACAAGCGCGCGCTGGAGCGGCGTTTCAAGCTCGATCAGGGAGACGGCATCCTGCACGGCGTGGTGAGCCGTCTCACCTGGCAAAAAGGCATGGATATCTTTGCCGCTGGTCTCGATCAACTCGTTGCCTCCGGCGCACGGCTTGCCCTGCTCGGCTCAGGCGAGCCACCCATCGAGCAGGCGGTAATTGCGGCAGCGGAGCGCCACCCCGGCCGCATCGGCGTGGTGCTGGGATATGACGAGGGGCTCTCACATCTCATTCAAGCCGGCTGCGACACGATCCTTGTTCCCTCTCGCTTCGAACCATGCGGCCTCACGCAGCTTTATGGCTTGCGATACGGCGCCGTGCCGGTGGTAGCACGCACCGGCGGCCTGAATGACACGGTGATCGACGCCAATGACGCAGCGCTTCAGGCAGGCGTCGCCACGGGCTTCCAGTTCGCGCCCGTCGATCAGCCGTCACTCGAACATGCCCTGACCCGCGCCGCCGAGTGCTATTCTGACACCAGGCTGTGGCGGGGCCTGCAGCAGCGCGGCATGGCATCCGATCTGTCATGGGCGCGCAGTGCTGCAGCCTATGCCCAGCTCTACCGCAATCTTCTAAAGGTTTGAGAAACGACATGATCCTGACCGTCTCCACCACACCCTTTGACGGGCAGAAGCCCGGCACATCGGGGCTTCGCAAGAAAGTGACGGTGTTTCAGCTGAAGCACTATGCGGAGAACTTCATCCAATCGATCTTTGATTGCCTTGAGGGGTTGGAAGGCCAAACATTGGTGGTCGGCGGTGATGGCCGTTACTACAATGCGCAGGTGGTGCAGACGGTGATCCGCATGGCTGCCGCAAATGGCTTCGGCAAGGTTCTGGTGGGGCAGAATGGTTTGCTGTCCACGCCGGCCGCCTCGCATCTTATTCGCAAATACAAGGCTTTCGGCGGCATCATCCTCTCCGCCAGCCACAATCCGGGAGGGCCTGATGGTGATTTTGGCATCAAGTTCAACGCGTCAAATGGCGGGCCTGCGCCGGAGAGACTGACGGACCAGATCTTCGCCAGATCAAAGAGCATCTCGAGCTATCGTATCTCCACCTCACCAGATGTGGATCTGGGCCATATCGGAACCTCCACGGTGGCAGGCATGAGGGTTGATATCATCGACCCCGTCACGGATTATGCAGAACTGATGGAGACGTTGTTTGACTTCGATCAGATCCGCGATCTCATACGCTCTGGCTTTGCAATGAAATTTGATGCGATGGGCGCGATCACGGGCCCATATGCGAAGAAGATACTCGAGGACATTCTCGGCCTTCCCAAGGGCACGGTGATGAATGGCACACCGCTTCCCGATTTCGGCGGTCACCACCCAGACCCCAATCTCGTGCATGCGAAGGAACTCGTTGATCTCGTGATGCCGGATGGCGGGCCTGACTTCGGCGCCGCCTCTGATGGCGATGGCGACCGGAACTTGATCATCGGCCGCGGCATGTATGTGACGCCCTCCGACTCGCTCGCCATTCTCGCCGCCAATGCGACACTCGCTCCGGGCTATGCGAAAGGCCTGGCCGGCATTGCACGCTCCATGCCGACGAGTTGCGCGCCCGACCGGGTGGCGGAGAGGCTTGGCATTGCCTGTTATGAAACGCCCACGGGCTGGAAGTTCTTCGGCAACCTGCTCGACGCTGGCAAAGCCACGCTGTGCGGGGAGGAGAGTTTTGGCACCGGTTCCAATCATGTGCGTGAGAAGGACGGCCTGTGGGCCGTGCTGATGTGGCTCAACATTCTGGCGAAGCGCCGCCAGAGCGTCGCAGACATCGTGAAGGCGCATTGGCGCGACTATGGCCGCAATTACTATTCGCGCCATGATTATGAAGAAGTGGAAACAGCATCCGCGACTGCGCTGATGACAGAACTGCGCGAGAAGCTTCCCGCGCTTTCCGGTCAACATGGCATCACGCTTGCCGATGATTTTGCTTATGACGACCCGGTTGATGGGTCGCGCACTACGGGGCAGGGCATTCGCCTCATTTTCGCGGATGGCTCGCGCATCGTGTACCGCCTTTCAGGAACAGGCACGGCGGGAGCAACCCTGCGCGTTTACATCGAGCGCTACGAACCGGATGCGCGCCGCCATGGCATTGAAACACAGGCAGCTCTGGCCGACCTGATCACGCTGTCGCGCGACATCGCCGCCATCGCGCAGCATACGGGCCGCGATGCGCCGACGGTGATCACCTGACCGTGCCGCCTCTTCCTTTTCCGCTCGGCGTCACGCTTCAGGCTGGCGGGGCCAACGTCGCCGTTGTCTCCCGCCATGCAGAACGCATCCTGTTTTGCCTCTTCAATGGCGATAGGGAGACGGCCCGCGTTCCTCTGCCGGAGCGATTGGGCGACGTGCACCATGGTTTCATGCCGGGCGTGAGACAAGGCATGCGGTATGGACTGCGGGCCGAAGGGCCATGGAAGCCAGAACATGGCCTGCGCTTTGACCCTGAAAAGCTGCTGCTTGATCCCTATGCTAGGCGCATCAGCGGGCCTTTCAAGCATCATCCGGACCTCATGGCGCGCGGCATTGAGACAGGGAATCTTGTGCCAAAGGCAATCGCAGGCCATGCGCACAATGATGCAACCCCGCTGCCACCGCACAGGCCGGGTTTCATCTATGAAGTCAATGTGAAGGCATTCACCACGCTTCACCCGGACGTACCTCCAGAAAAGCGCGGAACGGTGGCGGCACTCGCGGAGCCCATAATCCTTGAGCACCTGAAGCGGCTGGGTGTAGATACCGTCGAATTGATGCCGCTCTCGGCATGGATCGATGAGCGCCACCTGCCCGCCATCAGCCTTGCCAATGCCTGGGGCTACAATCCGGTGAGCTTCATGGCGCCGGACCCGCGGCTTGCGCCCGGCGGCCTCGATGAAATCCGCGCAACCGTCAGCGCCCTTCATGAGGCGGGCCTTCGCGTGGTGCTGGACATGGTGTTCAATCACACGGGCGAGAGCGACGTCCACGGCACAACCCTGTCGCTGCGCGGGCTGGATGAGGCACTGTATTTCCGCCGCGAAGGTGTGGACCTGATCAATGATACGGGCTGCGGCAACACGCTGGCACTCGATCAACCGCATGTCGTTCAGCTTGCCATGGATGCGATGCGAAGTTGGGTGAGAAGCACCGGTATTGATGGCTTCCGCTTCGATCTCGCCACCGTGATGGGGCGCACAGCAAGGGACTTCAGCCCACAAGCGCCACTGCTGACGGCCATCGAGCAGGATCCCCTGCTCTCTCGGCTCATCATGATTGCAGAACCCTGGGATGTGGGGCCTGGTGGCTATCAATTGGGAAATTTCCCGCCGCGCTGGCAGGAATGGAACGACCGCTACCGCGATGACGTACGCCGCTTCTGGCGCGGTGATGCAGATATGGCGGGCACTTTCGCCACGCGCATCGCAGGCTCGTCCGACATTTTCAACCGCCATCACCGGAGGCCCACCGCCAGCATCAACTTCGTGGCGGCGCATGATGGCTTCAGCCTGCGCGACTGCGTAACCTTTGAATACAAGAACAACTTTGCCAATGGCGAAGACAATCGCGATGGCCAAGCCCATGAACCCACATGGCCGGGTGGAGAAGTGCGCGCGCTGCTGGCCACGCTGTTCCTTTCGCGCGGCACTCCAATGCTGACGGCAGGCGATGAATTCGGCCGCAGCCAGACCGGCAACAACAATGCCTACGCGCAAGACAATGAAACGATCTGGCTTGACTGGGAAAGGGCCGATCAGTCACTCATCAGTTTTACTGCGTCACTTTCCAGCCTGCGCCGCGATCTGGCGCCGTTTTTTGCAGACACTTTCCTGACGGGGCAAAGCGCGCCGGGCCAGCGCTTCTCCGATGCGGAATGGATCAGCGGCGACGGCGGAGCCATGAACTGGGATGGAAATGCCCCCGTGCTGGGCCTTCTCCTCTCCAACGGAGGAAAGCGAATCGCGCTTCTTTTCAATCGCGGGCAGTCCAGCGCGTTAGCGCTGCCAAGCAGGCCTGGCCACCGCTGGGCAAGCCTGTTCTGCTCCAGGGATGGCGAGATCCTGCCAGCGGCCTCTGTCTCGGTCTTCATCGAAGAGAGGATCTCCAGCGCGGGACTTTCAGACCCTGAACTGGCCGAACTGGCGACGGCAGCAGGCATTGAGACTGAGTGGTGGGAGGTGGACGGAACGCACCACCGTGTGAGCCCCGAGACGCAGCGCGCGATTCTCACCGCCATGGGGCTTCGACATGACACTGGCGATGATCTCAGCAGCTCACTGCGAGTTCTCGCCACGCCTGCGCCAACCGTGACGAAGGCTGGGGCGCCCATCATGCTGTGGCCACCAGGAGAGCGCCGCCGCCGCATTCTCATCGAAGGTGAGAGCGGCATGGAAGAGCATGATCTTGCGCCGGGGGCCACCCTCTCGCTGACGCTCCCGCCAGGGCGTTACAAGCTCCGCGCCGAAGATGATGAGGCCAATGCCCGCTGGGTGACCGTGAGCCCGGGACACTGCTTCGTGCCGGAGGATATCACAAAGGGAAAGCGCGTCTTCGGCCTTGCCGCGCACCTCTATGCGCTGCGCCACGCAGCAAGCGACGGCATCGGTGATTTCGAAACACTGAAGCGCTTCGCGAAGCTCACGCAGGATATTGGCGGACGCTATGCGGGGATCAACCCGCTGCATCATCTCTTTCCATCCGACCGCAGCCGGGCGAGCCCCTATCAACCATCCGACCGGCATTACATCGATCCGATCTATATCAACATCTCCGCGATGCTTTCATGCTTCAACCTGCCGGAAACAGCCAGGCTGGCGGAGGAGAGCCGCGCCGCCTTCGCCGATCTCGAGCAGCTTCAACTCGTCGATTATGAGGCGGTGTGGACGGCGAAGAACCGAGTGCTCGAGAGTGCATTCCGCGAATTCACACCGGTGGCGGATTTTGAGGTCTTCCGCGCGCAAGGTGCTGCGCATCTCGTTCCTCATGGCCGCTTCGAGGCGGCACGGATGGGCGAGAAGCCCACAGACGCGCGGATCGCCTATCGCGCCTTCCTGCAATGGCTGGCCGAATTGCAGCTTGCGGACGCTGGAGAGCACCGCAACCTCTACCGCGACCTTGCGCTTGGCTGCGCGTTTGACGGCGGTGAGATCGAGAGCAACCCCTCTGCCTTCGCTGCGGGTGTTTCGATTGGCGCGCCACCTGACCCGTTCTCGGCGGCTGGCCAGGTGTGGAACCTGCCGCCCTTCTCGCCGCTGGCCCTCAATCAGCAGGGCATGGAACCGATGCGCCGCGTGATTGCTGCCAACATGCGCCACGCGGCAGCGCTTCGCATTGACCACGTGCTGGGCTTTGCTCGCCAGTTCTGGGTGCCGAAGGGAGAGGAAGGCCGCTTTGGGGCCTATGTGCGCTTTCCGCTGGATCAGTTGATTGCCATCACGGCGCTGGAAAGCCAGCGGCACAAGTGCCTCGTCGTCGGCGAGGATCTGGGGACGGTGCCGGATGGATTGCGTGACAAACTGGCAGAGGCGGCGATCTTCTCCTACCGCGTTCTGTGGTTCGAGCGCGAAGGCCTTGGATTCAAGCCGCCGGCCACGTATCCGCCGCAGGCTCTGGCCTGCCTCGCCTCGCATGACCTGCCGACTTTTTCCGGGTGGCGGCAGGGACGAGACATCGACATCGCGCAGATCATCGGCCAGATTGCCGCCGAAGATGCAGATACACGAAAGGTGGAGCGTGCTAAGGAGGTTCATGGGCTGGACATGCTGACGGGTGACGCAGGCAGTGCTGCCGCGCACGGGCTTGTGGCCAGCACGCCCTCACGCATCATGCTCATGCAGGCCGATGATCTGGCAGGCGAGACAGACCCCCTGAATGTTCCGGGTACGGACAAGGAGTGGCCAAACTGGCGGCGGCGGGTGCATGTACCCGTGGAGGAACTGACCGTGACACCCCTCGCCCGATCCATTCTGAGGCGTGTGAAACAGGAAAGACCGGAATGAAGCGCCGTGTTACCGTCGACAATGTGGAGCCGCTCTCGCGCAGTTGGGTGAGGCTCGATCGCTACACCATCAGCTACACGCGGCAGGATGGCCGGATCGACACACTTCTGCGTGAGGTTCACGATCACGGCAGTGGCGCGTCCGTTCTGCCCTATGATGCAAAGCGCGGCACGGTGCTGCTGGTGAAGCAGTTCCGCCTGCCGCCCCATCTGGCCGGCCTCGATGGCTTCATCATCGAATGCTGCGCGGGTCTTCTGGATGGCGACGCGCCCGAGGCCTGCGCACGGCGCGAGGCCGAGGAAGAGCTGGGCTTCCGGATCTCAAACCTGCGGCTGGTGGCGAACCCCTTCGCAACACCGGGCGTGGTGACGGAGCGGATCGCGATGTTCCTGGCGGACTATGATCACGCCGCGCGGATCAATGATGGCGGCGGGCATGCGCATGAGGGCGAGGACATCGAGGTGCTGGAAATGCCCTTCGATGACATGCGCCGCATGGTGAAGGACGGCGAGATCATCGATGCCAAGACCATCATGCTCAGCCTGTTCCTTGAGCGTGAACTTGGCCTTCCGCCGTTATGACGCCATCACTGCGGATGATGCGGGCCGCCGCTCTCCCCGGGTCATAGGCGACGCCGAAGGATGCGCCACTGAAGAGCTGGGCCAGGCAGCGGTAATCGAAGCGCCGGGGCACAAGGCCAAGCCGGGCGGAGGCGAGATTGAGCATGAGCGCCGCCTGCAGCGGCCCATGCACGAGAAGCCCAGGATAGCCTTCAGCCGCCGCATGGGCGAGGTCGTAGTGGATGCGGTGACCGTTGAAGGTCAAGGCCGAGAAACGGAACAGCAGCAGCGGCGTGGCATCGACACTCCAGTCCGCGCCGCTGTCTTTGTCCGGTCCAACGGGTGCAGGCGGTGATGCGGGGTCGCCACGGAACACAAGATCCTGCCGCTCGCGGATGGCAACACCATGATCATCCGAAACCTCGTGCAGGATGGAGATCAGGCAGAGCTCTCCCGTACTGCCCTGCTTGACGCGAATGTCAGCCAAGGTGGAGGTGCGGCTCACCTCCGCATTCACAGCGAGACTGCGGAGTGTTTCGATGGAGCCGCCTGCCCACATGCGGCGCGCAAGCGCGATGGGCGGAAGGAACATGCCCTTGCGCTCTGCACCGTCCGGCCCCGTGTCTTTCTGCAGCGGCATGGCTGGCGCGAGGCCAAAATGCAGGCCCGGCGGCGCTACGCCTTCGCCAGAGTCAAACAAAAAGGGTGACAGCGTGGCGCGGTACTCTTCAGTCAGGCGCGGCGTCACGCAGTCCTTGCGCGTGACGCTCCGTCCGATCCAGTCGCGAAAATCAGCGCCCAAGTTCAGCAGCTGCCATCCAGCTTGTTGATCGCCTCAACATTGGCGGCGGATGCTCCTTTGGGGTCAAATTCGGACGCAAGCCATGTATCAACGATCGCCTTGGCGAGTTCAGGCCCGATGACGCGAGCACCCATGGTGATGATCTGGGCATTGTTGGACTTCGCCGCACGTTCCGCCGAATAGGTATCGTGTGTGAGGGCGGCGCGGATGCCCGGCACCTTGTTGGCAGAGATGCACACGCCGATGCCCGTGCCGCAGATCAGAATGCCACGGTCATACTCTCCATCCTTCACCTTGTGGGCAAGGTTGGCGGAGAGATCGGCATAAAAGCCGGATTGGCTCAGATTGGTGATGACATGTTCGGGCTTTGACTTGAGATGCGCCTCGATCACATCGAGGAGGGGCTTTCCGGCGCTGTCGGCGCCCAGTGCGATCTTCATGGCTTCACTCCAGAGATTTCGTGACGGATTCAATGATGCCGAGGAAACCAGCCGGGTTCCAGGCAGAGCGTCCGATGAAAAGCCCGTCGATATCCGACATGGCGGCCAGTTCGCAACAGTTCTGGGGGTTCACGCTGCCGCCATAGAGGATGGGCAGGGGCTCACCGGCGATATCCGCCGTCAGCGACTTGAGCGTCTTGTGCTGTGCGTTGGCGAAATCAGGGTCCGCCGGAATGCCGCCCTCCCCGATGGACCAGACGGGCTCATAGGCCAGGATGACCTTGCCGGGTGCGTTCCGGCCCACATCCCGCAAGGCATAGCGGGTTTGCCTCGCAAGAACGTCGGCTGTGGCGCCCGCCTCATATTCACTGCGCGTATCGCCAATGCAGACGAGCGCGATGAGCCCATGCGCGACGGCGGCGGACACCTTCCGGGCCACCGTCTCGTCCGTTTCACCGAAATGGGTGCGCCGTTCGCTGTGGCCGAGCTCCACGAGGCTCGCGCCGCAATCCTTCACCATGAGGGGCGAGACTTCGCCCGTCCATGCGCCCTGATCCGCCCAGTGCATGTTTTGCGCGCCGACCTTCACCTTGGTGGCGGAGAGAATGTCAGCCACCTCAGCAATATAGGGGAAGGGCGGAATGATGAAGGGTTGGGCCTCGTCCGTGGTGGCGAATGGAGACGCCTTCAGGGCTTCGGCAAAGGCGCGGGCCTCGGCGCGCGTCTTGTTCATCTTCCAGCTGGTGCCAATCCATGGCGTCTTGCGGGTCATCGTCCTGGTCCTGTCGTCTACAAGGCTTCCAGCAAGCCATGAATCCCTAGCTTATTGCAATGCGGTATCGAATTTTGTTGACGGTGAGGCTAACTTGAAAAATATTGCACCTCAAGAAAAAATTTGCACGCACAGATGGGAGACGCATTGACGCTGCACCCGCCAGCCCCTCAGGTGGACGAGGAGGCCGCATTGGCCGCCCGCGCCGCGTGGCTGCATTTCGCCGGGGGCAAGACTCAGGGCGAAGTGGCGGAACTGCTCGGCGTCCAGAGCACCAAGGCCCACCGGCTGATCGCCAGGGCGCGCAACGACGGGTTGATCCGGGTTTTTGTCGAAGGGCCAATTTCAGGTTGCATCGCGCTTGAGGAAAAGCTCAAGGCTGACTACGGCCTGCAGTTCTGTGAAGTGGTCCCCAACATCGACGAAGGGCCCTTGCCACTGCGAACTCTTGGCATGGCGGGCGCGCGGTACATCCGCAACCTCATCGAGAATGGCCGCTATGACATGATCGGCATTGGCCACGGGCGTACGCTGGCGGCCGCTGCTGATCTCATGCCGTCTGTTCCGGCACGCACCACCAAGTTCGTGTCTCTGCTCGGCGGCCTCACGCGGCGCTTCGCGGCAAGCCCCTTCGATGTCATCCACCGCCTGGCGGAGCGCACAGCGGCAGAGGCCTACATCATGCCAGTGCCCTTCTTCGCCAACACCGCGAAGGACCGCCAGGTGCTTGAATCGCAATATGGCGTGTCGGATGTCATCGCCATGGCACAACAGGCGGAACTCTATATCGCCGGCATCGGCGAGGTGGACCGCAAAAGCTTCATCGCCACCGCCGGCATGGTGGACGAAGAAGACGTGGACGAAGTGATGAAGACCGGCGCCTGCGCTGAAATCCTTGGACACTTCTTCAGCGAACACGGCGAGCACCTGCCGAACTCGGTGTCTGAGCGCGCGCTTGCCCCACGCTTCGCCGACCTGAAAAGCCACAGAATCGTCGCCCTCGCGGGCGGCACATCCAAAACTCGGGCCATCCGCGCCATTCTGGAGCACGGACTGCTTTTTGGCCTGATCACCGACGAGGCGACAGCAAACCGCCTCGTCTCGCTGAAACCGGGACGTGAGCCCGGCAAGAAGAACGGGAAAACCGCACCGGGCTAACAAGTGCCTACCCCACAACACAACGGAGGAATGCGAATGTACGATAAGGAAAAGGGCCTCTTTGACGCCTTCGTGGCCAAGAAGATGAGCCGCCGTGAACTGATCCAGGCAACCGGCAAGGCGGGCCTTACCGCTTCGGCTGCCGGCTTCCTGCTCACCCAGGCGCAGACCCGCGCCATGGCTGCCGACTTCGACTGGCAGAAGTACAAGGGCTCGAAGCTGAAGCTTCTGCTCAACAAGCACCCCTATGCCGACGCCATGATCGCCAATATCCAGACCTTCAAGGATATGACGGGCATGGACATCTCGTGGGACATCTTCCCCGAGGACGTGTACTTCGACAAGGTCACTGCGGCGCTGTCCTCCGGTTCGACCGAGTACGATGCCTTCATGACCGGCGCCTACATGACCTGGACCTATGGTCCCGCTGGCTGGATCACCGACTTGAACGAGTTCATCAAGGACCCGGCCAAGACCAACCCCACTTACAACTGGGATGACGTTCTGCCGGGGCTTCGCGCCTCCACCTCGTGGAACGGCGTTCCCGGTGGCGAGCTGGGCTCGGCGGATGCCAAGCAGTGGTGCATTCCGTGGGGCTTCGAGCTCAACAACCTCTCCTACAACAAGAAGATGTTCGACAAGGTCGGCGTGCAGCCGCCCAAGAACATGGGCGAAATGCTCGAGGTCTCGGCCAAGCTCACCAAGGACCTCGGCGGACCGTATGGCGTCGGCGTGCGTGGCTCGCGCTCCTGGGCCACGATCCATCCGGGCTTCCTCTCGGGCTACGCCAACTTCGGCGAGAAGGACTTCAACGTCGCCGATGGCAAGCTGAAGGCCGCGATGAACACCGCCGGCTCCAAGTCCTTCCACAAGGACTGGGTCCGCATGATCCAGGACTCGGGCCCGAAGAACTGGTCGACCTACACCTGGTATCAGGTCGGCACCGATCTCGGCGGTGGCGCTTCCGCCATGATCTTCGACGCCGACATCCTCGGCTACTTCATGAACGGCGGCGACAACAAGGAAGCCGGCAACCTGGGCTATGCGCCGTTCGCGGCCAACCCTGCTGCCTCGGCCCCGACGCCGAACGTGTGGATCTGGTCGCTGGCCATGAACAACGCCGGCACCCAGAAGGACGCCACCTGGTACTTCATGCAATGGGCGTCTTCCGTCGAGCATGACCTGTTCGGCGCCCGCAAGATGGACTTCGTCAATCCGGTCCGCGCCTCGGTCTGGAAGGACGAAGAGTTCCGCGCCCGTATCGACAAGTCCTATCCGGGCTACCTCAACCAGTACGAAGTGTCGGCCCCGGGCGCGAAGATCTACTTCACCGCCCAGCCGCTGTTCTTCGACCTCACCACACTGTGGGCCGAAAACCTGCAGAAGATGGTTGCCAAGGAAATCCCGGTCGATGAGGGCCTGGACACAATGGCCGCCGAAATGGACAAGAAGCTGGCCGAAGCCGGCCTCGGTTAAGTAAGACAGGCGCGCGGGGACGCTTACTCCCTGGGCACTCCGCGCGCCTTTTCTCCTGACACAGCAACCCGTATTTCAGGCCCACGAATGACAGCCGACGCCATAGAGAAGCGAGCGCCCGTGAAGCAGAGCCGCTTCATGCGCCGGGCCTTGCCCTACCTGCTCTCGCTGCCCGCATTGCTCATGTGCATCGGGATTCTGATCCCGTTCTTCACCGCCGTCTATTATTCGATGCTGCGCTACCGGATGAACCTGCCCGCCATGAAGGGCTTCATCTGGTTCGACAACTACATAAATTTCTTCACTGATCCGAAGTTCTGGAACACCGTCTACATCTCGCTCACCTATGCGGCACTGACGGTGGGGCTTGAACTCCTTCTGGGACTGGCCATCGCGCTGCTCCTCCAGCGCCCGTCGCGCTTCAACAATATCGCCTCCATCATGCTGCTCTTGCCGCTGATGACGGCGCCGGCCCTTGCCGCCCTGATGTGGAAGCTGATGACGCACCCCGATTTCGGCATCCTGAGCTATCTGCTCTCCCTGATCGGCATTCAGGATTTCAAATGGGCGTCCGATCCCGCGACCGCGCTATTCACCGTGGTGCTGGTCGATATCTGGGTCTACACGCCCTTCATGATGATCCTGCTGCTGGCGGGTTTGCGCTCGCTGCCGAAGGCGCCCTTCGAGGCCGCCGCACTCGATGGCGTGCCGAGGAGTTTCGTGTTCTTCCGCATCACGCTGCCCATGCTGATGCCATACATCCTCACGGCCACGCTGTTCCGCCTGCTCGACTCGATCCAGCAGTTCGACATCATCTACGCGATGACGCAAGGCGGACCTGGCGACAAGCTCCTTGTCTTCCAGGTGCAGGCCTATCTCGACTTCTTCCAGGCCACAAATGTCGGCCGTTCCGCAGCCCTCATGATTATCCTCTGGGCGATCACCTATGCGCTGTCGAACGTCTTCATCAAGCAGTGGCTGAAACTGCGCGAGCGCGCCCACGGAGCGCATTGACCCATGGATCATACCTCCTCCTTCGAGAAATTCCTGCGCGGAGCGCTGATCACGCTCGTGCTGGTGTTCTTTCTCTTTCCCATCGTCTGGATCTTCCTCATGTCGCTCCAGACGAATGAAACCATCCTGCGCATTCCGCCATCGCTGGCCTTCACGCCGATCATCGACAATTACACGGCGCTCATCACCGGCCAGCTCCGCACGGCGGCGGGCAGCCTGCAGCTGAACTTCATGCAGAACATGTTCAACTCGGTTCTGCTGTCAGTCTGCTCGGTGGCGCTCTCGCTGGTACTGGGCGTGCCTGCGGCCTATGCCTTCGCGCGCTTCAAGTTCCGGCTGGGCGAGGACATCGCCTTCACGCTGCTGTCCTTCCGCTTCGCGCCAGCACTTCTCGTGCTGCTCCCCTTGAGCCTCTATTTCAAGACGCTGGGCCTCACCAACACCTATATCGGCCTGATCTGGGTCTATCAGCTGATCTGCCTGCCGCTGATCCTGTGGATCGTGCGCGGCTACTTTGAGGACATCAGCCCTGACATCGAGCACGCCTACCGCATCGCCGGCAACAGCTGGTGGCGGACCTTCCGCAAGATTTCCATTCCGCTGGCCAAGCCCGGCATTGCGGCGGCGGGCCTGCTCGCCTTCATCTTCGCCTGGAACAACTTCATCTTCGCGCTGATCCTGGCCTCTGCCGACAAGCAGCCAGTGACGGTGGGCGCCCTCGCCTTCGTCACGGCGTCCGGCATCCAGTATGGGCAGATCGCAGCCGCCATCATTCTATCAATCACGCCCACGTTGGCCCTGGCGCTTTACGCCCAGCGCTACCTCGTCGAGGGTCTTTCCATGGGTGCGGTGAAGGGATGAGCCAGCTATCGATCAGCGCCCTGTCGAAAGCCTATGGCGCATTCAAGGTTTTCGACGGACTGAACCTCTCCGCAGCGGCGGGCGAAATCGTGGTGATCTTCGGCGGCTCCGGCACCGGAAAGACCATCCTGCTGCGCCTCATCGCAGGCGTGGAGGAGCCGTCTTCGGGTACAATCACGATTGGCGGGCATGACGTGGCCGACATCGCGCCGGAACACCGCGGCGTGGGCATGGCCTTCCAGAACTTCGCGCTGTTCCCGCACATGACGGCGGCGGAAAACATCGCAACGCCACTGCGCGCGGCGGGTGCATCCGAAGACAAGGTCATGGCGGGTGTGGCCAAGGTGGCGAAACTGCTCAAGATCGACCATGTGCTGACGCATTCCCCGCGCGAACTCTCGAACGGCCAGAAGCAACGGACAGCCCTGGCCCGCGCCCTGGCAGCGAGTCCGAACATCCTGCTGCTGGATGATCCGCTGCGCAACGTCGATGCCAAGCTACGCTTCGAAATGCGGCTTGAATTGCCGCGCCTGCTGCGCCAGAGCGGCGCCACGGTTCTTTACGTCACGCAGGACTACAAGGAAGCCATGGCGCTGGCAGACCGGATCGCGGTTCTGGCAGGCGGCACGTTCGTACAGATGGCAACGCCGGAAGACATTTACATGAAGCCCGCAACGCTTGGCGTGGCGAGCCTGTTCGGCGATCCCTCCATCAACACGGCGGAGACCACGGTGGAAGCCGGGCCTTCGGGCGTGCACGTTGCGCTGGGTGGAACAACCGTAGAGCTTGCCGATCGCTACCGGGCCTTCGCAGGCCGCAGCGTGACCTTCGGCGTGCGGCCTGAGGCCGTTGATATCAGCGCGGCAACGGGACTCGACGCAGAGGTGGTGGCCGTGACGCCGCTCAATGAGCGCACCGTCCTTCTGCTCAAGGCAAAGAACGGCTGGGAGTTCCTGTCGTCGCTGCCCTCCTCCGCCGCCAGCATTCCGGAGCCCGGAACACGTGTTCACGCGCGCTTCGCGGAAGCTGGCACCCATCTCTTTGACCGCCAGACGGGAGAGCGGCTCCATGGCTGAACTCGTTCTGCAGAACGTCGACAAGATCTATCGCTCCCGCAAGGGCAATGTTCATGCGGTGAAGGACTTGAGCCTCACCGTTCAACACGGTGAAATCGTTGCGCTGCTCGGTTCCTCGGGCTGCGGCAAGACATCGACCTTGCGCATGATCGCCGGTTTCGAAGATGTGTCGAACGGTTCGATCACGCTGGGCGGCAAGCCCATCCACACGCTGCCGCCAGCAGCGCGCGGCGTGGCCATGGCCTTTGAAGCCTATTCGCTCTACCCGCCGCTTACCATCGGCGAGAACATGTCCTTCGCGCTGAAATCATCGAAGCTTGCCGCGTCGGAGCAGGACAGGCGCGTGAAGGCCATGGCTGGGATGCTGGAGATTTCCAACATTCTTGACAAATACCCTTCCTCTGTCTCGGGCGGCCAGCAGCAGCGCGCCAGCCTGGGCCGCGCCCTGGTGCGCGATGCCGGGCTCTATCTTCTCGACGAACCGATGGGCCAGTTGGAGCCCCAGCTTCGCGCCGTGCTGCGCGGGCGCATCAAGCACTATATCCGCGAGAACAAATGCACGACGATCCTCGTCACCCATGACCAGACAGAAGCCAACGCATTGGCTGACCGCATTGCGGTGATGGAAGGTGGCATGTTGCAGCAATTCGCAACACCCGCAGAGTTGAAGGTCAGGCCTGCCAACCTCTTTACCGGCACCTTCATCGGCGAACCGCCGATGAACGTCTTCACCGGCGAGGTGACGTCCAGCGGCGATACGCTGAGCTTCACCGTCGATGGCGGAACGACCCTCACCTACCCTGCTGGTGAGGCCTCTCCGGCGCTGCGCGAGAAGCTGTCCCGCACGAGGAGTATCGCGCTCGGCATCAGGCCCTATGCTTTGCATCTGGGCGACGGACCCGTGAAGGGCAAGATCATGGCCTGCCAGTGGCTGGGCGACCAGACCCACGTGGCCGTTGACGTCGCGGGCCGCACCGTCGTTTCCGTATCTCATGAGCGCATCACGCTGGCGCCCGGCAGCGACATTGCGCTGAATGTCGCCTCGAGGGATCTGCACCTCTTTGATCCCGACAGCGGCATGGCCATCGCCCATGGGGGCCAGCTGGCATGACGGATGGCATCCTGATCGGCATTGATGCCGGCACCTCGGTCATCAAGTCCGTGGCATTCAGCGCCACGGGTGAGCAGATCGCTGCCGCCGCCATTCCCAACCGCTATCTGACCTTTCCGGATGGTGGCGCCGAACAGGACATGCCCAAGACATGGGCCGATACTGCCACAACGTTGCGCGAGTTGGCGCAGAAAATCCCCAACCTCGCCGACCGTCTCATCGCCATTTCAGTGACGGGCCAGGGCGATGGCATGTGGCTGATCGACAAGGCGGGTGAGCCGGTTGCCCCCGCCTGGCTGTGGCTTGACGCACGTTCGGCTGGAATCGCCGAGGACTTCATCGGAAGCGAGCATTACGCGGCGCATTACAAGCGCACCGGCACCGGTGTGAACGCCTGCCAGATGAGCATGCAGCTGGTGTGGATGACGCGCCACCGGCCAGACCTTCTGGCCCGCGCCACAACAGCCTTCCACTGCAAGGACTGGCTCTACTTCAAGCTGACGGGCGACAGGCGCACCGATCCTTCTGAAGCCAACTTTACATTCGGCCAATACGCAACCCGCACTTACGCGCCAGAGGTTCTGGACATTCTTGGCGCGCCAGATGCGAAATCCCTGCTGCCCGAGATGGTGGAGGGAACGCAGGCCGCGGGCCGCCTGACGCCCGAAGCCGCGGCCCTCACGGGCCTCAAGGCCGGAACGCCGATTACGCTCGGCTATGTGGACGTGCTCTGCACGGGGCTGGGCGGTGGGCTTTATGACCCAACGGGCAAAACGGGCTGCACCATCGTTGGTTCTACCGGCATGCACATGAAGATTGCGCCATCTGCATCGCATGTGAAGCTCAACGCCGAGCTCTCGGGCTATACCATGTGCTTTCCCGTTCCGGGCATGTATGCCCAGATACAATCCAACATGGCCTCCACCCTCAACATCGACTGGCTGCTTGATGTGGGCCGCGATGTATTGGCATCCCAGGGTGTGGAGCGTTCGCGCGGTGACCTGTTGAAAGGCCTCGATGAGCGCATCATGGCGGCAGAACCGGCTCGCGCACTTTATCATCCTTACATCTCTCAGGCGGGTGAGCGCGGGCCGGTGATGGAGCCCGCCGCGCGCGCCATGTTCTCTGGCCTCGAACTCGGCATGGGCTTTGCAGACATGATGCGCGCCGTGTTCGAAGGCCTGTGCTTCGCCTCGCGCGATTGCTACTCCGCCATGGGCGACATTCCGCGCGAAGTGCGGGTAACCGGTGGGGCTGCGCGCTCCAAGGCGCTGCGGGTGATGCTGGCCAGCACGCTGAAGGCACCTGTGCGCAGCGTGCAGCGCGAGGAAGCGGGTGCTGCGGGTGCCGCCATGATGGCCGCCGTGCAGCAGAAGCTCTACCCGGACATGGATGCCTGTGCCGCAGCGTGGGTTGACCCGCTGCTCGGCAGCAGCACCGAGCCCGACCCGTCACTGATCCGCCTTTATGACGGGGCCTTCGGCATCTACAAGGAAACCCGTGAAAAAATGCGCCCGCTGTGGCGCGCCATGGTGGCAAATCGTGCTTCGTAAGATCTCCGTTATCGGTGACCGGTTCATGCTGTCCTCGATGTTCGAGGAGGCGCTGCGTGAGCGGTGCCGCCTCTACGACCTCGATATCCGCACCCATGACATGCCATGGCCGGATGAGCCGATGGAGCATGGCTATGCTGTCAAGGGCATGGATGGCCTCAAGGAGTATATGGGCAACGCCGACCAAGTGGTTGAATTGACGGGTGACGCTGAAATTCTCGTGACGCAGCTCGCCCCGCTGTCCGCCTCAATCATGGACCGGCTGCCAAGTCTCAAATTCGTCGCCGTGTCGCGCGGCGGCCCGGTCAACATCGACATGACGGCGGCGCGCGAGCGCGGCATCACGGTGGTGAACACGCCGGGGCGCAATGCCTCTGCCGTTGCCGAATTCACCATCGGCGCAATCCTTGCTGAAACCCGCAACATCATGCGCGGACATGATGCGCTGAAACGTGGCGAATGGCGGGGTGATCTTTACCGGGCTGACCTGACTGGCCAAGAACTCTCCGAGATGACGGTGGGCCTCATCGGCTATGGCGAAGTGGGGCGCCGCGTGGTGAAGTTCCTGAAAGTATTCGGCTGCCGCATTCTGGTGAGCGATCCTTACGTACAACTCACGGCGGAAGACCTCAATGACGGCGTCATCCAATGCTCGGTGGAGCGCGTGCTGGCCGAGTCGGATGTGGTTTCGCTGCATCCGCGCGTGACGCCCGAGACGACCAAGATGATCAACAGGGATACGCTGGCCCAAATGAAGAAGGGCGCCTACTTCATCAACACGGCGCGCGGGCCGCTGGTGAATTATGACGATCTCTATGAGGCGCTCCTCTCCAGACACCTACGTGGCGCAATGCTTGAAACCTTCGACGTCGAACCCGTGCCACCGGACAACCGCTTCCTCAAGCTTGATAATGTGACGCTGACGCCGCACATCGCGGGCGCTTCGGTGAAAACAGTGAGTTATGCCGCGGGCCTCGCAGCGGAAGAAGTGCGCCGCTATCTCGCGGGAGAACCCGCGCTCAACAGGTGTTGAGGGCTTTTTGATGCGTGAACTGAAGCCTGTCGATCTCGTCGTCATCGGGGGTGGCATCAATGGGGCCGGCATTGCGCGCGACGCGGTGGGGCGGGGCCTTTCCGTCATCCTGTGCGAAAAGGACGATCTGGCGCAGGGCACATCCTCACGCTCGGGCAAGCTCATCCACGGCGGCCTGCGCTATCTTGAGTACTACGAATTCCGCCTGGTGCGCGAGGCGCTGATCGAGCGCGAAGTACTGCTGAACGCGGCGCCGCATATCGTATGGCCCATGCGCTTCGTGCTGCCGCATTCACCCGAGCAACGCCCAGCGTGGCTCGTGCGCCTCGGTCTGTTCCTCTATGATCATCTCGGCGGCCGGCAGAAGCTTCCCGGCTGCCGCAACATCAACCTGACGCGCGATCCGGAAGGACAGCCGATCAAGCCGCAGTTCACCCGCGCTTTTGAGTACTCCGATTGCTGGGTGGATGACGCGCGGCTCGTCTCACTCAATGCACTCGACGCCAAGGAACGCGGCGCAACAGTGATGACGCGCACCGCCGCGACATCCGCCCGACGAATCGGGAGTGACTGGGAGATCGAGTTCACCGCCGCCGATGGCGCAAAGTCCAAAGTGCGCGCCAGGGCCATCGCCAATGCAGCAGGGCCGTGGGTGGAGACTGTCATCACTGGCGTTACAGGATCGAATTCGCCGCGCCGCGTGCGGCTTGTGAAGGGCAGTCATATCATCGTGCCAAAATTCTGGGAGGGCCCGCAGGCCTATTTATTCCAGAACACCGACAAGCGCGTGATCTTCGTGAACCCTTACGAGGACAATATGGCGCTGATCGGCACCACCGACATCCCCTATGAAGGCCGCGCCGAGGATGTGGCGATTGACAGTCGCGAAATCGATTATCTGCTTGCTGCCGTCAATCGCTATCTGAACGTGCCGCTGCGCCGGGAGCAGATCATCCATCAGTTCTCCGGTGTGCGCCCTCTTTATGACGACAACGCCGCCAACCCTTCCGCCGTGACGCGCGATTACGTGTTCGATGTCACGGGCGAGCCGCCGATGCTGTCGGTGTTTGGCGGCAAGATCACCACCTACCGCAAACTTGCCGAACACGCGCTGGACAAGCTGCAACCCTTCTTCCCCGCGATGAAAGGACCATGGACGGCGAAGGCCCCGCTTCCCGGCGGCGACATGCAGGAGGCAGACTTCGAGCGCTTCCTGGGTGAGATGCGGCGCACCAAGCCGTGGCTGCCGGAAGCTCTTGCCCATCACTATGCGCGGCTCTACGGCACCCGCACGCCTCAGGTCACCGGCCAAGCGCAGGATGTGACCGGCCTCGGACAGCATTTCGGCGGTCTGCTGTACAGTTGCGAGATCGACTATCTCCGGGACGTGGAGTGGGCGAAGACGGCAGATGACATCCTCGACCGGCGCACCAAGCACGGACTTCACCTGACTGCTGAGCAGCGTGAGGCCGTGCACCATTATATGGGCGCCTGAGCCACCGCAGATTCCTGTCGCCCCCGCGCCTGCTTTGTGAAACGACGGCAGCATGGCGAAAGAAGAGAATGACGAACCGAAAGGCGTGATGATCGTGTGGCCGCTGGAGCGGCTGGCAAGGCTCATGCGTGCGCGCGAACATGAAAATGGCCTGAACCCCGCACAGTGGGAGGCGCTGCGCTATCTGATCCGCGCCAACCGCTTTTCTGATTCGCCAACGGCGCTGACGCGCTATCTCGGCGCCACCAAGGGCACGATCTCACAGACGCTGAAAGCGCTTGAGCGAAAGGGTTATATCAGCAAGGCAAGGCGCGAGGGAGCAGGAAAGTCTGTTCGGCTCACCGTGACGCAAAAAGGGCAGGACGCCCTGACCCGCGACCCATGGTCGGATCTTGCTGCACGGGCTGATCAGCTTGGTGGCAAAACGAAGCGCCGGATGGAGCGGGGCCTCAATGAACTTCTGCAGCAGGCGCTTCAACAGTCTGGCCTGGAGAGCTTTGGCACGTGTGTGTCATGCCGTTTCTTCCGCGAGCGCGGGCGCGATGATGACCCCCACGGACCGCATCTCTGCATGCGGTTTGAGGTCCCGCTCAGCCCCGATGATATGACGCGCATCTGCATGGAGTATGAAGCGGCAGACTAGCGCCAGATCGGCAGGCTGGTCAGCGCCGAGAGCGCGATCAGCACGAAGCACAGTCGGCGGAAGGTTTCGGGGCTGGCAAAACGAAAGGCCCGCGCGCCGGCAAACAGACCTATCGCATAGGCAGGCGCCACGACGCCTGCGAGCAGCAAGGTCTGGAAGGTGATGAGGCCCGACACAAGATAGCTGATGAAGGTGAACAGGGTCGTGGCGCCGAAGAACAGGATGATACTGGCGCGCATGGTGCCATGCGCTTCCTTGCCGGAGAGCCAGTAGGCGACAGCAGGCGGCCCGCTCATCTGGGCCAGTCCGCCAAAAACACCAGAAATCATGCCAACGAGCGCCGTTATCACGGACTTCGGTCTGCCCTGATAGCGCCACCCAGAAACAAGCAATGCCAGCATCGACAGGGCAGTGATAGAAATGACCCAGCGCAGCGGCAGAGGATTGGCATGATTGAGAATTAGGGTGCCGAGCGGCACGCCGATGAGTGCCCCCGCCGCCATCAGCGCCACATCCTTCCGCCGCGCCAGGACCCAGGCGCGTGGCAGAAAGCTGACGGTCAGCACACCATCAGCCATCAGCAGAACAGGTGCAGCAAGTGCGGGACCAACCAGCGCGCTCGCCGCAGGCATGAAGATCAGCGCGCCCCCGAAGCCAGAGAAGCCACGCGCGAGGCCTGCAACACCGGCAACCAGAATGGTCAGGGCACGTGTCAGAAAGCTGAAACCGGAGAGAAGATCAAACAAGGCAATACCACGGGCTCAAGATGGTCCTTCTTGAGCCCGCGGCGGGGCGTGTTCAAGCGTATTGCGTCGTTATTCGGCGGCGATCTGTGAAACCGGGCTTGCCGCTTTTACATCCGCGCCGACCTTGGCTTCGAATTTCGCGAAATTCTTGATGAACATGCCGACGAGCTTCTTCGCCATCGCGTCATAGGCCTTCTTGTCGGCCCATGTTTCACGCGGATTGAGAATGGCGGAATCAACGCCCTCAACCGCTTCAGGAACGGCAAAACCGAAGTTGGGATCGATGCGCATCCGGGCATTATCGAGGCGGCCTTCGAGCGCGGCATTGAGCAGCGCGCGCGTTGCCTTGATCGGCATGCGGTGGCCTTCGCCATAAGCACCGCCCGTCCAGCCGGTATTGACCAGCCAGCAGGAGACATTGTGCTTCCCGATCAACTCACGCAGCAGATTGCCATAGACGCCGGGGTCGCGCGGGATGAAGGGCGCGCCGAAGCATGTGGAAAAAGTGGCTTGCGGTTCCGTGACGCCACGCTCTGTGCCGGCGACCTTGGCGGTGTAGCCCGAGAGGAAGTGATACATGGCCTGTGCGGGCGTCAGCTTCGCGATAGGCGGCAACACGCCGAAGGCATCGGCCGTCAACATCACAATGGTTTTGGGGATGGGGGCTGTGCCGGTCTTGCTCGCATTCGGAATGGCCGAGAGCGGATAGGCCGAACGGGTGTTCTCGGTCAGCGATCCATCATGCAGGTCAAGCTTGCGGGTCGCGGGATCAATCTTCACATTCTCGAGTACGGTGCCCCACATCTCGGTGGTGGCGTGAATTTGCGGTTCGGCTTCCTTCGAGAGCTTGATGACCTTGGCGTAGCAACCGCCTTCGAAGTTGAAAAGTCCATTCCCGGACCAGCCATGCTCATCGTCACCAATGAGGGTGCGCGATGGATCGGCCGAGAGCGTGGTCTTGCCGGTGCCGGAGAGACCAAAGAACACCGCGCTGTCGCCCTTGTGGCCGACATTGGCCGAGCAATGCATTGGCATCACGCCCTTGTCCGGCAGCAGGTAGTTCAGGACAGTGAACACAGACTTCTTCATCTCACCCGCATATTGCGTGCCACCAATGAGCACGAGGCCGTTGGTGAAATCGAGTGCGATGACGGTTTCGCTGCGCGTGCCATGACGCGCCGGATCCGCCTTGAAGGAGGGAAGGTCTATGATGGTGAGTTGCGGCGCAAATCCTGTGCGGCTCTCGGGCACGATGAGGAGGTGCTGGATGAACAGGGCATGCCAAGCATATTCGGTGATGACGCGGGTGGGCAGTGCATAGGCCTGTTCAGCGCCGCCAACGAGATCCTGCACAAAGACATTCTTGAGCCGCGCATGGGCCATGAAGTCCTTGCGAAGCGCCTCGAAATGCTCGCGGGTCATGGCCTTGTTATTGTCCCACCAGATGGTGTCTTCGGTGGTGGCGTCGCGCACCACGAATTTGTCATTGGGGCTGCGGCCCGTATGCTGGCCGGTGGTGACAGCGAGGCCGCCGCCCTCGGCAACGAGGCCCTCCCCGCGCGCGACCGCCTCTTGGTAAAGCACCGGGGCGGGGGCATTCCATAAAATACGGTCAACCCAGGTCAGACCAAGGTTCGCGAGTTCAGATCGAATGAGGGCATCGGTTGCGGTGTCCATGACGGTGCTCCTGAAACTGGGATGCACAACTGTAGAGACCGGCCAATGGATCCCGCAAGAAATAAAATGAGTTGAAGCGCGATTTACCTCATTTTTTTGCGTTATCGTACATCATTTTTTGATTATAAGAGCTATTTTCTGACATCGCGGCCAAGTGTAGCGAGGTGTGCCCGCAAGGCATCCGCTGTGTAGACAGAGGAGGAAAATTGCAGGCGCAACGTCTCCTCGCCCCGCCTCAGGTCTGCGCCGTCTGGGTCCAATCCCTCGATGTTCCAGCCCCCAGGCGTGGCGCCGAGCAGTTTCTCTGCATAAAGCTGAATGGCATCTGCATGATCGGAATTCATATGGGCGATGGCGCTTTCCTCCAGAGCGGTCATCTCATCGGATGATGGAAACACCTCATCCGCGCCAATCGTCTCGATCCGGCCGAAACCCGCGACGGCGTGGGCCATCTCCGGCTCCAACCGCCAAAAAGCGAAATCGCCGAAGCCGACATAGAGAGACGCGGCGGGGTGGCGGGCAAGATAGCGGCGTTTCAGCCCCGCATCCTCCACCTTGCTGAACCGGCCCATAACAGTGACGCGCGGGCCGGTGAGCGCGTCGCCAGTTTCAGGCAATTCCGCCACCATGATGCTTCCCCGCGGATCAGCCAGCAGATTGCGCGTGTGCCAGGCGAGGGTTGAAACGAGGATCAAGGGCCACCCCCGCACATCCGTCGCGATATTGACAAGGGAGGCATAGGGTATGCCGTCCTCGCGGTTGAGCGTGCCGAGCGTGGCTGTCCGCGCCCGCCGCAGCAGGTTGCGGGCCTCTTGTGCACTGAAACTTCTGCGCTCACTCATCATCACACCTCGCAATTGCGGCCGGGAGCACTTATCATGGTTGCCACAATTTGTTCCAGTTCCGCCCCTAGTGCCAGACAAAGGACATGTTTGAAGGATGAACAAGAAGATGCCGACGATCGCCCTGGTCGACGACGACCGCAACATTCTGACTTCCGTGGGCATGGCACTCGAGAACGAGGGCTACAGCGTGCAGAAGTACAATGACGGCGCCGCGGCCCTGCAGGGCCTGCAGGACAATCCACCCGACATGGCCATTTTCGACATCAAGATGCCCCGCATGGACGGGATGGAGCTTCTGCGCCGCATCCGCCAGAAGTCCGACCTGCCGGTCATTTTCCTCACCTCGAAGGATGACGAGATCGATGAACTCTTCGGCCTGAAGATGGGCGCCGATGACTTCATCAAGAAGCCCTTTTCGCAACGCCTGCTGGTGGAGCGGGTAAAGGCGGTGATGCGCCGCGCGGTGAACCGTGACGTTGCCACCACCCCGCAGGAAGCCGCCAAGGTGATCGAGCGCGGAAAGCTCTCGATGGACCCCGACCGCCACTCCTGCACCTGGGATGGAAAGCCCGTGACGCTGACCGTCACCGAGTTCCTGATCCTCCAGTCGCTCGCCCAGCGCCCCGGCATCGTGAAGAGCCGCGACGCGCTGATGGACGCTGCCTATGACGACCAAGTCTATGTGGACGACCGGACCATCGACAGCCACATCAAGCGGCTGCGCAAGAAGTTCAACGCGGTGGACCCCGATTTCGACGGCATCGAAACGCTCTATGGCGTAGGCTACCGCTTCAAGGAGCAGTGAGGCGGCGCTTGCGCGCCTCCTGACGAAACATGCTGGACAGGGTGAAGTCTCCCGAACCCGTTGACCGTACCGACGCTGAAGACATGAGCGAGGCAGCGGTGCGCGAGGCTGCCCCGCGGCGGGCACGATGGCTCAACTGGCTGGCGCCGCAGCGCCTCACCAGCCGCATCGTGCTTCTGAACCTGCTAGGCCTCATCGTGCTGGTGGCGGGAATCCTTTACTTCAACCAGTTCCGCCAGGGCCTCATTGACGCCCGGGTGCAGAGCCTTACCACCCAGGCGCAGATCATCTCTGCAGCGGTCGCGGGCTCGGCCACGGTTGATACGGGCTCGATTGTCATCGATCCTGACTCACTCGCCGACAGCAACGACGAAGGAGTGCCGGACTCGGACCAGCTTTCAAGCCTTGATTTTCCAATTGACCCCGAAACCGCCGGACCCGTGCTGAAGCGGCTGCTCGCCAATACGACCGTCCGTGCAAGGATCATCGACAAGGAAGGCAACCTCATCGTTGACAGCCGCTTTCTTTATTCACGCGGCGACATTGTGCAATCCGACCTGCCACCGGTGAACGCGGAAAAAGACTTCAGCATCCGCGCTCTATGGAACCGGGTAATGAACTGGACATTCAGCTATGACTATCCGAAGCAGATCGAATACGGACTCGATAACGGCAAGGATTTTCCCGAGATCACCGCCGCGCTGAACGGCGCCAAGGTGAGCCTCGTCCGGCTCAACGACCGCGGACAGATCATTGTGGTGGTGGCGGTGCCTGTCCAGCGTTTCCGTGCCGTTCTGGGCACATTGGTGCTTTCTACCACGGGTGGCGAGATCGACGATGTTCTGCGCGCCGAGCGCCAGGTGGTGTTGATGACCTTCGGCTTCGTTGCGGTGGTGACACTGCTGCTCTCACTCTTGCTCGCGTCCACCATCGCCCTGCCGCTGCGCAAGCTGGCAGCGGCGGCCGAGCAAGTGCGGCGCGGCATCAATAAGCGCGTCGAAATCCCCGACTTCTCCAGCCGTGGCGATGAGATCGGCGATCTCTCGGGTGCGGTGCGCGACATGACCAACGCGCTCTACAACCGGATTGCCGCAATCGAAGCCTTCGCGGCTGATGTGAGTCATGAATTGAAGAACCCACTCACCTCACTGCGCAGCGCGGTTGAAACACTGGCCTATGCCAAGACGGCGGAACAGCGCGAGCGCCTCGTCGAAATCGTCAATCATGACGTCAAACGTCTCGACCGCCTTATCACCGACATTTCGGATGCCTCGCGGCTGGATGCGGAACTGGCACGCGGCGACGCACAAGCTTTCGACCTTTCCCAGCTTCTCGAATCGATCACCGCTTATTCCAATGACACGCGGAAAGAAGGACAGGCGGAAGTTGACTTTGAAGTGGCCAGCCCGCCGCAGGGCATGGATCGCGCCCGCGCCTATACCGTGATGGGGCACGACTCGCGGTTGGGCCAGGTGGTGCGCAACCTGATCGACAATGCGCGCTCTTTCACCAAGCCTGGGACCAAGCTCACCATGCGCGTCCGGCGCGCCGGGCCAGATGTCGAATTCCGCGTCGATGACTGCGGCCCCGGCATACCGACCGACAATCTGGAGCGGGTGTTCGAGCGTTTCTACACGGACCGGCCGGACGGAAGCTTCGGATCGAACTCTGGGCTGGGCTTATCCATTTCGAGGCAGATCGTCGAAGCGCATCGCGGCCGCATCTGGGCCGAGAACCGCTACGGCAAGCCTGACCAGGACGGCGAGAAGCCAGTGCTCGGCGCACGCTTCACCGTCCGCATACCGGCGGTGCAACATGCATGAGGAAGCACTCATACACGGAACTTGCCTCGCGCTCGGCGGCGAGGGTGTGCTGCTGCTGGGCCAGCCTGGCAGCGGAAAGTCCGATCTGGCGTTGCGGCTGATCGACGGCAGCGGCAGCGGGCTTTCGGGCGTGGTGCGCGGCGCGATGCTCGTGGCCGATGATCAAGTCACGATCCGCAAGGCAGAAGGCCGTCTTATCGCCTCAGCCCCGCCAGCTCTTGCAGGCAAGCTGGAGATTCGGGGCTTGGGCATTGCCGAACTCCCGATCGAGCGTGACGTTCCATTGCAGCTCGCGGTACGCCTCACGCCCGCCATTGACATCGAGCGCCTGCCTGACCTCGCCAGATCGCGGATGGAGATCCTCGGACTCAGCATTCCGCTCATCTTGCTTGACCCTGAAAAACCGTCTGCCCCAGCCCGGCTGAGGGCCGCGCTGGACCGGTTTGTGACCAGATGAATGCATGTTGCATCACAAGCAGGTTAGAGGCATTGTGCGCCTCCTTTGATCGGCGATTGCGCGGAGTTGCACCCTCACCATGATCGGACTCGTCCTGGTCACCCATGGCCGCCTGGCGGAAGAGTTTAGGTCCGCGCTTGAGCATGTGGTGGGCCCGCAATCTGCCATCGAAACCATCGCCATCGGCCCCGATGACCGTATGGAAAACCGCCGCGCCGATATTGCTGACGCGGTGGCGCGCGTAAACAGCGGTGCGGGCGTTATCATCCTCACTGACATGTTCGGCGGAACGCCGTCGAACCTTGCGATCTCGCTTCTGGAGATCGGCAAGGTGGAAGTGGTGGCAGGGTTGAACCTGCCAATGCTGGTAAAGCTTGCGCGCATCCGCAAGGACTGCGGCCTCGAGAAGGCAGCAACTGCCGCGCAGGACTCAGGCCGCAAATACATCAACGTTGCAAGCCAAATCCTGGGAGACTGATCGTGTCGGGTGAGGCGACGCAGACTGCGGACAAGGCAAGGGAGCTGGCCATTATCAACCAGCGCGGCCTCCATGCCCGCGCCTCCGCCAAATTCGTCAAATGCGCCGAAAGCTTCAATGCCGACATCACGGTCAGCCGGGATGGCATGACGGTGCCCGCAACTTCCATCATGGGCCTCATGATGCTGGGTGCTGCTATGGGAACCTCGATCTCGGTCGTTGCGTCCGGGCCTCAGGCAAAGGAGGCGCTCGATGCACTGACACAATTGGTTGAAAGCAAATTCGACGAAGAGTGAGCGCCGGTCAAAGAGGCGCTTGCGAGAACAACTGGTTTTGAATGACTGCCTCCGCCGGCGGCAGGACCGGGCCTGGTGGGTTGCGGCACATGCCGGCCAGATGATTGAAGTAGCGGTCCGATCCGGCTTCACCAGCCCAGTCAAGCAGCAGCGGCGTCATACAATAAAACGGCAGGTGAGCAATGTCCCCCGCGAACGCGGAGGCATCTTTCGTGTTGCTGGCGATCAGCACCGGCACCTGATGAAGGCGTGGATCGGTTTCCGTCTTCATGCCGTTCTTCCACTGGTGCAGCCGCAGGCCCGGCAGATGATCGCCAAAGGCCACCAGCACATAGGGACGGCCTTTCTGGTCGAGCTGCTTCTTGAAGTCAGCGAGCGAGCGGACGGCGCTGGCAAGCCGTGTGCGATAGTCATTGATGCCTCCATGGCCTTCCAGGTCTACGCTCTGCTTTTCATAGGGTCCGTGGGTTTCCACTGTCACAATGAAATGGAACCGCGGACCATCGCCGGAGGAATTGTCCAGCACAGCACGATAGAGACCTTCATCCGTCGGCCAATCATTGGGCTGGATGGTGAGTGTCATGTCATCCATGCTGAGGAACCGCTCAAAGCCCAGCTTTGGATAGACCTGATCCCTGAGCCAAAAGCGCGGGGTGAAGTTATGATAGGCCGTCGTGACATAACCACGCCCCGAGAGCAGGCGCGGCAGAGTGCGGGACGCATCGGAGATATACTGCACATAATGCTGATAAGGGATGATGCCATCGCGGAAGCTTCGGATCGGAATGCCCGTCAGCACTTCGAATTCGGCGTTCGGTGTGGTGCCGCCATAGACAGGTGACGTGGCCTGGCTTTCGATGAAGCCCGCATTCTTCAACTGGTCGAGGGGCGAGGACTTATCATCCGGATCGCGCCACCAGGCTTCACCGAGGACGAGATAGATATCGGGCGCAGGGCCTTGTGCCGCTGCGGCAGGAGGGACAGGCGGCACATGCAGCGCTTCGAGCGCCCTGGCCACTTCGGATTCGGTGTAGGTCTTGAGGCGGAGCCCCGCCGTCGAGAAATAGAGATGCGTGGCAAGCCCATTCATCCGCTCGCTCTCGGCTTGGCTGAAGGTGAGGTTCTCGACGCCGATCCACCAGGAGTTATCGTGAATCCAGTTGGCCACACGCTCAATGCGATAGGTCGAGAGAAGGCCCACGCACAGCAGAGCCAGCGGCAGGCTCCACCAGCGGACGCGGAGATTGCGGAGAAAGAAGACAGCGGCCGGAACGATACTGAGGCCCATCAGCCAGTGATACCAGTGCACATAGTGCAGGAGATGCATCGACTGCCCGGCGAGAAAGAGATCGCTGACCTGGAACGGCTCGCCTGTCGACTCACGCTTGATGGCGGAGAGGGTGCCGATAAAGAGCAGGGCCGACGCCAGCATCAGGCCTGCAGGGATGATCCGCGCCACGGAAAGGAACACGCCCAGCATGAGCACGGGAACGATCATGCGCGAGAACCAGAAATGCCAGAGATCACGCCCGTGCAGGAATTCCGGCGTCCAGCGGCCGAGCAGGGCATGAACGGCGAGAAGCACCACATAAACGGCGAGGAGTTTGACGGACAAGCGCAACGCTACGGCCAGCCAGCCCGGAATAATCCGGCGCTGTTCGCTCATTCCCCCGGAGCGGACATCGGCACTGGTCAATTCGAACACTCCCCCGGCTGCGCGAAAGCGCGGCGTCTCGTTGGGGAACCCTATGGCTCAGTGCTGATGGCGGAATCAAGGCCTGCACAATGGCATTGCAAAAATATAACGAAGCAATGCGCTGATATGAAACGAAAATGGCCGCCAGCAGGCGGCCATTCAATGCTGTGTCATCCGACCGATCAGATCGACTGCTCGATCCAGGCCTGAAGCTGGTTCTTGGGCGCTGCACCCACCTTGGTGGCGGCAACCTGCCCGCCCTTGAACACCATGAGGGTTGGAATACCACGCACGCCATAGCGCGACGGGGTGTTCGGGTTCTCATCAATGTTGATCTTGACGATCTTGGCCTTGGGGCCGAGGCTGGCCGCAATTTCCTCCAGCGCCGGGCCGATCATCTTGCAGGGGCCGCACCACTCGGCCCAGAAATCAACGACCACGGGCGTGTCGGACTGGAGAACGTCCTTTTCAAAGGAAGTGTCGGACACCTTATGCGTGGACATGGGGACCTCTCAGGAATTGGTGGCGGGATTCGCCGTTGCGATTGACGCCAAACTAGGATCCGGCCCCCGCCGGGTCAAGGCTGGGGCTGGCGCAGGGCCGCCATGCGCTCAAGAACAGCCTCGGGAATGGGCATGAGGCTTGGACCCTCGGTCCAGACCAGGCAGAAGCGCATCGGCTTGCCGGGCTTGGCCAGCTTGAGGGCATCCCGATAGATGGCAAGCTGCATGAGATAGTCCGGGTTGCAGTCCTCCACAGTATTTGGCACCACGCGGTCCGTCTTGTAATCGGCCACCAGAATGCCGCCCGCCGTTTCGACCAATCGGTCGATGCGGCGGCGCTCTGCCTGGCCGTCTGGCGAGCAGGTGATGAGCGCAGCCTCCGAATGACCATCTGCCGACAGGATGTCCGCCAATACGGGATGGGCGACAAGGTCAATCAGTTCCGTTACCAGCGAAGCCTCAGCACCGGCCCGTTTGAGCGTTGCCTCGATGTAAGCCGTGCGCCCACTTTCGGGAAGGTCTGGCAGGTTTTGCAGGATGCGGTGGATCAGGATGCCGCGCTCCACCCCAGCAGAGGCCCTGCGCCGTGGTGGCGGCTGGCCGGTTGATTTTTCACCAGACGCTGCGCTGGCGCGCCCGATCCAGCCCGGCCAGGCGATCGCCTGCTCCACCTTGCCGGCCTGTACCCCCGCTACGCTCACAGGCGCCGCGCCAAGCCGCCAGCCGGCCTCACCGGGGAGCTTCTCCATCACGGGCTTCAAGGCAGCGCCAATCGTTTCGTACCAGCAGTCTGCAGCCGGCTCCTGCTTGCCGCGGTACCCACAGATGTAAAGCTCATCACCAGCGCGCGTCATCGCCACATAGAGAAGACGGCGGTACTCGGCGATTTCGACATCCTTCTGCGCTGCCTTCAACTGCGACACGGCCTTGGCTGCGGCAAGGCGCGGCACCGGCCAGAGTGGCACCTTGGCATGGCCATCACCGCCGCCATCCAGCATCAGGAGCGGCGTACCGCGCTTGCTGTCAAACCCGGCCACTGTATCAGGCAGAATGACAATCGGTGCTTCCAGGCCTTTCGCGCCATGAACCGTCATGACGCGCACCTCATCCGTGCCTTGCTCCATGTTGCGCTTGATCTCGATCTCCGCAGCCTGAAACCAGTTGACGAAACCAGCCAACGACGTGCCATTGGCCTCTTCATAGTCGAGAGCGCGGTCAAGCAGCGCATCGATCGCATCATTGGCTTCGCTGCCAAGGCGCGACACGAAACGCAGCCGCGCCGAGGCCAGCACGCCCGACAAGAACTCGAAGGGCCGCGCTGAAGGGGCGGCGGCGATGAGCGGCTGCAGCAGCGCGGCGGCACTGCGATAGGGTTCACCGTCACGCTGTTGAAGCGCTTGCCATAGGGACGCGGACCCACGCCTGGCAGCAAGCGCCATCAAGTCCTCCTCCAGCAGCGGTTGCGCCAGGATCGGGCTTTTCAGGATACAGGCTAGCGCGTGATCGTCCTCCGGCAGGGTCGTGAATTGCGCCAGCGCAACGAGGTCGAGTACTGCGATGTTCTCACCGAGTTTCAGCCGGTCAGCGCCCGCCACCGGAATATTCTCGTTCCACAGGGCGCGGATCATCGCGTCGAAGAAATTATTGCGGCGGCGCACGAGTATCAGAATGTCGCCCGCCTCCACCGCTCGGTTGTGCGCAGGCAGCATGCGCTGGCCAATCCAGCCCTTGATGGTCTGCGCCAGTTTCTTCGCCAGGCGGCGGCCCGGAGAATGGGCTGGCTCGCGGTCCACCGGAACCTGCCAAGGGTCGCGCTCTTCCTTCTCCTGCGGAATAGTGAGCGGCCAGATTTCAACAACACCCTTCGCATTGCGCCGGTTTGATTCGTGATGCCAGTCGCGGTGGGCATCACCATCAAGCCCCGAGCGCGCCACGGAATTGGGCGCAAACACGCGGTCAACAGCATCCAGCACCTCCGGGGTGGACCGGAAGGACACACTGAAATCCACGTCGCGAAACTCCTGATCCGCGGCTTCCACATGGGTGCGGACATCCTCCAGCACGGATTCAAAAACGCCGGGATCAGCCCCCTGAAAGGAATAAATCGACTGCTTGCGATCTCCCACCACGAACAGCGTGCGGGACTTGGAGCCATGACGGCCTTCGCCCGCGAAGAATTCTTCCGTCAGTGAACGGATGATCTGCCACTGCATGGGGCTTGTATCCTGCGCTTCATCCACCAGCAGGTGCTCAATGCCGCCATCGAGCTTGTAGAGCACCCAGGCGGCATCTGGCCACTGGCTCAGGAGTTCGCCAGTCTTGATGATAAGGTCATCAAAGTCGTAGGCGCCCCGGCTACGCTTCACCTGCTCAAAGCGCTCCACGATGGCGCCACCGAGCCGCAACAGGGAGAGAGTGGCGGAGAGGCATTCGAGATCCCCCATCCGGCCCAAGGCATCCACCAGCCGGGCTTGATCCGCCTTCACCAAGTCCTCAATCCACGGATAGCGGCCCAAAGTCGCTTGGTTCGCGATTGTTTGCCTCGGCTCACCCGTCCCGGTGAGCAGGATGTTCCTCAATTCGGTGAGCCGGACATCATCACCGATGCAAAGGCTGCGAATTTCAGCGCCGCGCTTTCTTTCAGCCGCGGTTCCGCCATCCAGTGCATCCGCCAGTTCACGATAACGCTTCACATCACAGGCCAGGTCCGCCAGCAGGGTTTCACGGGTAACACCCTGTTCAATCGACATGTGGATGCGCAGCAGACTTTCAGCCCGTTCCAGACCCGATCCTTCCTCGAACAGGGCCCGCAGGTTGGAGCGTTTGGCCAGAAGCTGGCTCAACAGGCTGTCAAAGCCGTCAGCACTTACACGGTTGGCAACATCGAGAAGCGCCGCGCCCAGCGCCGAAGACTCATCGGCTTTCGCCACGATCAGGATATCATTACGCGCCTCCTCAAGCAGGTTCAGCGACTCGCGGTCATCCAGCATGGAGAAGTGCGGCACGACCCCCGCTTCGACCGGAAAGAGCTGCAGCACGCGCTCTGCGAAGGCGTGGATGGTCTGAATCTTGAGGCC
>JBEIDW010000006.1:0-63108 GCA_040383265.1 Hyphomicrobiales bacterium
CACGGCAAGCCGCACCCGCGCTGCCGTGTTGGTGACGCCGAGTTTCTGCAGTGCGTTGGCCCGATGGGCCTCGACTGTCCGTGGGCTCACGGCAAGTGCATCGGCAATCTGCTTGCTGGAGTATCCCGCAGCAATGGCGTCTACGATCTCGCATTCGCGGTCGGTCAGCGTACGCAGCATACGCCGCGCCTCTCTTACGCTATCCTCAGCGCGCCGCGCCAGGATACTGTGTCGCATGGCAAGCGCGATAGACTGCAATAACTCCTGCGGCTCACAGCTCTTTTCCAGAAAGTCGACAGCACCCAGTTTCATGGCCAAGGTTGCCGCGCGGACATCGCCATAGCCGGTCAGAATCATCATGGGAAAGTCAAAACCCTCTTCCCTTAACTTGGTGATGAGAGCCGTTCCAAGAGTAGCCCCGAGATTATAGTCAATCAGGGCGCAGTCGAAGGATTGTACGCGAACCAGTCCCATCGCCCCAGTGGTATCATGGCTCACGCTGCTGCGGTAACCCTCAGCAGTCAGCAACACAGAGAGTGACCTTGCAAAGCCCCGGTCATCATCGACAATCAATATGTTTCTTGCTGTCATGCCAGTTAACCTTCTTCGGCAAGAGGAACGTTGAACTTGAAAAGCGCGCCGCCAGCCGAGCGATTTTCCCACGAAATCCAACCACCAAGATGGTTTGCAATCCGGCTGCAGATTGCCAGCCCCAGCCCCATGCCGCCGGTACTTGACCTTGAGAAAGGTTCAAACAGACGCGCGGCGGCCTCTGGTTTGATGCCCGCGCCAAAATCCGCCACCGCGATTTCCGCAAACTGTCCGGATCTCCGCAGGAAAATGACAGCTCCCGACTTGCCCGCGCACGCCGAGGCCTGAAGCGCATTCTTCAGAAGATTTATGATCAACTGACCCATCAGAGGCAGCGTTCCCATCACACGCACGTCATCTTGCTCCGCGGTCCTGATGGTGATGGCGGGTGGGGGATTGACGCCAAGCGACACCAGACGCACAGACCGTTCAACAGCTTCAGAAAGTGAACAGCTTCCACCCGATCTCGCCTCCTGCGGCCCCATCAGGCGTACACTGCGAACAATCTCAGACGCGCGTTCTGCCTCTTCCCCGAGATGCTGGAGGATCATGCGATGAGAATCCGTCGCCAGCAAGCTGTCTGCCGACCTCCGCAGAACATGAACGTAGTTTTGTATGGCGGATAGTGGCTGGCTGATCTCATGAACGATGCCGCCTGTAATTACCGCATAGGACATGACCCGGCTTGCTTCCGAAATGAGGGCTTCGTATTCCGTACTCTGCCGCGCCGCTTCAGCCTCGATTGTCACGTCCCGGACGGTAATCACACATGCGCAATCCTCTCCTGAACCATTACGGGCATCACTATTGTAAGAAACGTTCAGTATGAAGTGGCGAAGACTGTTACCAGCGTTAATCCGAACGGTTTTTGTCAGTGGAGCGCGTGGGGAGTTAGGCCTGCCAACGTCTCCGGTCAACATCCTCACATGCGAAAGAAGGGTTCTATCTCCCGGTGTTCCGCTTGGAAGCGGTAATCCTGGGATGATGATATGGTCGAGCAAGTTATCCAGTTGAGGATTAAAAAAGAGAACGTTGCCCTCCAAGGAAATGCCGAGGATTCCTTCCTCAACCACATTGAGAATTGAAGCCTGTGTGGTCGTTTGTTTCTCTTTTTCGCGCGCAGTCTGGACCAATCTCAAAGCGATCAAGGTGGCGACCAGCACGGCACCGAGAAACGCCGCGAGGAGAATCTGAAGCAAGTTGAGATAAGACCGCAGTGCTTCACTCCGTTTGACACGTTCCATCTCAAACTGCTGCCGGTAGAGCTTGGATAGAGCAAGCGTGAACTCCCTGACGAAGGCTGCGTCGTGGCGTATCTGCTCACGCAGCGCCTTGCGGCCCTCAATACTGTCCGCCTCGGAAAGCAGGCGCTCCGTTTTTCGAGCAGAACTCTCGAGCGCAGCCATTGGCGCACTCAACTTTTGCGCGTAGTGGGATAGTTGCGGCGCTTGGCGCAAGCGATCCACAAAACTCAGATAGATGTCACCACGAAGCCGAAGAGCCTCCGCATTCTCGCCCATTTCAGACGCAAGCAGCAATCGCGAATGTTCCGTGCCAACCTGATAGGGAATCCAAGCGGAATCGCCGACCCAAGGCGGCACCCTGTCGAGATCGCGTTGCATTGTCCGGCTGACGCCGAAAGCGGCTTCAATAACAATAACGGCAAGCAAAGCGACAAGAAACGCAAGCACCCACTCGCCTCTCATCTTGCCTGGAACTGGGATGCGCAAGAGGGTCATTGGATCTATTATTTTATGACGATACGGTTGACTTACCAGACCGATTGACTTCGCCTCGCGGCAGTGAGCAGCGAGGGGTCATCTGTAAAGGGGAAAACGACAAATAACGGCCCCTTGTCACGAACCGGCATGTAGAGTCCGTCCCGTTTGTAGGCGAGGATTACATCAATCGATTGCACGTCAGCAATCTCAATGTCTTCATGATAATCGTCGAGTGCACGAACATTCATCACGGAGCCAGTGGCTCCGACAGCGTAAAGGAGGTCTCGCAAAAGAACACCTTCATATACAGACACTTCGTCTCTCCAAGGGTTAGCCGTTTTCACCACATGGCGTGGGAGGTTCTTGAGGAGTGCCATGTCAAATTTGAACACGGGGCCATGCGAGAGAGAGGTGGCTGTTCCCGTTACTGTGAGGATGATTTTACCCTGCGGCTCTGTGACGGTGCTTGCCGATACGACTGCGGGATTTGAGACGAGCAGCAGCAAAAGGAATACTGCACACCAAACTCTATCCACCTTCCACATGGATATCTCCAAGAATAAATCTGCAGGATGCTTGGCATCCGTAAGCCGAAATGAATGCCCAATCGGCTGTTGTCAGGCAGCCATTGGAAAACGATTGTATAAAAATCTTAAGATATGTGAGGTCAATCTTTGAATGACTGTTCAGAGAAGGTTGTGAACAGATTTTTCATATATCAGAATGTCACTGATATAGACTATCGTCGAATAGCTGCTTAATACTTATGCAGGATTCAGTCCTAAGGCGAAACGTCGCCAATTCCGCACGTAATTGTTGGCGGATGCCGTCAGTCGGGAGATTGCCTCCTCACTCAAAGCGCTGACCACCTTTCCCGGCTGGCCCATGACGAGGGAGTTATCGGGGATCTCCTTGCCCTCCGTGATCAGTGCATTTGCCCCGATCAGGCAGTTCCGACCGATCCGTGCGCGGTTCAGGATGACAGCACCCATACCGATCAACGTATTGTCTCCTATCGTACAACCGTGAAGAATGGCCTTGTGGCCGATGGTGCAGTTGCGGCCGATGGTGAGTTCAAGCCCAGGGTCGGTGTGCAGTACGGCTCCGTCCTGCACATTGGAGTTTTCCCCGATGGTGATCAGGTCATTGTCGCCGCGGACGACGGCGCCGAACCAAACGCTGGCATTCAACTCCAGTTTCACATTGCCGATGACAGACGCGCTGGGGGCGATCCAATAATGCCCAACGCCGGGCAGGTGTGGCGTCATGCCATCAAGCGAGAAGACGGTCATGTGGACCCCGCCGGTTAGTCTTCGAGGTCAAAATCGAGGATCGCCATAGAAAAATTATAGGACAGTTCGCCATCTTCCTCATCACGGAAGATCACGCCGACAAATTCCTCGCCGATGTAAACTTCGGCTGAGTCAGTCTTCTGCGGCCGCTTGCGAACGCTGATCGAGGGCATTTCGAATTTCGCGCGAAAGAATTTCGTCAGCTTGGCAATTTCATCGGGTTTCAAGACGGATTCTCCGCTGTTCCTGTGGCCGCCCGTCTAGCCCTAATCCCGGGGCTCCGCAACCTGCTCAACATTGTGGTCCATGGCGCGGGATGGCTCGATGCAGCCCGCATAGCCTACTACTTTGGCGGGAACCCCTGCCACCGTTGTATTGGCCGGAACGTCGTGCAGCACCACCGAGCAGGCTGCCACACGCGAGCAATGGCCAATCTCGATATTGCCGAGGATCTTGGCCCCTGCTCCCACCAGCACACCCCGGCGTATCTTGGGATGGCGGTCGCCCGCCTCCTTGCCGGTTCCGCCCAGGGTAACGCCCTGCATGATGGAGACATTGTCCTCGATTACGCTGGTTTCGCCGATCACGATGTCATGCCCGTGGTCCACCATGATACCCTTGCCGATCCGCGCGCCTGGGTGAATGTCGATCGACGAAATCACCGAAAGCCGACTTTGCAAGTAATAGGCGAAATCCTTCCGGCCCATATGCCAAAGCCGGTGCGCCATCCGGTGCGTCTGAATGGCCTGATAGCCTTTGAAATAGAGGAAGGGGTCGATGTAACGGTGGCAGGCGGGATCGCGGTCAAAGGTGGCGATGATGTCAGCCCGGGCCGAATGGCCAATCTCTGCATCGACCTCGATCGCATCCTTGAAGGCATGCACGATCAGGTCGGCTCCTATATCGGCGTTGCCAAGACGCTGGGCCAGGCGATGCGTCAGCGCTTCTTCGAAACTGTCATGGTTCAGGACGAGGGAGAAAATGAAGCCGCCCAAGGCGGGTTCGTGCCGGGCAATCTCTTCCGCCTCCTCGCGGATACGGCTCCAGACCGGATCAATCTTCTCGATGGACTGTGTCTTGGTGGCCTGACGCATGATCAACTCCGTTCGGCTCCACGTTGAGCTTGACCTACTATAACGCATGAGACGGCATATGGGTATCCCATCGCAGCATTGTGAACGGGCCGCCCGGGTTCTAGAAGATGGGCATGGTCAACATCTCGTCCCCCTCGCCCTATATTCGGTGCTTCATTGAAGGATCTACCGGTTGGCTGGTTCTGAACCGGCCCGAACGCCGTAATGCGCTGAATTCCGAAATGTGGGCCGCAATCCCACCCCTCATGACGGCGCTGGCCGAACACCCTGAAGTAAGGGTGGTGGTGATCCGGGGCGCAGGCAAAGAAGCCTTTGCCGCCGGGGCCGATATATCGGAATTTGGCGCGGCCCGGAACGACTCTTTTGCCGCCGCCGAGTATGAGCGGTTGAATGGAGAAGCTTTTGCCTCCATTCGAGGTTGTGCGCGGCCGGTCATCGCCATGGTCCAGGGATTTTGCATCGGTGGCGGCCTTGCCCTCGCCTTGGCGGCTGACCTTCGGATTTCCGATGCCTCTGGCCTCTTTGCCCTGCCTCCCGCGCGCCTGGGGCTTGCCTATCCGCTGGATGGCCTGCGCGATCTTGTGGCCGCCGTGGGTGCTGCAACCGCCAAGCAGATGATTTTCACGGCCCGCCGCCTGAAGGCGGATGAAGCGCTGGGGCTGCGCCTCATCGACCGATTGGCCGCCGACATCGAAGCCGAAACCTTTGCGCTGTGTGCTGAAATCGCAGATGGCGCGCCCCTGACAATCATCCATGCCAAACGCGCCCTAGACCTGATTTCGCGCCGGCCAGGCCACGTCGATGAAGACGTGGTCAAGGGGCTTGCAGCCCGCTGCTTCAACAGTGCGGATTATGCCGAAGGCCGCGCCGCCTTCGCCGAGAAGCGCAAACCCGCGTTCAAGGGTGTTTGAACTATTCTGACAGAAACGCCAACACGGCGTCCTTGTAGCCCCGGTCACCCACCGCATTCATGTGGTTGCGGTTGGGAAGCGTCACACCCTTTGAACCCGGAATGGCACTCACCAGCGTTTCGACGTCCCCCGCGACATCATCCATATCGCCCGCCACCACCAGTACTGGAACGCTGATGCGGGAAAGGTCCTCCGCCGAGATCTTCTCCCGTGAGGACCGGATGCAGGCGGCCAGCGCCCTCCGGTCACTCTTCGTCTGGTCGGCAAAAAGCCGGAAGGTCCGCGCGCCCGGATCGATCACATCCCGCGCGTTGTCGGCTTCAAGTGCCCTGGCAATCGCCTCCGCCCCACCCACCCCGGTGATCATGCGGGAGGCAAGCCCGGCGAAGACGGCCTTCCTTACCCGCTCGGGGTGAGACAGTGTCAGGAAGGCCGAAACCCTGGCCCCCATCGAATAGCCCATCACATCCGCCTGCCCGATGCCGAGGTAGTCAAGCAGGCGTGCTGCATCCTCCGCCATTTCGGCGGCCGGGTAGAGTGCCGAATCGTAGAGTTTCTCGCTCTGTCCATGGCCCCGGTGGTCAAAGGTGATGACGCGATGCCCGGCTTGCACCAGCGTCTTCACCCAGCCCGTATCCCACCAGTTGACCCGGCCATTGGAGGCGAAGCCGTGGATGAGCAGGATGGGGAAACCCTCGCCCGCCTGTTCAAAGGCGATTTCCACGCCTGCGGAATTGAATTTGTGCATGGCCGCGAAGATATGCTAATCGGCCATCGAAACAAGCATTTCGAGGACGATATGGCATCCGGCGCAACTCCGCATTTCCAGAACCAGATGGGCCTTCCCGCCATCGAGGTGGGTGCGAAGGAACTGATGTGCATTGGATCTTTGCCCCCCTTCGACCATCCGCATATCTTCATCGACATGGGCGCGGACAATGAAGCCGTATGCCCCTATTGCTCGACGCTCTACAGGCACAATCCAAAACTCGGGCTGGAGGAGTCGATCCCCGCTGATGCCGCATGGGCGCACAAGGCTGCCTGATAGCCTCTCCCTCGCACAGGCGAGGCGCGTGGCGCTTGCCGCGCAGGGGTTCAACTCCCAGGACCGCACAAAAAAGGTAACGTGGAGCCGCATGGCCTCCATGATCAACCGCCTCAACCTGCTGCAGATCGACAGCGTCAACGTTCTGATCCGGTCGCATTATCTGCCGCTCTATTCCCGGCTGGGGCCCTATTCCCGCGCCACGCTGGATGACCGGACTTTCCGCCCGGAAAAGCGCGCGCTCTTCGAATGCTGGGCCCATGAGGCGAGCTTGCTGCCGCTGGAGCTTCATCCGCTGATACGCTGGCGCATGGCGCGGGCACGGGCCGGAAACGGCACATACACATCGATGAACCGCTTCGGGCAGGATGAGCGGCGCTACCTGCGGCAGGTTCTGGACTACGTACAGCGCAACGGCGCCACGGCAGCGCGGGATGTGCCGGGCGGCGGCAAGGCCGAGGGCGGCTGGTGGGGCTGGTCACGCGGCAAGCTGGCGCTGGAAACCCTTTTCGACCAAGGCCTTCTGACGAGCGCAACACGGCAGGGTTTCGAGCGGCTCTATGACCTTCCGGAACGCGTTATACCGTCAGAGATCCTCAGCCGCGAAACGCCACCCGAGCGAGAAGCGATCCGCCGTCTGCTGGAGCTTTCCGCCCGCGCCCATGGCATCGGCACCGAAATCGACCTACGGGACTATTTCCGCCTTCCGGCGCCTGAAACAAAGCAGGCACTGGCGGAACTGGTGGAGGACGGGACGCTCACGCCCGTTACCGTCGAGGGCTGGAAGCACAAGGCTTATCTCCACCGGGAGGCCCAACTGCCCCGAACGGCTGGCGGCAGCGCACTCCTCTCCCCCTTCGACCCACTCGTGTGGGAACGCTCAAGGGCTGAACGAATCTTCGCATTTCACTATAGAATCGAAATCTATACACCTGAGAATAATAGACAATTTGGCTATTATGTTTTGCCGTTTCTGCACCAGGACCGGATCGCCGGTCGCGTTTGCCTGAAGGCAGACCGTCAGTCCGGCGTGCTGCGGGCCAATGCCATTCACCATGAACCCCACGCCGACAAGGACGCAACAGCCCAAGCTCTGTCAGGCGAATTGCGGCTCATGGCCGGATGGCTGGGCCTTCCTGAGGTCGAAGCAGGGACAAAAGGCAATCTGGCCCCGGCCCTGAGGGCGGCGCTGAAATAAAAAGCCACGCCGTGATGGCGTGGCTTTCCCGCAATGCGACAACGTGAAGGTTTACGGCTTCACCTCACCCGTCGGGCGCGGCGTTGCCGCAGTTTTCGGCGGGAGGATCGGCAACGTCACCTCAGGCAGCTTGCCCGTGAGCGAACCGAGGAAGGCAACGATCTCATTGGCGTCCTGATCGCTGATTTCCGCGCCAAGCTGGGACACACCCATGATCTCGACGGCCTGCTTCAGATCCCACACCATGCCGGAGTGGAAATAAGGAGCCGTCAGCGCGATGTTGCGCAGCGGAGCGGCCCGGAAGACGTAGTTGTCATCTGCCGTCTTGGTGACCTCGAAGCGGCCCTTGTCACCTTCGGGCAGAATGTCCGCGCCGGGCTTCTCGATGACTCCGAAGGGATAGTATCCATGACCGCCGACATTGATGCCGCTGTGGCAGCTCGCGCAGCCCTTGTCCATGAACAGGGCGAGGCCCTTCTTCTGCTCGTCCGTCAGGGCATTTTCATCGCCATTGAGATAGGCATCGAACGGCGCAGGGGTAATCAGTGTCGCCTCGAATGCTTCAATGGCCTTGCCCATGTTGTCGAAGGTCACCGGATCGGCTTCACCCGGGAAGGCCGCCTTGAAGTCGGCTTCATAGGCAGGCATCGACTTCAGCGTGGCCACCACCTGTTGTGGGGTATTGGCCATTTCAACGCCGGCCTGGACCGGACCCTTGGCTTGTGCTTTCAGGTCTTCGGCACGCCCATCCCAGAACTGGGCTTCGTTCAAAACGGCATTCAGAACGGTCGGCGAATTGCGCGGCCCCTTCTGCCAGCCATGGCCGATCGAGGTTTCGAGGTTGTTGTCACCACCGCTCGCCAGATTGTGGCAGGAGTTGCAGCCGAAGACGCCAGATGCCGAGATGCGCGTGTCAAAGAACAGCCTTTTGCCGAGGCTGATCTTTTCTGGCGTGATCTTGTGGTCCTTGACGGCGGGAACGGTGATGGGAAGCGGCTTGAAGATTTCCTATGCCTTGGTCATGAGACCGTCGTCAGCCTGCGCGGCACGTCAGCGGTCAGTAATGTCCAGTTTGCGGGTAGGCGAAGGCGCTACATCACGCCTTCGGCCTTCAGTTCGGCCGCGACCTTGACAATGGCAGCGCGCAGCGTGTCGACAACGAAATCAACCTGCTGCTTCGTGATGATGAGCGGCGGGGATAGCACGTCGAGGTGGCCGATGGGCCGCACCAGAAGCCCATGGGCCTCGCATTCATTCGAGATGCGCTTCGAGATGTTGCAGCTGTCGGGCAGCCGCTCGCGCGTGGACTTGTCCTTCACATACTCAACGCACATCATCAGCCGCCGGCCGCGCACATCGCCCACGATGGGCAGATCACGCAATTCGCCGAGACGCTGCTCAAGATAATCGCCCACCCGCGCCGCATTGCCGCAAAGGTCTTCGCGCTCGATGATCTCGATATTCTTCAGCGCCACGGCGCAGGAGACTGGGTGGCCTGAATAGGTGTAGCCGTGGGTGAACCAGGCGTCGGGGTCGGGCGCGGAAATCGCCTCATGCACGCGCGCCGAATAAATCACGGTCGAGAGCGGAATGTAACCCGAGGTGAGCCCCTTGGCACAAAGGATCATGTCCGGCACCACGCCATACTCATCAAGGGACGCAAACATATGCCCAAGCCTGCCGAAGGCGGTCACGATCTCATCTGCGATGAACAGGATACCGTGGCGCGTGCAAAGCTCACGCATGCGCGGCAGGTAATTGGGCGGCGGAATGCATACACCACCCGAAGCCTGTGCGGGTTCGGCGATGAAGCAGGCGATGTTCTCAGCCCCCAACTCAGCGATCTTCGCAGCGAACTCATCGACGAGCAGATCGCTGAAGGCCTCCAGCGTCATCCCCTCCGGCCTGCGGTAGGGATAGGGCGCGGACAGATGATGCACAAGCTCCGGCACATACTTGAAATGCGGGGATTGGTCGCCATCGCGCAGGCCCACCGTCATGCCGAGGTAGGTAGAGCCGTGATAGGAATTCCCCCGCGAGATCACATAGCGGCGCGACGCCTCCCCCCGGCGGGAGTGATAGTAATGCGCCATGCGGATGGCACTATCGACGGCGAGCGAGCCGGAGGTCGCGTACATCACGTGGTTGAGATCACCGGGCGCCAGTGACGCGAGCTTCGCCGCAAGCCGGGCGGCGGGGGCATTGGTCACGTCAACGAAGCTGGTGGCATAGCATAGTTGCATCGCTTGCTCAGCCATCGCATCGGCAATTTCCCTGCGTCCATAGCCGGCGTTGACGCACCACATGCCGCCAATGCCATCAAAATAGCGGCGGCCCTCGGCATCCGTCACATAGCAGCCCTCACCCTCCACCAGGACGAGCGAGCCTTCCTTCTTGAAGCTGTCAAAATGCGTGTAGGGATGCAGAACATGATCATGGTCCTGCTGCCAGAGTTCCTTGGCGTTGAACTGGTTCCCGGTCCGCTGCAGCATGATGGCCACTCCTCAAGCACAAATTGAATGGCCATTTGATTGCATGAAACACCAAACTCCGCCACCCCCGACATCCTCGGGCGCGGGCCGGCATCAAGCTTTGAAGATCAAGCACTTGTAAAGACGGCAGGTTTCCGGCCTTCGCCGCAATGAGTTCTGGGGAGAGTGTGCCGGTTAGACCAGAAGGTCCCGCCGCCGGTTCACATGGGCTTCCACCGCCGCAACCAACCGATCGCCTTCGGCATCTGTCACCATCAGGGAGAGCGCCATGAAGCCCCGTTCAGCGATGTAGATTCCCTGCTCCAGCAGGTCGAGGAACAGAAGTTGCCGAAGGCTCTTGTCCGTCGCATCAAGGTCTTCGGGTCTGGTGATCTCGCCGGCCGATGGGTGTATGGCGATCATGGACCCCTGCCCCATGGCCCTCATCTTCACCTGATAGCGCATGAACAGGTCGTTGAGTTTCTCGCGCAGCACGTCACCGCGGGCGTTCAGCGCGATGCAGGCCTCCGGCGTGTAGATCTCCGTCATCGCCACCTGCCCCACTGTCATGGTGAGGGTATTGTTGTTGAACGTTCCCGCATGGGGCAGCGCGTTTGGCGTGGTGGGATCAAAAAGATCCATGATGGCGCGCTTGCCACCGAAGGCGCCGAAGCTCATGCCACCGCCCACATATTTGCCGAGCGTCTTGAGGTCAGGCTCGATACCCAGTTTGGCGGAAAGCCCACCGGGGTGGAGGCGCGAGGTCATCACTTCATCAAAGATCAGAATGATACCGCGCTTGCGTGTCTCTTCACGCAGCATGGTGAGGTATTCCACCGTGGCTGGAATGCAGCCGCCACCACCCAGCATGGGCTCCAAAATCACGGCGGCGAGATCATTGGCATTGTCCGTGATCAACCGCCGTGTGCCTTCCACGTCGTTGTAATGGCTCATCACGCACTCGAAGGGGGCATTCACAGGAGACGCGCCATGGCTGAAATACAGCGTACCACCATGATAACCGCCATGCATCGGCATGATCTTCTTGCGGCCCGTGAAGCAGCGCGCCGCCGAAAGCGCCATCATGTTGGCTTCCGTGCCGGAGTTGGTGAAGCGCACGAGGTCGAGGTTGAAGCGCTTTGTCACTGTCTCGGCCAGCGCCACCTCACCGGCATGATGGGCGCCGAGGTTAAGTCCGATATCAAGCGCAGAGCGCGCCGCCTCCAGAATGCGCGGGTGGGAGTGACCATAGATGCCCGCCGAATATTCGCCGAGAAGATCGAGATAGCTGTTGCCGTCAACATCGGTGACGGTCGAACCGGCTGCCCGCTCAACGCGGATCGGAAAAGGTGACGTGAACAGCACCGTACGCGTGTTTCCGCCTGGCATCACATGGCCTGCCCGCTCATGCAGGGCCTGCGTTTTAGGCCGCTTGGCAGCGAAGACGTGCTTGGCATCGGTCAGGGCGGCGTCAACGGTCTGCACGGCAGTCTCCTCGATGAAATGGTCAGGCGGTTGCCTTGTCCTTGATCGGCGGCGCGAAGCTGAGGCCCATGTCCCATGGGAGATAGATCCACGTATCCTGGCTGACCTCCGTGATGAAGGTGTCAACCAGCGGGCGTCCAGCAGGCTTGGCGTAGACGGTCGCCAGATGGGCCTTCGGCAGCATCTCGCGCACCACGCGCGCCGTGGCGCCCGTATCCACAAGATCATCGACGATCAGCACGCCGGAACCGCCATCGGTTCCCGCAACATCGGGGCTGATGCCCTTCAGAACCTGAATCTGGCCCTGCTTGTCATATTCATATGAGGCCACGCAGACGGACTCCACCACGCGGATGCCAAGCTCACGCGCCACCACGGCGGCGGGCACGAGGCCACCACGAGTCACGGCGACAACGGCCCGGAACGGGCCTGCAGCAGAGAGCCGCCAGGCCAATGCGCGGGCGTCCCTGTGGAACTGGTCCCAGGAAACGGGGAAACTCTTCTGCCACTTCTCATCCATGATCTTTGCCCCTTGCGGTCCGTTTGTTTATGCGCGCTTAACGGCCTTCGTGCAACGCCTCACGACCAGCCACGCGCCTTTCCAGCCTCGGTCATGTCCTGTGCCATCTTGCGAACAGCCGATAGCGCCTCATCAAGGGCAACCTCATCACGCGACCGCAGAACGAGATTGGTGGCAAAGCCATCCGGTGCCTGGAACGGGTATGAACCGATCACAACGGAGGGGAATGCCTTCTGGATCTCGCCCAAGGGTTTCGCCGCATCGCCCTCGCCGCCGCGGAACTCCACATTGCGTGACTGCATGGGAACACCCCGTGTCAGCCGCTTGGCCACATCATCCATCATAGCATTCATGATCTTCGGTACGCCGGCCATGACAAAGACATTTCCCATCTGGAAGCCAGGAGCCTTGGAAACGGGGTTGTCGATCAGGTTGGCGCCGACAGGAATGCGCGCCATGCGCATGCGGGCCTCATTGGCCTCGCGGCCCATTTCCGTGAAATATGCGAGGAGGATTTCGACGGCCTTTGGGTCATGATTGATCGGCACGCCGAAAGCCTTGGCGATGGCATCGGCCGTAATGTCGTCATGCGTGGGGCCGATGCCGCCTGTTGTGAACACATAGGTGTAGCGGTGGCGGAGCGCGTTCACCGCCGCGACAATCTCATCTTCCTGATCGGACACCACGCGGGCCTCCTTCAGGTCGATTCCCAGAGCTGTCAAATAGTCAGCAAGGAAGCCCAGGTTCTTGTCCTTGGTGCGCCCGGAGAGGATTTCGTCTCCGATGAGGAGCACAGCGGCAGTCGGCTGGATGGAGGTCATTGTCGCAAGCCTTTGTTTCTCTTGGCCTGTGCCATCCTTTGCCCGGGCTTGTCAACGTAATGGAAGCGCACTTGCGGAGATGCTGCCATGCCATTATCTGCTGGCAGGGCATGGACAAAAAGCAGCAGTTGAGGCCTCCGCCCGATCCTGTAAACTCTGACCCCGAAAAGCGCAGAAAGGCCGGCGACACCCGGTTCCGGATACCCCCTGAATGACTTACGCCGCCGAAGAAACAGCCTCTCCCCGCTCCAACCGCATTAAGTTGCACGGTCCCACTGACTTTGAGGCCATGCGCAAGGCGGGCCGCCTGACGGCCGAAGCTCTTGACCTGTTGATTCCTTACGTGAAGCCCGGCGTGACTACCGATGAGCTCGACCGGATCATCGTGGAGTTCGCGCGCGATCATAAGGCGATCCCCGCGCCCTACAACTACCGGGGCTACCCGAAGTCGATCTGCACCTCGATCAACCATGTCGTCTGCCATGGCATTCCCAATGACAAGCCGCTGCGCGAGGGCGACATCGTCAATATCGATGTAACGTTGATCGTCGATGGCTGGCATGGCGACTCAAGCCGCATGTATAATGTGGGCGAGGTGAGCGTAAAGGCGGCCCGGCTGGTTGAGGTCACCTATGAATGCCTGATGCGCGGCATTGCCATGGTGCAGCCCGGGGCCCATCTGGGCGACATCGGCTTCGCCATCCAGAGCTATGCTGAAGCGGAACGTTGCTCCGTCGTGCGCGACTTCTGCGGCCACGGGCTCGGCCGGGAGTTCCACGACCACCCGAACGTGCTGCATTATGGCCGAATGGGCGAAGGCGTGGAACTGAAGCCGGGCATGTTCTTTACCATTGAGCCAATGATCAACATTGGCCGCCCGCATGTCAAAATCCTTGGAGACGGCTGGACGGCGGTGACGCGGGATCGTTCGCTGTCCGCCCAGTTCGAGCATACCGTGGGCGTGACGGAGACAGGCGTTGAAATCTTCACGCTGTCGCCAAAGGGCCTTCACCACCCGCCCTACAAGGTGTGAGCGCATGGCGGGTTTTGAAGATGCAGGCAACAAACCGCTGCCGCATTTTCTCGGCCACCGTGAACGGCTGAAAGAGCGCTTCCGCGAGGCGGGCTCCGATGCCATGCCTGATTATGAACTTCTCGAGATGCTGTTGTTTCGCGCCATCAAACGGGGCGACACCAAGCCGCTTGCCAAGCAGCTTCTCGCCCGCTTTGGCACATTCGCGGAGGTTCTGAGCGCCCCGCCCGAGCGGTTGATGGAGGTCAAGGGCGTGGGCGAGGCAGTCGCGACCGAGATCAAGCTCGTTCACGCCGCGGCGATGCGGCTGATGCGCGGCCAGGTCATCAACCGGCCAGTCCTGAACACCTGGAACGGCATTCTTGATTACGTCCGCGCCGCCATGGCCTTCCATGACACCGAGCAGTTCCGCATCCTGTTTCTCGACAAGAAGAACCAGTTGATAGCCGATGAGGTGCAGCAGGAGGGCACGGTCGACCACACCCCCGTTTACCCCCGCGAAGTCATCAAGCGTGCACTGGAACTGGCCGCATCAGCGATTGTGCTCGTCCATAATCATCCCTCCGGCGATCCGGCGCCGTCATTGGCCGATATCGAGATGACCAAGAAGATCGTGGATGCTGACCAGCGGCTCAATCTCGTGGTTCATGACCATGTGATCGTTGGCCGCAAGGGCCACTTCAGCTTCCGCTCAAATGGGCTGATCTGATCCGCTCCAGCGCTTCCGGCGTGTCGGCGTCCATCACCACGCTTTCATCCAGACTTTCGACCTCGACGATATCCTCGCTGTGGGTTCGGAACAACACGCGGGCACCCTTGTCACCCTCGAGCCCCGCCAGTGCTGCGAAATGCTGGCGGCCCCAGAGCACCGGGTTGCCGCGCTCACCCTTGTAAACCGGGACGCAGATCGAGCGATGTTCCGCCGGACTGTACGCCGCAACGAGCCGGCGCACGGTTTCGGGCGTCACCAGCGGCATGTCTCCCAACGCGATAACAACCGCATCAGCATCAGGCGATACGGAGCCGATCCCGCATTTGAGCGAGGTGGAGAGCCCATCAGCAAAGGCCGAATTGTGCACGAAGGTGACAGTCAATCCGTCCAGTGCTTTCGCAATCTCTTCGCTGTCACGCCCGGTTACCACCACGGTCTGGTCCGCCGCCTGGCTGATGGACGCAACGGTGCGGCGGATCATCGGTTCGCCGTTCACATCCGCCAGCAGCTTGTTCGCCCCCATGCGCGAGGATTTGCCCGCCGCGAGCACAATGGCCGTAACCCGCGGCGCGCGCTGGGGCTTGGGCTTTCCTTCGCGCGGTGATGGGCGTGTCGGGATTTCCGCCAGAAGCCCCCCTGCTCCCGTATCCATGATGTCTTCACGCGTGACGTCCACCCCGGCCATGACGCGGGCCAGCACCCAGTCGAATCCATTGAGCTTTGGGGAGCGCGCGCAGGAGGGAACACCAATGACCGGTACCCCATCGAGACCGCCAAACATCATGAGATTGCCAGGGTCAACTGGCATGCCAAGATGGATGACTTGCCCCCCCGCCCTCTCCAAGGCTTGCGGGATGATGTCGCCCCGGTCCACGATGGCCGATGCACCAAAAACAAGGATCGGATCGCAGCTGAGTTGCCGCAATGAGGCAATAGCCGCCGTCACCTCGGCGATGCCGTGCGGAACAGTGCGAACTTGCGCCAACCGTCCGCCCAATGCTGCGACCCTCTCCCGGATTGACTCCTCGGACTTGACGATGATGGAAGGCTTGGTCTGCGGCAACTGCGTGATGACGAGACCCACCTGCTTGTTCTGAAAAGCCGATACACGGAGCAACGGCGCTTGGCCGATGATGGCCAATGCCTGGTCCAGGACGCCACGCGGCACGGCGAAGGGGATCACCTTTACCGTCGCCACCATCTCCCGTTCCTCGACGATGGCGAAGGGCTGGACCGTGGCCAGTGTCAGGCTCTCGTGCAGGCGGTTCAGCGCCCGCACCCGCTCGTCATCGATGAGGACAAGACCATGTGTGCTGGCGTGAAGGTTGGCACGGCCTGTAAACGGGGCCTGCGCGACAGTCCCCCCTGCCCCGATGAGACGCGCCACGGCAGCGGCTGCTTCATCCTCCGGGACATCATCACCTGAAAGCTTCGCCCCGAAGATGCTAGAAATACCAGAGGCTATCAACACCGCGATGTCATCGCCCGTCAACGTCCTGCCCTTCTTGAACAGGCCGGTATCATGTTTCACCGCGTGGGCAAGGATTGCGCCCTCGGCTTCCCTCACCTGTATCTCGCCAAAAAACACCTCAGTCCCCCAGGCGAAGCGTGCGGGTCACCTCCGCCATGATGGAGACGGCAATCTCTGGCGCACCCTTGGCCCCGATGGCAATGCCGATCGGACCATGGATGCGGGCAATCTGCTCCTCGGAGAAACCACCCTCCTTCAAGCGCTGCGCGCGCGAGCCCTGGGTCTTCTTCGAGCCCAACGCGCCGATATAGAAAACATCCGATCTCAAAGCAGCCTGAAGAGCCGGGTCATCGATCTTGGGATCGTGGGTGAGCGCTATCATGGCCGTGCGTTGATCCAGGCCGATCTGCGGAAGAATTTCATCCGGCCACTCCGCATGGAGCGTGATGCCGGGGAAACGCGCGCCAGTGGCGAAGGCGCCGCGCGGGTCGATCACGGTCACGTCGTAACCGAGTTGCTGGGCAATGGGAATGACGCTTTGCGCGATGTGAACCGCACCGATGATGACGAGCCTCAGCGGCGGATTATGAATGTTGATGAACTGTCCTTCATGGCTCTGTGACTGGTCGAACCGGAAGGCTTCCTCCAGCTTCTCCGCCAGCGCATCGCGCGCCGCCTGACTGCGCGGCACCAGGCGCTGCACGCCTGTTTCGAGGTTGGTGACGAGTGCCACCCACTGCCGGTTGGCCCGTGCTGCCAGCAGTTGTTCCAGGATTTCCCGCTTCAATTGATCGGCTCCACATAGACGCCAATCTTGCCACCGCAGGCGAGGCCAACTTTCCAAGCGGTTTCATCGGCAACACCAAACTGCAATAGCTTGGGCTTTCCTGACGAAATGATGTCGAGCGCCTCGGTCACTACGGCTCCCTCCACACAACCGCCCGACACGGAACCGATGAAGTTGCCATCGGAATCGATGACGAGTTGGCTGCCGATGGGCTGCGGCGCCGAGCCCCATGTCTCAACCACAGTCGCCAGCGCAAGTTTGCGCCCGGACGCCAACCACTCTGATGCCTGTTGCAGAATCGTGTGATCGGATGCGGCCATTATGAACTCCTCAAGATCAATTACGTGTCCCTTCCTATGCGCTCGCGTGGGCGAAGGTGGTGCGAAGCACCGGATGAAGGCTCTCCACCAATCAGATCGACAAACATGTCAAGTTCAATGCAAAACCCGCCTCATCCACTTCTTGGGATCATGCGCCGGACCGGGTGGGCCTGCAAGGGCTGCAGCCAGATCCTGAAGGCTCTCCAGCGAATGAACGGGGCGAAACTCATCGACATGGGGCATCATGGCGCGCACACCCCCCGCCAGCGCCTCAAAACCATCATACCGCAGAAGCGGGTTGAGCCAGGTGATACGCTTTGTCTGGCGACGCAAACGCTGCATCTCATGATCAAGGGTTCCAATTTCCTCGCGGTCAAGGCCGTCCGTCATGATCAGGAGATGCGCACCCTGGGTAAGCACCCGCCGCGCCCATTTGTAATTGAATTCCTTGAGCGACGTGCCGATGCGCGTGCCGCCGGACCAGTCCTTTACCGCGCCTGACACCTTGGCCATGGCCTCGTCGATATCGCGGCGTTTCAGTTCCCGTGTGACGTTCGTGAGCCTCGTCCCGAACAGGAACACTGTCACCCTGTCCCGGTCATTGCTCAGGGCGTGGAGGAAATGCAGGAACATGCGAGAGTAGTTGGAACACGACCCGGAGATATCGCACAACACCACAAGCGGCGGCTCTTGCCATTTCCGCTCCCGCCGTTCGAGATTAATAAGATGACCGCCTGCCCGAAGTGAACCCTGCAGTGTGCGGCGCATGTCGATTGCCGGACCCTTGAGCGCCCGTTGATAGCGGCGCGTCATCACCTCTGTCCGGTGCAGCCGGAGACGGGCAATGGCCTGACGGGCCTGCGCCTGCTCGGCAACCGTCATCTGCTCGAAATCCTTGCGCCGCAGCACCTCCTCGGCAGAGGCCGTGAAGGTGGCATCGATTTCGAGATCATCCTTCTTGTGCCGTTGCTGGCTTTCGCTCTCATGCTTGTCAAACATCGCTTCGGCCAGACGGCGGAAGCCGGATTGCTTTGCCTTCTCGCCGACATCGCGCGCCACGCTGTGGAAGAACAGCTGCATCAACTGTTCCAGCATCTTTGGTTTTTTCCAGAACACGTGGAACGCCTGGTCGAATAACTCCTGCTGGTCGCGCCGCTTCACGAACACCGCATGCAGCGTCCAGTAAAAATCATCGCGCGTTCGGAGCGATCCAGACATGGCGGCATCGAGCGCGTCGATCACAGCGCCTGGCCCCACCGGAATACCTGCCTCTCGCAGCACGCGGGCGAAGTGCATGATGTTCTCCGCCAGCTTGCCGGAAAGCGGCCGCAGGTTCTGGTTGGCGGGGCTGGAGAACGGGTTTTGCATCACGCCTTATGTATGCGCCGACGTGCGGATTTCATCCTTGATCTGGTCGAGGATGCGCTTCGCCTCGGTGCCTTGCATGCGGGAGATATCATCCTGATATTTGAGCAGCACGCCCAGCGTGTCGTTGACGGTCTGGGGGTCCAGCGACATGGCGTCAAGCTCATGCAATGCCGTCACCCAGTCCAGCGTTTCGGCCACACCAGGCGACTTGTAGAGATCACCACCGCGCAGCGACTGGACGAAAAGGACAACTTCTTTCGCCAGTGACTCAGATGCTTTGGGCCTGCGCGCCTTGACGATTTCGAGCTCGCGCTTGGCATCCGGGTAGCCCACCCAGTGGTAAAGGCAGCGGCGCTTCAACGCGTCGTGAACTTCGCGGGTGCGGTTCGAGGTGATGATCACAATCGGAGTCTCTTCGGCCCGGATGGTGCCAAGCTCCGGAATCGTGATCTGGAAATCGGACAGAACTTCGAGAAGATAGGCCTCAAAAGCTTCATCCGTCCGATCCAACTCGTCAATGAGCAAAACAGGTGCCTGACCTTTGGGCGCTTCAAGCGCCTGCAGCAAGGCACGCTTGATCAGGAATCTCTCTGCGAAGATGTCATGACCCATCCGCTCACGGTCAAGCTCACCGGCTGCTTCCGCCAGGCGAATCTCGATCATCTGCGCGGAGTAGTTCCATTCATAGACCGCCGAATTGATGTCGAGGCCCTCATAGCACTGAAGCCGGATGAGCCTGCGGCCGAGTGTTTCGGCCAGCACCTTGGCAATTTCCGTCTTGCCGACACCCGCTTCACCTTCGAGGAACAGAGGCCGCCCCATCTTGAGGGAGAGATAGGTGACAGTAGCCAGGTCGCGGCCAACGATGTAACCCGTGGAGCGCAGAAGTTTGACGGTCTCGTCGATGGTGGCTGGTAGGTTCGTCATCGGCAATTCCCTTGAAAACATTCACCCCGGCAAAGGCTGGAATGGCGGCAAAAATGAAAAAAGGCCCGCGATTTCACCCGCGGGCCCATCACGCGCAAGTTACGTCTTACTTCGCCGCTTCCACGGCCCGTTTTGCCATGACCGTGATCAAATGTGCACGGTATTCGGCGGAGGCGTGAAGGTCACTGTTGAGATCCTTCGACGGCACCGTTGCGCCATTCAGCGCGCCGGCCGAGAAGCTCTTTGAAAGAGCGGCTTCCATCCCCGCCACGCGGAACACACCCGAACCCGCGCCCGTCACCGCCACGCGGGCCGAGCCATCGGCCAACTGGCCGGCGAACACGCCAACCATGGCATAGAGAGAGGCTGGATTAGGGAACTTCGCATATCCGCATTTCTTCGGAATGGGGAACTCCACCGCCGTCACCACTTCACCGTCCGCCAACGCGGTCGAGAACATGCCGGTGAAGAAATCATCGGCAGCGATCTTTCGGCTATTGGTGTGGATGGTGGCGCCGAGGCCCAGGCACGCGGAGGGATAATCCGCCGCCGGATCATTGTTGGCGATTGAGCCACCAATGGTGCCCTTGTGGCGCACATGCGGGTCTCCGATGCCACCGGCGAGCGCGGCAAGGCCGGGAATGGCCTTCCGCAGGTCAGCATTGCCCGCTACCTCGGCATGGATCGTGCCCGCCTTGATGACGACCGTCCCACCAACGCTGATGCCGGCGTTCTTGAGGCCGCCGAGATCAATGATATCCGACGGCTGGGCAAGACCGTGCTTCAGCGCCGGGATCAGCGTCATGCCGCCCGACATCAGCTTGCCATCCGCAGAACCTTTGAGGGCCTTGACCGCGTCATCGACGCTGGCGGGGCGATGATAGTTGAAGTTTTCCATTTCTTTGGTCCTCCCGCCTTATTCTGCGGCCTTCTTCATGGGCTGCAATGTTTTCCAAACAGCGTGGGGCGTGGCGGGCATTGCCACATCCTTGACGTTGAGCGCGTCCGTCACCGCGTTCATCACCGCCGCCGGAGAGGCGATTGCGCCAGCCTCGCCGCAACCCTTCATGCCGAGCGGGTTGGACGGGCACGGTGTGCAGGTGAATCCGAGGTTAAGGTTCGGAATGTCCGCCGCGCGCGGCATCTGATAGTCCATGTAGGAGCCGGTCAGCAGGTGACCGGACTGCTTGTCGTAGACACAGCCTTCGTAAAGCGCCTGGCCAATACCCTGAACGATACCACCATGCACCTGGCCTTCGACGATCATCGGGTTGATGATGTTGCCGAAGTCGTCAACCGCCGTGTAGTTCACCACACTGGTGACGCCCGTGTCGGTGTCGATCTCCACCTCGGCGATGTGAACACCCGCCGGGAACACGAAGTTGGACGGATCGTGGAAGGCCGACTCCTTCAGACCCGGTTCGATTTCCGCGGAGTTGAACTTGTGGGCCACATAGGCCGACAGGGCCACTTCACCGAACGCCATCTTCTTGTCGGTGCCCTTAACCGCAAAGGTGCCGTTCTTGAACTCGATGTCATCGACCGAGGCTTCCATCACGGCGGCCGCGATCTTCTTGGCCTTGGCCTCGATCTTGTCGAGCGCCTTGGAAATCGCCGTCATGCCCACAGCACCCGAGCGGGAGCCATAGGTGCCCATACCGAACTGCACCTTATCGGTGTCGCCATGCACGATGGACACATTGTTGAAGTCGATCCCGAGGCGGTCTGAGACCAATTGTGCAAAGGTCGTCTCATGCCCCTGGCCGTGGCTGTGAGAGCCCGTGAGAACCTCCACCGTGCCAACCGGATTCACGCGAACTTCCGCCGACTCCCAGAGGCCGACGCCCGCCCCCAGCGAACCAATGGCTGCCGAAGGAGCGATGCCGCAGGCTTCGATATAGGCCGACAAACCGATACCACGGAGCTTGCCGTGCTTGGCGGCTTCCGCCTTGCGTGCGGCAAACCCTTTATAGTCGGCTATCTCCATCGCCTTATCGAGTGAGGCATTATAATCGCCCGCGTCATAGCACATGATGACGGGCGTCTGGTGCGGGAACTGGGTGACGAAGTTCTTCCGGCGGAACTCGGCCGGGTCCATCTTCAGTTCACGCGCCGCCGTTTCGACGATGCGTTCCACCACATAGGTGGCTTCCGGGCGGCCCGCGCCACGATAGGCGTCGACCGGCGCGGTGTTGGTATAGATCGCATCCACCTCGGCGTAGATGTTCGGGATCGCATACTGACCCGACAGCAGCGTGGCGTAGAGATAGGTCGGCACGCAGGACGAGAAGGTGGACAGATAGGCGCCGAGCGACGCCTTGGTGTGCACCTTGAAGCCGATGATCCTGCCATCGGCATCGGTCGCCATTTCTGCATGCGTGACATGGTCACGGCCATGAGCGTCTGCCAGGAAGCTCTCGTTGCGTTCCGCCGTCCACTTGATGGGGCGTCCGCCGATGCGCTTGGATGCCCAGGCGCAGACGACCTCTTCCGCGTAGATGAAGATCTTGGAGCCGAAGCCACCGCCCACGTCCGGCGCGATGACCCGCAGCTTGTGTTCAGGTGCAAGGCCGTGGAAGGCCGAGATCACCAGGCGGGCCACATGCGGGTTCTGGCTTGTCGTGTAGAGCGTGTAGGCGTCCGTTCCCGTATCATAGGAGCCAATCGCTGCGCGCGGCTCCATGGCATTGGGAATGAGACGGTTGTTGACGAGGTCGATCTTCGTCACATGGGCGGCACGCTTGAAGGCCGCGTCAGTCGCGGCCTCGTCGCCAATCGACCAGTTGAACACGCGGTTGTCGGGCGCGACATCATGGATCTGCGCCTTGTGTCCCATCGCATCAGCAACATCCACCACATGCGGGAGCACATGGTAGTGCACCTCGACGGCGGCAGCGGCCGCCTTGGCGAGATCCCGCGTCTCGGCGATAACGACAGCGACGTGGTCACCCACATAGCGAACCTTGCCTACGGCGAGGATCGGATGCGGACCGGCCTTCATCGGCGAACCGTCCTTCGAATGGATCATCCAGCCACAGATGAGGCCGCCGATCTTGTCTTCGGCCACATGTTCCCCGGTGAACACGCCAACGACGCCGGGCATCTTGGCCGCATGGCTGGTGTCAATCGACTTGATTTCCGCATGCGCATGGGGGCTGCGCACGAAATAGGCGAAGGTCTGCTTTGGCAGGTTGATGTCGTCGGTGTAGTTGCCCTTGCCAGTGATGAAGCGCTGGTCTTCCTTGCGCTTGACGCGGGCGCCGATGCCGGTTCCGTTATCCATGGATCGCTCTCCCAAATTACATGTTTGCCGCGCCGGCCTTAACGGCGGCGACGATGTTCTGATAGCCGGTGCAGCGGCAGATGTTGCCTTCCAGCTCGTGACGGATGGTGTCGTCATCAAGGTTCTTGCCGAGGCGGTTTACCATATCCACGGCGGCCATGATCATGCCCGGTGTGCAGAAGCCGCACTGCAGGCCATGGTTTTCGCGGAAGGCTTCCTGCATCGGGTGCAGCTTGCCGTTCTGGGCGAGGCCCTCAACCGTCGTCACATCCGCGCCGTCGTGAGCGATGGCAAGCGCCGTGCAGGACTTGACCGCCTTGCCATTGACGTGAACAACGCAGGCACCGCACTGGCTGGTGTCACAGCCGACGTGGGTGCCGGTCAGGCCGAGCTTGTCGCGGATGAACTCGACGAGCAGCGTGCGGCCTTCCACGTCCCCGCACACCGCCTGACCATTCACCTTCATTGAAATTGCTGGCATTGTTATCCTCCCAAACTTGCTTCCCTCTGGCTTGCAGCGACACGGGACTTCTGCAAGTTACGCGTGAGCTAGCCAGAACATTTCGACCATTGCCAAAAACAATACTCGGCTCCGAATCCGCTAACGTCAAGTGTGGCTGTGTCGGTCGTAGCAAGAAAAACGTCGCAGGATGTTACTGCTGCAATGCAGCATTTATGGTGCACTGCTTTTTTGACCTGTTCGCATCTTGCGCGCGTCTTCTTCCGGTCCACACGCCCGGAGGCAGCCCGTCAACGTAAATCCAACTGCAAGTTGGTCTCGTAATGACACCGAAAGCGTCGGTGCGACGCGCTGCAGTCGCACCACCGGTATCCCAACCAGGTGTGGGGGGGGCACGCGGGGCGTTGATGTTGGAATTAAGTGTGGAGCCACCAGAGTGACGGATATCGCAACACCGCTGTCAGCCGTTGTCATCCCCCCGGACGGTGGACAGACCGTCTTTCTGGTGGGTGACACCTACACGACCCTTCTGACGGGGCTGCAAACAGGCGGCGTTTTCACGCTTCTGGAGGCAATCGTTCCTCCGGATACAGGACCACCGCCCCACAAGCACAACGCCGAAGACGAAACCTTCATTCTCCTGGACGGCGAAATTTCCTTCCACATCGAAGATAATGTGCATGAGGCCCGCGCGGGGTCAGTGATCTTTGTGCCCAAGGGTATTGTTCACAGCTTCAGGAACAAGGGCCAGGGCCTCGCAAAGATGCTCTTCATGTATTCACCAGCGGGTATGGAAGGCATGTTCGCTGAAATCGGGGCGCCCGGAGTCCGCAATGTGCAGGCACCTCCTCTGAACCCGGCAGACATCGCCGCAATGATTGCAATTGCCGGGAAGTACAAGTTTACGATCGTGCCTTGATCGACGCAGGACCGCCGGTTCACACCGGACCAAACGCGAGACCACATTATCACCTGCCCCGCAATGCGGAGGGTGGCTTTCCATAACGCGACCTGAAACTGCGAGAGAATAGCGGCAGCGAGGAAAAACCACATGCGACCGCGATCTCCCGCATGCTCATGTTTGAGTAGGTAATAAGGCGTTCAGCCTTTTCGAGACGGAGCTTGAGGTAGAAACCCATCGGGCGCTCGCCCAAATTCCCGGCAAACAACCGCTCCATCTGGCGCACCGAGATTCCCGCGACGGAAGCCAGCGCTCTGGCATCGAGCGGATCTTCGCCCTGCTCTTCCATCGCAGTGATGATTTTCAGTAGCCGCGCATCCGTCGTTCCGTAACGCGCTGCGGCGGGAAGCCGGGCCTGGGCGGGTTGTTCCACAGAGCGGAAATGCACAAGCTGGTCGGCCACGAGAACCGCCAGCGGGCGGCCAAGCAAACGCCCGATCCAGTCCAACATCATGTCGATGGCAGCTGCACCACCCGCACAGGTCATCCGGTCACGGTCGGTGACGTAGAGAGACTGCTCGGCCTGAACCCGCGGGTAGCTTTCGCGGAAGCCGGGCAGGCTCTCCCAGTGGCACGTGGCGCGGTAGTCATCGAGAAGGCCCGCCTCGGCAAGCAGGAAGGGGCCGGTGTCGATGGCCGCCATCAGAACCCGCCGCCTCGCAAGCCCCTTCAGCGCGCTCAGCATCGGCCGGGTGATGCCCTTTTCGGGTTCGTAACTGGCGGAGATCACTGCCATGTCTGGCTTGCCGATGTCAGAGAGGCCGCCTGACACCGAGACCGGAATGTCGTTAGAGGCGGCTACTGGCTGGCCATCATCTGACACGAAACGCCAAGAAAAGGTATCCGCACCAGCGAAGCGGTTGGCCACACGCAAGGGTTCCAGCGCGCCATAAAGCGCGATCATGGAAAACTTCGGCACCAGAAGGAATGCAACGTCATAAACAGCCATGGCGGTAAAAGGAAACTGAAAGACGGAAAAAGTCAAATGCTGTAAACAGGAGGGGCATAGGCTCAGGCCAACAGACAGGAGGATTTCCATGCAGCCAAAAGTTATCATCACCTGCGCCGTGACCGGAGCCGGAGACACGGTCGGCAAGCACCCCGCCATTCCGGTAACGCCCGAGCAGATCGCCAATTCAGCGCTCGAAGCTGCAAACGCGGGCGCAACCGTGGTCCATTGCCACGTCCGCGAACCTTCAACCGGCAAGGGTTCGCGCAAGGTCGCTTACTATGCCGAGGTGATGGAGCGCATCCGGGCAAAGAACAAGGAGGTCATCATCAACCTCACGGCCGGAATGGGTGGTGACGTGGAAGTGGGCTCGGGAGCCAAGCCGCTTGAATTCGGCCCCGGCACCGATTGCGTCGGCCCCGAGGAGCGCCTCATCCACGTGAAGGAACTCCGCCCTGAACTTTGCACCCTCGACTGTGGCACGCTGAACTTCGGTGATGGCAATTCCATCGTTGTGCAGACGCCCACCCAACTGCGTGAACAGGCCGCGCTCATTAAGTCCTATGGGGTAAAGCCCGAAATGGAGATCTTTGACTCGGGCAATCTCTGGTTCGCCAAGCAACTCTGCGCCGAAGGCCTGATCGACGGCCCGCCATTGTTCCAGCTCTGCCTCGGCATTCCGTGGGGCGCGCCCTATGATTCCGAAACCATGGCCTATCAGAAGGCCCAACTGCCGGAAGGCGCCGTGTGGGCGGCCTTCGGCATTGGCCGCAACGAGTTCCCGGCCGTGGCGCAGGCCGTACTGCTCGGCGGCCATGTGCGCGTCGGCCTCGAAGACAATCTCTGGCTCGAACGTGGTGTGTATGCCTCCAACGGCACGCTGGTCGAGAAGGCTGTCAAGATCATCGAGATTCTCGGCACCAAGGTGGCCTCGCCGGACGAAGGCCGCGAAATCCTGAAGCTCGCGCCGAGGAAAAAGTAACATGGCTCACACCATCAAGACCGTCGGCATCGCCGGCACCGGCCTCATCGGCGCGGGCTGGGCGGCGCGGTTGCTGTTCCGCGGATTCGATGTCATCGCCTATGACGTCTCGCCCACGGCGGAGGCCAAGCTCAGGGCGCAAATTGCAACCGCCTGGCCCTCGCTCGAAGCCTTGCTGGGAAAGCCGAAAAAGGAAGGAAAGCTCTCCTTCACCACAGACCTTGCCGAAATGGCCTCCAAGGCAGACTTCATCCATGAGGCAGCACCTGAGCGCGAGGATTTGAAAATCAAGCTGTTCCGCGACATCGACGCGGTTGCTGCCCCGCATGTCATCATCGCCTCGTCTTCCTCGGGCTTCCTGCCCACCAACTTGCAGAGCCAGTGCAAGCACCCGGAGCGGGTGATCATTGGCCACCCCTTCAACCCGGTCTACCTGCTGCCGCTGGTTGAGACCGTGCCGGGCGAAAAGACCTCTTCCGAAGCGATGGACCGCGCGGGCCATTATTTTGAGTCAATCGGCATGCATGTGTTGCGGCTCAAGAAAGAGATCATGGGCTACATCTGCGACCGCCTGCAGGAAGCCCTCTGGCGCGAGGCGCTGCACATCCTCAACAAGGACATCGGCACCACCGGCGACATTGACGACTCCATCGTCTACTCGGCTGGCATGCGCTGGGCCTTCATGGGGTCATTCCTCACCTATCACCTCGCGGGCGGCCCCGGCGGCATGCGCGACTTCATCAAGCAGTTCGACCCGACGCTGGAACTGGACTGGACCGACCTCAAGTTCCCCAAATGGAACGAGACGCTTGAAAAGCGCCTGGTCGAAGGCTGCGAAGCGCAGGCCGATGGCCGCTCGGTGTCCGAAATCGAAGCAAAGCGCAACGCCGTGCTTGTGGACATGATGAAGGTGTTCCAGAAACACGGTATCGGCGCAGGCCTGGTGCTGGACCGTGAACTGAAGTCTCGCGAGGCCTGATCGTCAATCGCCTCCCCCGCGCATATCCGGGGGAGGCCAATAAACCGGGGAGGATTGAATGGCACAGCAACGCGTTATGATTACCGCCGCGGCGGATGGCATCGGCAAGTCCATCGCCCAGGCTTTCGCGGCCCAAGGCGCCAAGGTTCACATCTGCGACGTCAATGAGGAAGCACTGGCCAGATTCCGCGTCGAGTTCCCCGCCATCACGGCGAGCAAGGTGAATGTGCGTAATGAGGGCGACATCAACGTCTGGTTCGATGCCGCGCTGAAAGACCTTGGTGGCCTGGACGTTCTGGTCAATAACGCCGGCATCAAGGGGCCGACCGCACCCGTGGAGGACGTCAATCTTTCCGAATGGCGCGAGTGTCTCGAGATCTGCCTCGATTCATTTTTTCTTTGTGCGAAGCGCGCTGCGCCCGTCATGAAGGCGCAGAAATCCGGCATTATCATCAATATGTCGTCGAACGCCGGGCAATTTGGCTTCGGCAACCGCACGCCCTACGCCGCCGCCAAATGGGGCGTGATCGGCCTCACGAAGTCCCTCGCCATCGAACTCGGCCGTGACAATGTGCGTTGCAACGCCATCTGCCCCGGTTCGGTGAAGGGTGATCGCATCAACCGCGTCATTCAGGGCGAGGCCGATGTGCGCGGCGTGCCGTATGACGTGGTGGCGAAGGAGATCGTCGGTAACCAGTCGCTCGAACGGCTGACGGAAGCGCATGAGGTGGCCGCGCTTGCGGTGTTCCTCGCCTCTCCCGCCGCCTTCATGATCAACGGCCAGGACATTGCCATCGATGGGCATGTCGAAACCTTCCACATCAAGTGAGTTCCACAGATGGATTTCAATCTCAGCGACGAACAGCAGATGATCATCAAGACGACGCGCGATTTCGTCGTCAATGAACTCTATCCGCATGAAGCAGAAATCGAGGAATCGGGCGTTCTCCGCCATGACCTCCGCGACGAGATCAAGAAGAAGGCCATCGAAGCTGGGCTCTATGCCGCAAACATGCCCGCCGAAGTGGGCGGTGCCGGCCTCGATACGCTGACATGGGTTCTCTATGAAAAGGAGTTGGGCCGCGCCAACTATGCCCTGCACTGGACCTGCGTTGCCCGCCCCTCCAACATCCTGATGGCGTGCGAGGGTGAACAGCGCGAGAAATATCTTTTCCCTGCGGTTCGCGGCGAGAAGTCCGACTGCCTTGCGATGACGGAACCGGGCGTCGGCTCGGACGTGCGCGGCATGAAGACTTTTGCGAGGCAGGATGGAGATGACTTTGTCATCAACGGAACCAAGCATTTCATCAGCCATGCCGATGAAGCCAACTTTGTCATCTTGTTCGCCGCAACGGGTGAGGAAGACACGCCGCGTGGCAAGAAGAAGCTCATCACCGCCTTCCTGATCGACATGGGAACACCGGGCTTCACCGTGCGGCCCGGTTACAAGAACGTATCGCACCGGGGTTATAACAATTGCGTCCTCGAGTTTACCGACTGCCGTGTGCACAAGTCCCAGATCCTTGGCGAGGTACACAAGGGCTTCGAGGTGGCGAACGACTGGCTTGGTGCAACCCGCCTGCAGGTCGCCGCCACCTGCATCGGCAGGGCCGAGCGCGCCCTGGACCATGCCAAGCAATATGCGGTGGACCGCCAGCAGTTCGGCCAGCAGATCGGCAAGTTCCAGGGCGTATCGTTTAAGCTGGCGGACATGGCGCTGGAACTGAAGGCCGCGGAATTGCTGACGCTGGAAGCTGCGTGGAAGTTCGACAACAAGACCGTCACCGACATGGACATGGCGATGGCGAAGCTCAAGGCCACCGAAATGCTGGCTTTCGTCGCGGATGAGGCAATCCAGATTCATGGCGGCATGGGATTGATGTCCGACTTGCCGCTGGAACGCATCTGGCGCGATGCCCGCGTCGAGCGCATCTGGGAGGGAACGAGCGAAATCCAGCGCCACATCATCTCCCGCGCGCTGCTTCGGCCGCTGGGGGGATGATGCTCGTCACCCGTACCCGTCATCCCGGCGAAGAGTAAGACAGACATGAAAAATCTCTCCCGCCTTCTCAATCCAAAATCCATCGCCTTCGTTGGCGGCAATGAATGCGCCATTGCCATCAAACGCACGAGGGAATTGGGTTTCGCGGGCAAGATCTATGCCGTGCACCCGAAGCGGGAGGAACTCTCCGGCATTCCCACGTTGAAATCCGCAGCCGATATCCCAGAAGCCGTCGATGCCGCTTTCATCGCGGTGAAGAACGAGCCGACCATCGACGTTGTGCGAACGCTTGCGGCGAAGGGTTGTGGCGGCGCGGTTATCTACGCTGCAGGCTTCGCCGAAACCGGCAACACTCACCTGCAGCAGCAACTCCTCGACGCCGCAAACGGCATGCCGCTGATGGGGCCGAACTGCTACGGTTTCGTCAATACGCTCTCACAGGCAGCACTCTGGCCCGACGAAACAGGTCTCGAACCCGTGCCGCGCGGTGTGGCGCTCATCACCCAGTCCGGCAACATTGCCTGCAACTTTACCATGATGATGCGGGGGCTCCCCGTCGCTGCTGTGTTCTCCATCGGCAACCAGGTGGATGTCGGCATGCATGACATGGTGGAGACCCTCTCCGCCGATCCGCGGATCTCGGCCATCGGCCTCCATGTCGAAGGCCTGCCCGATGTCTCAGCCTTCGCCCGTGCCGCAGCGATTGCGCGAAAACGTAAGGTTCCCATCGTGGTGCTGAAAACCGGGCGTTCCGAACAGGGCGCCAAGGTTGCGATGAGCCACACCTCATCGCTGGCCGGAGCCGATACGCTCTATGACGCGCTGTTCGAGCGTTATGGCATCGCCCGCATGAAATCCGTGTCGGCTTTCGCGGAGACGCTGAAGTTCCTGCATAATGGCGGGCCGATTTCGGATTCCCGCCTCGTGTCCCTCTCGTGCTCCGGCGGTGAGGCGGCGCTGGTGGCGGACATGGCTCTTGAGCGCAAAGTCAGCTTCCCGCCCTTCAGTGCAGAGACCAAGCCGCGCGTGGCGGCGACCCTTAATGAGTATGTGGCCATCGACAACCCGCTCGATTACCACACCTTCATCTGGGGCCAGCCGGAGAAGCTGACCGCCACCTTCACCGAGGTGCTGAAGGGTGGCTTCGATGTCGGCATGGTGATCCTCGACACACCCACCCACCCGAAGATGAAACCTGACAGCTGGGCCACCACGGCGCGTGCCATGGCAGCAGCCGCGAAAGCGACGGGCGCTCGCGCCGCCGTCGTCGCCTCGCTTTCTGAAGGCATGCCGCTGTCTCTTGCTGCAGAACTTTCGGAGTCCGGTGTTGCGCCGATGATGGGGCTTGACGATGCGCTGACCGCCTTCGAGGCCGCCGCGTTCATCGGGCGCAACTGGGCACGCACAGAAGACTCGCCCCAAATGCTTCCGCCCGTTCGCAACGGATCAAGCGAGCATGTTTTGAGCGAGCACGAGGCCAAGGCGCTTCTCAAGGAGCATGGGCTTTCGGTGCCGGAAGGGATTGTCTGCAAGGCGCATGAAGCTGTCAGCGCGGCAGAGAAGCTCGGCTTCCCCGTTACCCTGAAAGTGTCATCTGCCGCCATCGCCCACAAGACGGAAGCAGGTGGCGTGGCGCTGAACCTCCGGACACCTGGCGAAGTCGAGGAGGCCGCCAAGCGAATGGCGAAGCTCGCCCCCGACGTACTGGTGGAGCGGATGGTGACGGGTGCCGTCGCTGAACTCATCATTGGGCTTACTTCCGACCCGCAGTTCGGAACTGCCCTCGTCGTAGGTGCCGGCGGCATTCTCACCGAACTTCTGAAGGACTCTGTCACGCTGATCCTGCCAACCACGCAGACCGAAATCGCCCGCGCCCTGAAGTCGCTGAAGGTGTGGACGCTGGTCGAAGGCTTCCGCGGCAAGTCTGGCGATCAGATGGCCGTCATTCACGCTGTCGAGGCCGTGGCGGCTTTCGCCAACGCCAATCGTGGCCTCGTCGAGGAACTCGATGTGAACCCCCTGCTCGTTCTGAAGGATGGCGCTGTCGCCGTCGATGCACTGATCAAGATGAGGAAGCCATGACCGTACAGGAAAACACCACCGGCCCCATTCACGTGACCCGCCATGGCCGGGTGCTCGAAGTCAGGATCGAGCGCGGCGAGGCCAATGCGATCGATGCCGCGACAAGCCGCATCATGGGCGACATCTTCGCGGGCTTCCGCGACGACCCGGAACTCCGCGTCGCTATCCTCACCGGCACCGGTGAAAAGTTCTTCTGCCCGGGCTGGGATTTGAAGGCAGCTGCAGAAGGCGAAGCGCCGGACTCGGATTATGGCGTCGGTGGCTTCGGCGGCTTGCAGGAACTCCCTGGCCTCAACAAGCCCGTCATCTGCGCGGTGAACGGCCTGGCTTTCGGTGGCGGCTTCGAGATCATGATTTCCTGCGACATTATCATCGCCGCCGAGCATGCCACCTTTGCGCTGCCTGAAATCAACTCCGGCACCGTGGCGGATGCGGCGTCCATCAAGCTGCCGCGCCGCATTCCCTATCATGTGGCCATGGAGATGCTGTTTACCGGCCGCCGCGTGGACGCGATCGAAGCCAAGCACTGGGGCCTCATCAACGAGATCGTTCCCGCCGACAGACTGATGGAACGCGCCCGCGACGTGGCGAACCAACTGGCTGATGGCCCACCCCTCGTCTTCGCCGCCATCAAGGAAATCACCCGCGAGACAGCGCACCTCCCCGTGCAGCAGGCCTTCGACATGGTGACCAAGCGCAAGCTCAAGACGGTGGACGTTCTCTATTCCAGCGAAGACCAGCTCGAAGGTGCCAGGGCCTTCGCCGAGAAGCGCAAGCCCCAGTGGAAGGGCCGGTAGCCCCATAAAAAAAGCCCCGGACTTTCATCCGGGGCTCAGGCGGAGAGGCGGTTTCAGCCAACAAGCCAGAGGCGGCTCGACTGGCGGATCCGGGTCTGCTCCCCTTCGAGTTCCTCAAAAGCCTCCATGCGGGCAGAAGGAGCGGAAAGAGAGCGAATGGTCTGGCGCACGGCCGAGCCCAGGCTGTTCCAGAGGGGCTTTGAAGCAGTGGCGGCGATGCGGATTGTCATAATTTTCAACAGTCTTTTTTCAATGTGCGTCTTGGTTTCAAATAATTCCAACTAGCTCGGTACACAAACGACGAGTTCTAGGTTAATCTTCAAATACTACTTGAGGATTGCCCATGTTACGCCATATTCCCGGCTTGCGAGCCCTGAAAGCCTTCGATGCTTCCGCGCGCCACCTGAACTTCACCCGCGCCGCGCACGAGTTGAACGTAACCCCCGCAGCCGTCAGCCATCAGATCAAGGAGCTAGAAGACGCTGTGGGCATGCAGTTGTTCCAGCGGACCAGCCGCCACATGCAATTGACGCGCCAAGGAGAAATCCTGAAACCTGCCATCTCCGAGGCGCTGGAAGGCCTGACCCGAGCCTTGCAACGCATTCGCCAATCGGAGAATCCGACGCAGGTTCGGGTCACCGTCTCGCCCTCTCTTGCGGCCAAATGGCTGGTGCCCCGCCTCGACCGCTTCCTCGACACCATGCCTGGGGCCGATGTACGGATCGACGTTTCCCCAGAGCCGCCCGACTTCGACCGCGAAGACGTGGATGTGGCGATCCGCTTCGGCGATGGGATCTTTCCCGGCCTGCAGGTCGATAAATTGTTCCATGAAATGGTATTCCCGGTGTGCAGCCCCGACCTGTTGAAGGGCGCAAAACCGCTGCGTGAACCCCGCGATCTCCTCCAGTTCACCCTGATCCATCTTGACTGGGAAGCGCAAGGTGCGGTGTGGCCCAATTGGCGGATGTGGATGAAGGCGGCCGGCGTGAAGGACTTCAACGACACCCGCGGGCTTCATTTCAGCCAGACCTCGCTGGCACTGGAGGCAGCGCTGGATGGCCATGGCGTGGCGCTTGGCGAGACAACGCTGGCCGCGGATGACCTTGCGTCCGGCCGATTGGTCAAACCCTTCGAACTCGCCCTTCGAAGCCCCGCGCAGTTCGGCTACCACCTCATCACCCGGCGCGATAATGCCGACCGGCCGATGACAAAAGCCTTCCGCAACTGGATTCTGGCGGAAGCGGCACGCGAGGCGTAACGGCCTATCAATCACCCGCTCATGGTTGACAAAACTTGGCCGCCGTCATTTAGTCGACTGGACCAACAGCGCTGCTTGTCGTTTAGTCTGCGGGCTAACGGTTTGATGTGAACACTTGAAAGCCCGATAATGCCGCGCAAACCACGAAACGTCATATTCGGAAGGGACGAGCGTCCGACGGTCGCGTCGACGACGCTACTTGCGCTTCAGCATGCCGCGCTCTCGATATTGTTCCTGGTTTACGCTGTCCTGATCGCAAAGGGTGCTGGCTTCGATGAAGCGCAGCAACAGGCCTTGCTGGCTGGCACACTGGTGAGTTGTGGAATTGGAGCTGTCCTCCAGGCTGCATATCCTCGTTTCGCGTGCGGGCTTCTGGTTCTCCCGATTGGCACGCCGGTGTTTGTTGCTTTTGGCATCCAGGCCGGGGTGGAGGCCGGACCGGGAGGCATTGCCACACTTGTACTCCTCGGGGGCGTAGCCCAGATCGCGATGGGACAACTGCTGCCGAAGCTCAGGGCGTTCTTTCCGGCTGAAGTGTGCGGCGTAGTGGTGCTCATGCTCGGCGTGTCCATCTTGCCCCATGGCTTCCTGCGGATCTTGGGCGCCGAGACAGGGGGCATGGAGATCAAAACAGATGTCGAGGCACTGACCATCGGCCTTGTGACCATGGGAAGCATCATCGCTGCTTCCGTATGGCTCAAGGGAACAGCGCGCTTTTTCGCCCTGCTGCTCGGCTGCGCCGCAGGCCACGCGGTGGCCGCCATTTTTGGTGAACTGGATGGCTTCGGCACGGCGATCGCAGCCGCAGCATTCATTTCGACACCGCAGCCTATTATTCCAACATTCGATGTCAGTTTGCCCCTCATTGCCGGGTTCTTGATACTGGCAATTGTTTCCGCCGTTGATGACATGGGCGTTTTCATCAGCATGGACCGGATGGATAATGCCGACTGGAGCCGCCCCGACATGCCACAGACGGCACGCGGCATCTCCACTTCTGGTGTCACGAGCCTTATATCCAGCCTTCTTGGTGGCAGTTTCCTCGGGTTTTCATCAACCAATATCGGGCTTGCCTTTGCAACGGGCGTCACATCCCGGATCGTTGGAATTGGTGCCGGCCTTGCACTCATCGCTGCAAGTTTCTTTCCAAAACTCATCGCCGCCGTTGGCGCCATGCCGGAACCCGTGGTGGGCGGGATACTCGCCTATGCTGCAAGCTTCTTCATCGTTGCGGGCGCGGAATTGGCGTTGTCGCGCATGCTCTCGCCCCGGCGCATGATCGTCATAGGCGTGCCGGTCGCAGCGGGTATCATCGTGCAGGCCACGCCTGCCGTTGCCGTAGGCACGACCGGGCTTGCCGCCATCATTCTGCACTCTCCGCTTATGTTGTCCGCGCTGCTGGCCATTGGGCTCAACGCCATCATGCGGATCGGCATCGCTCAGTCGGGGCACATCAATCTCTCCGAGGACACAGCTGCCCGTCACGAACAAATCACCGATTCGATCAACCAATGGGGTGAGACATGGGGCCTGCCACGTTCCACGGTGATGCGGGCGGCAGATGCGGTGAATCAGCTTGTCGAAACTGTGTGGAGCCTCAAAAGCGGCCCCGTGACGCTGGACGCACGACATGACGATGTGAATGTGGAGTTGCGGCTTATCTACACAGGACAGCCCATCAGCGTGCCAGACCGAGCCCCAACGCCTGACGAGTTTCTCAACGATGCCGATGGCGAGGCGCGCATGGCAGGTTGGCTGGTACGCCACCTCACCAATCAGCTGAAGTCTTATGAACGCAATGGCCAGCAGAACATCCGGCTGCGCTTCGACTCCTGACCTATGGCGCAATGCATCCCGGCAGCACTTGCCAACCCCACGCACGACGGCAAAGGATCAGCAAGAGCTAGCTTGCTTCAGTCAGGATCAAGCGCCGGATGCTGGTCGAACACGCCAACGGGCATCTGCTCGTAATCAATGATGGCCCCCGTCATCATGCGGGCTGAGGGCGAGACCAGATAGGCGAACAGTCCCGCCACATCGTCAGGCGTGATCAGGCGGCCAGACGGCATGCGGCGTCCGATCTCCTCCGCCCAATGCTGCGGCAGCCCGTGGAAAGTCGTCTGAAGGGCGTGTTCCCCTTCCGAGTTCACCCAACCGAGGTTGATGGCGAAAACACGAATGCCATCCCGCTTCACCGTGTTGGCGGCAGAGCGGGTCAGAATATTGAGTGCCGCCTTGGAGGCCGCATAAGTCGCAAGGTTTGGCGGGCCACCATAAGACAGCATTGAGGAGACATTGATGATGACCCCGCTGCGGCGCACCCGCATGGCCTTCACCGCCGCCTGCATCAACAGCAACGGTGCGCGTGCATTGATGCCAAACAGCCGGTCGAAGGACTCAGCACTGGTGTCTTCAATCCCGCAACGCTCAGTGTTGCCGGCAGCACTCACCACAACATCAAGACGGCCAAAGGCAGACAACCCCGCATCGACACCACGAGCCGGAACATCAGGGTTCAGCAGATCGCCCTCGAATATCTCCACCCGTCCAAGGGGCTTGAGTACTGCAGCACTGTCACGGAGTTTCACAGCATCGCGGTCGAGCAGCAACACACCGCCAAAACCCAATTGCAGAAACCGCTTTGCCGCCGCAAACCCCAACCCCTGCGCCCCACCTGTGACCAGCGCGAAACGATCGTCCGCCATGCCCGCTCCTTCCCTTCACTCCTCCCCAACATTAGAGCGAAGTACTCCCAGATGGAACCGGCACGCCTAGCACCGCTCGCGTCCGTCAACCCGACGAAGGCCTGAAGCCGGCTTTCTTTCCAGGCATTTGGGTCCAGAAGCTGGCCCGGGCATGTGCCGGGCTGACGAAATACAGGGACATGGAAATGAATTCATGTGACGGCAGTGCGCTCTGGAAACCCAGTTGCGAGCCTCCAAGACCCCCAGATCACAAAAGACCGGGGAACAGCACAATCAGGCCAACGCCACGCTCAGGATAGGATCAATAGACCGGGGGAAGGCAGGTGACCCGCCACGTCCTGTAATCGATGCGGTGAACGGTCGAGGGCGCGCCATAACATTTTTGCACACCTCGCGGGCGTAAGCCATGATCTCTGCCCGCTCCTCCGGGGTATACTCATCCCGGCCTTTTCCGGGTGCGCTTGGCTTGACCTTTACCTTCTTCTTTACGGCCCTCTTGGGCATGGCTTCGTTTTTGGCTTTCATGCCGAAGTTTGCTCAAATACAGCTTCCAGCGGCATGGGCGAGCGATGCGCAGACTGAGAGAACGAAAGCAAGCGCAAGTGTCATGAAACGCTGCACTTTACACTCGCAACTGATTTAACGAAACGGAATGTATCAGATCTTTAGCTGATCACAACTCCAGATGATACTTCTTTCCGTTATAACCTCAAGGGGGGGTGGCAGGACGTCAGTTGCCGGCCGCCGAGGCCTCAACCAACGCCTTGAGATTGGCAAGGCCCTTTTCACCTTCACCACCCAACTGACGATCCATCATCAATCCGGCCCATCGGTCGATGACACCGGGGAGAGCGGAGATGAAGCGCCATCTGACTTCAGTTCCACCATCCACTGGCGTAAAAGATATGATTGAGGACATGGTGCCGAATTCCCCGTAATCCATCTCGACCGCGAGGCGAGAGGCCGGCACGTACTCGGTCACTGTTTGCATGCCGCTACCTACCAGCGGATTATTGGACGCCCAGCGCATCACCTGGCCAATGCCACCCTGATCCTGACCCCCAAAGGTGAAGGTCGTTGCCGGGTCCAACTCCACCCAGGGCGACCATTCGGGCAGGCGGCGAAGGTTGCCCGCAATGGTGAAGACCTTTTCTGGCGGAGCTGCAATCTGAACTGATCTCTCTACGTTCACTTCGCCCGGCAGCATGTAGGCTCCGCCATAAAAGATCACGGTGAGCGCGATGAGGAAATAGACGATGGCCTTGATGACAGCTTTCATGATGCCTTAGGACCATACCATTCAGCGCTTGGCAACCACCTATTCCTCAAAGCACCGGCACCCCTGCTTCGGCAGCGCTCCACATGTCTTGCCTACCCGCCAGCAATCAAGCAATCTCAGGGGCATGAGCACCAATATATTCAAAGCCGATTTCAAAGCCCGCCCCTTCTGGTGGGAGGCCTATGAACCACAGCCCCTGCCGGAGGTCGCGCTGCCAAGATCAGCACGAGTTGTCATCATCGGCGCGGGCTACGCCGGGCTCAACGCAGCGCTGGAACTTCACCGGGAAGGTATCGACTGCATCGTGCTCGACGCCAATGAGCCCGGCTTCGGCGGTTCCTCCCGCAATGGCGGCATGGTCTCGGGTGGCGTCAACGTCGGCAAGCGGTACATGGCCAAAGCCCTCTCGGATGAGGAGGCAGCGCCCTATCTGAACGATGCCGCGGATGCCTTTGGCTACATTGAGGCTCTCATCCACCGCGAGAACATCGACTGCGGCTGGACAAGGGCTGGCTATTTTCTCGGCGCCTGGTGCAAGAGCCATTATGAGGGCATGGCCCACAAGGTAGACCTCCTCAACCAGACAGCCCATTCGGAAGCCTATCTGGTGCCGGAAGAGCGCCAACGCGAAGAAATCGGCTCTGACTATTACCGTGGTGGCATGGTCGTTGGCCGCGCCGGCCACCTGCACCCGGCCCTGTTGTTCAAGGGCCTGCTGGAGCTCTGCCAGCAGCGCGACATTCCCATCGCCTCCAACACACCGGCCGTGAAACTGACGGAAACCCCCACCGGCTGGCAGGTGGATACGCCGCGCGGCTCCATTGCGGCGGGCGATGTGATCATCGCCACAAATGGCTACACGGGCGATGTGACTCCTGATCTGAAACGCCGCGTTGTGCCCGTAGGCTCCTACATCATCGCCACGGAAGAGCTTCCGCTCGACCTCGCCGCCACCATCAGCCCGAAGAACCGTTCCTTCGCGGATACGCGTCGCGTGCTCACCTACTACCGCATGTCACCGGACGGCAGACGGCTGATCTTCGGTGGCCGCGCCAAGTTCGGCCACACCGATCCGGTTGAAACCGCGCCCATTCTCCACCAGTTCATGACGGATAGATTTCCGCAGCTCAAGGGCACCAGGATTACCCATGCCTGGACGGGCAACGTGGCCTTCACGCTCGATGAAATGCCCCACATGGGCAAGTTCAAAAACATGCATTATGCGCTCGGCTGCAATGGCTCCGGCATTGCCATGATGAGCTATCTCGGCCACCAGACGGCCCGCAAGATTGCCGGAAAATCGAACCATGTCTGCGCCTTCGACAGGCCGGAGTTTCCGGACCATCCGCTCTACACGGGCAATACATGGTTTCTGCCATGGATCGGCCGATATTTCCGTACGCGGGACTGGATTGACCGGAAACTTGGATGATTTTCACGACCCCGCACCTGATCGCCCGACGTTTTGAACCACGTGACCTTTCGGCCTTCGTGGCGATGAGAAACCATCCAGAGGTTGCCCGCTATCAGTCGTGGACGCATTTCAACACGGAGGATGGACGCCGCTTTCTGGACGACCTCGCGGCTCAGCAGCCAGGAGAGCCCAACTGGTTCCAGTTTGCGCTGGAAGACCGGCAGACAGGCGGCTTCGTAGGTGACTGCGGACTCAACATCCTCGCGGAAGACAACCGGCTGGCAGAGATCGGCTACTCCATTGCCCCGCCATACTGGAACCGGGGTCACGCCACACAGGCCGTCAAGGCACTTCTTCACTACGCCTTCACAACCTTCTCCTTGCACCGCATCACTGCCTCCACTGACCCCCGGAACACAGCCTCCTGCCGCGTGCTGGAAAAAGCCGGATTTCGACGGGAAGCCTATTTCCGCCAGAGCCTGTGGTTCAAGGGCAACTGGGCGGATGATGTGGTCTACGCTATCCTGCGCCACGAAGCCATGACATTGCCCACCTGAAGACTCCCATCACTTCACCCGCACTTTGCCTGCATGCGCCATTTGGCGTCGGTGTAGGCGGGGTTGCCCTGGAGCCTGCCGCGCTGGCCATCTGGGCACACGAAATAGCCGAGAGAGGACGTGGCCACGGCAACGGCGTCTTTTTGCTGTTTCGCCGTCATGCCGGAAACGGCCATGTTGTAAACGCCGCCTGAGGCGGGGCTGAAGTCCAGCCGGTATGTCTTGCCGTTATAGAAGATCGGCTCGCTGCGCGCTGCAATGGCAGGGCTGGCCGGCTTCTCCCGCGAGATGCGCACCGACGGGTCTTCGGCGCAGCCCGAAAGCACCGCGGCAGCGGCGGCAGCCAGAATCAGCCATGTGAATGTCGTTTTCATACCGCGCCTTATGCCCGTGCCATCTCGACCGGGCAAGCGGCCCGACGTATAGAAGCGTCATGACACAGTTTGACCCCGCCGCCCTGCTCGTTTCCCGCTCCCAGGCCGCAGACGAAGGCCCGATCATCCGCATGTCGCAACGCGCGCGCGAATTGCGCGCCAGGGGCATGGATGTTGTAAGCCTGACGCTAGGTGAACCCGACTTCGATACGCCGGACAATATCCAAGCCGCTGCCACGGCAGCGATGAAGGCCGGCCTCACCCATTATTCGCCCGTCATGGGCATTCCAGAGTTGCGCGCAGCACTTTCTAAGAAATTCAAGGCAGAGAATAGCCTCGACTATGGACCCAACGAGATCTGCGTGGCGAATGGGGCCAAGCAGGCCATAGCCAATGCCGTGCTCTCGCTCATCGAAACGGGTGACGAGGTGATCATGCTGGCACCCTTCTGGGTGTCCTATGAGATTACCGTGCGATTTGCGGGCGGAACTCCCGTGCTGCTCACCGCGGGCGTGGAGGAGAATTACAAGGTTCCCGTCTCGCGCATCGCAGCGGCGATCACCCCGCGCACCAAGCTCATCATGCTGAACTCCCCCTCGAACCCGACGGGCGCAGTGTGGACCCGGGCCGAATTGGAGGCGCTCGCAGCGCTGGTCAAATCCCATCCACGCCTCATGGTGCTGTCGGATGAGATTTACGAATACATCCTGTTCAGCGGCGAAATGGTTTCCATCGGATCACTGCCCGGCATGAAGGACCGCACCATAACAGTGAACGGCTTCTCCAAGGGCTTCGCGATGACAGGCTGGCGTCTGGGCTACGCCGCAGCGCCCGAACCCATCGCCAAGGCGATGAGCCGGATGCAGAGCGCCCTGTCTGCCGGGGCCAATTCCTTCGTGCAGCGCGCCGCCATCGCCGCCCTCGAAGGCCCGCGCGATGCGGTGGAGCATATGCGCCTGCAGTACATGAAGCGCCGCGACATGGTGCTCGCAGGCCTCCGCGCCATTCAAGGAGTCAAGATCGGCGACATTCCCGCCACCTTCTATGCCTTCCCGGATATCTCAGGCCTGCTTGGCAAGAAGGCCGGAAACCATGTCATCGATACCGCCGAAGCGCTTTGCGACTGGCTTCTGGAAGACCATGGCGTGGCCACGGTTCCTGGCAGCGCTTTCGGTTCTCCGGCATCAATCCGCCTGTCCTTCGCCTGCAGCGAGGCCGATATCGAGCAGGCACTTTCAAGGATGCGGACAGCGTTTGCCAGCTTGGCCTGATCCGCGAGAAGACTGGCCGGACGATGTCCGGCCATGATGATGTTTATCTGAAAGGAAAGCCCTACTCCGCCGCCTTTGCAAGGCCTGCCGGTTCATCCGCCGGCCCCAACACGTCCGAGGCATTCTCGAAATCATGCATGTGGCGGCGGTCACGCGCGACGTAGGAGTATATCGCGGGCGTGATGAACAGGGTAAACAGCGTGCCGATGGTCATACCCGCGGCGATTACGATGCCGATGTCGAAGCGGCTTCTTGCGCCAGCGCCATCCGCGATGAGCAAAGGAACCACGCCAATCACCATGGCGGCTGTGGTCATCAGGATGGGCCGCAGGCGGGTGGCGGCGGCTTCCTTGATGGCCGTGTCCTTGTCGTAGCCCATTGTCTCCTGCAGCTTGTTGGCGAATTCCACCATCAGGATGCCGTGCTTGGCAATCAGGCCAATCAGCGTCACCAGACCGATCTGCGTGTAGATATTGATCGTGCCTGAGCCCAGGTTGATCGGCGGATTGTTCATCATCGCCCCGTTCACTTCACCCAGGATGAACAACACAAAGAGCGCTCCGAACACCGTGGCCGGCAAACCGACGAGGATGATGAAGGGATCGCGGAAGCTCTCGAACTGCGCCGCGAGCACCAGATAGATGAGCAGAAGAGCAATGGCAAAGGTGATGGCGAGCGTGTTACCCTCCTTCACGAATTGCCGGCTTTCGCCCTTGAAGTCATACGCCATGCCGGGTGGCATGATCTCATCTGCCTTCTGCTGCAGGAAGGCAATGCCCTCGCCGATGGTGCGGCCGGGGAACGGAACACCCTGCAGCATGGCAGAGTTCAACTGCTGGAAGGTTGCCAGGCCGTTGGGCTGAACGGACCTGTCCACCGTGGTGAAAGCACTGAGCGGCACCATGCCGCCGTCAGCCGCGCGAACGCGGTAGCTCAGGATCTGGTCCACATTCGACCGATCGGCGCGCGGCACCTGCGGGATGACTTGATAGCTGCGCCCCTGCACGCTGAAGCGGTTCACATTGTTGCCACCGAGCAGCGTGGCGAGGGTTGCCCCCACATCCTGCATGGTCACGCCGAGGCGGTTTGCCCTGTCCTTGTCGACGATCAGTTCCACCTGCGGCGTCTGGAAGCGCAAGTCAGCGTTGGTGAAGATGAAGAGACCGCTCTTCATCGCCTCGGCTTCCAGCGTTTCAAGCGTTTGGGACAGGCGCTGATAGTCACCCGGATAGGTCAGAACGAATTCGACCGGAAGATCACCCGCGCCCACCGGGATGGCCGATGGCGCCGTGGCGAAGATATTCACGCCAGCGATGCCTTTGAACTTCGGCTGAAGCTCACCCATCACCGACAGGTCAGAGCGTTCGCGCTCGTCCCACGGCTTCAGGATCAGGCCGAGGAAGGCCGAATGGCTGTTTGGAAAGCCATTGATTGCGAACAGGTTCTTCCGCTCTGGAACCTCGAGCAATATGTTCGTGAGTTCGTCAGTATACGTCGTCAGGTAATCAAGGTTTGTATGTTCGGGCGCATTCACGAAGGCGAACAGTACGCCCTGGTCCTCCGCCGGCGCCAATTCGCGGTTGATGGCGCTGTAGAGCACCGCCGAAAGCCCAATGGTGAGAACCGCGATCCAGGCGAAGACCGAGCGCTGCTTGATCGTGCCGTCTAGACGGCGGCGGTAAAACCGCTGCAGCCCGCCAAAGACGCGATCCACCAGGCGGCCAAACCACGAGACTTGCTCATGCGGCTTCAGCAGTTTTGCCGTCATCATGGGCGAGAGCGTCAATGCAACGATGCCGGAAACTATAACGGCGCCCGCAAGCGTGAAGGCGAATTCGCGGAACAGCGCACCCGTCAGCCCCGAGGTGAAACCGATAGGCGCATAGACGGCGGCGAGCGTGATTGTCATCGCAATGACAGGGCCGGTGATTTCACGCGCGCCCTTGATGGCGGCATCGAAGGGCCGCATGCCTTCCTCGATATGGCGGTGGATGTTTTCCACCACGACGATGGCATCGTCCACGACGAGGCCGATGGCGAGCACAAGAGCCAGCAGCGTCAGCAGATTGATTGAATATCCAAACGCCACCAGTACCAGCGCCACACCGATGAGCGAGAGTGGAATCGTAACGACCGGGATGATGGTGGAGCGGATATTGCCAAGGAAAAGGAAGATCACCACGATGACGATAACGCTGGCTTCAAGCAGCGTCTTGCCCACCTCCCAGATCGACGCGTTGATGAATTCCGTCGCATCATAGGCAATGTTGGCATCGAGCCCCGCGGGCAGCATGCGTTGCACCTCCGGCATGGCGTCCCGCACACTCGCGATAACGGTCAGGGGGTTGGCGTCCGGGGTTGTCTGGATACCCATGAACACCGCCTTGAGGCCGTCGAAGGCGGAGGTGGAGTTGTAGTTTTCCGGCCCGAGATCAACCGTCGCCACCTGCTTGAGGCGGATGACGGTGTCGCCGCGTGTGTCAATCACCAGTTCCTCGAACTGCTCCGGCGTCTCGAGAGAGGTCTGGGCATTGATATTCTGCTGGGTGAAGTCGGCTTTGACCTCGCCCGCAGCCGTGGTGAAGTTATTGGCGGCCAGTGCCCGGCGCACGTCGAGCGGCGTCACGTTGAGAGCAGCCATCTTTTCAGGGTTCAGCCACACCCGCATGGCGAAGGTTGAACCGCCGAGAATTTCCGCCGCGGCGACGCCGTTGATGGCCTGCAGCTTGGGCTTCACAACACGATCCAGATAATCAGAGATCTGTGGCGCCGACATCTGATCGCTCTTGAAGGAGATGTACATCAGCGCGAAGCCAGCACCCGTGGTGCGCTTCACGATCGGGTCATTGGCCTCCTCGGGCAGAACGCCCTTCACCTCATTGACTTTCGACAGCACGTCGGCCAGCGCCCGGTCTGCGTTGGCGTCCAGGCGCAGCTTCAGCGTGATGGTCGAGATGCTCTGCGATGAGCGGGATTCAATGATATCCACGCCCTCGGTGGAAGCCACCGCCTGCTGCAGCGGCGTGGTGATGAAGCCCTTGATCTGATCGGCATTGGCGCCGGGATAGATGGTGGTGATCTCGATCTTGGTGTCCGAAACCTCCGGGAACTGGCGGATCGGCAGCTGGAAAATGGCCTGCAGGCCGCCCAGGAGAATGAGAAGGCTGACCACGGTCGCGAGGACCGGCCGCTTCACGAAGATGTCGGTAAAATGCATCGTGGCGGCCCTTATTGAATAGTGCTCGTATCGTGCAGTTTCAGGGCAATCGAATTGTCGATCACCACCTTGCTGCCCTGGTCGATCTTGTTTTGGCCCGCCGTCACAACCTGCTCGCCGTCCTTGAGACCTTTTGTGATCGAGATGCGGCCATCACGTACAGGACCCAGGGTCACAAACCGGCGCTCGATGACGAGTTCGCCGTCCTTTGCGTTGGGGTCGGCAGCCTTCGCGGGCACCACAACCAGGACGTTGTCGCCGTAGAGGGAATAGGTCACAGCCGTCTGCGGCACCGTCACCACCTGTTCGACGGCCCCGACATCGACCAGCACATTGGCATACATGCCTGGAACCAGCCGCTTGTCCGGATTGGCAAGCAAGGCGCGCACGGTGATCATGCGGTTCGAATTGGAAACGCGCGCGTCGGTCGTCATGATCGTGCCGGTGAAGGTTTCGCCCGGATAGGCGTTGAAGCTGGCAGTCACTTTCTGGCCTGCGGCGATGCGGCCATAGTCACCCTCGGTGACGGTGAAGTCCACATAGATCGGGTCAATCTTCTGCAGCCACACCACCGGTTGGCCGGGTGCAAGATAAGAGCCGAGGGAGATGCTCCTCAGACCAACGCGGCCACTCCACGGTGCATAGATGAATTTCTGATCGATTTCCGCCCGGCGGCGGTCCAGCGTCGCTTCCAGCACGCGCTTGCGGGTCCGGAGGCTGTCGAGTTCGGTTGCCGCGACTACACCTTTCGAAACCAGCGACTCGCGGCGCATCAATTCACTGTCGGTATTGGCCAGCTCCGCCATGACAGAGCGGATGTCGGCATCAAGCGTGTTGGTATCAAGCTTCACCAGAAGCGCACCTTTTTCCACGTCCTGGCCGGATACAAAGTTGATCTCGGTCACCACCCCGCCAACCTGTGGCGTGATGTCGATCCCTTCGAACGCGGTCAATGTGCCGATGCCGTCGATCTGCGGCTGCCAGCTGTCGGTGCGGGCGGCCTCAGCCGAAATCGTCTCTGGCGGGACTGGCGCCCCCATGATGACTGTCGCCAGCATCTTCGGCTTGAAGTCGAAGGCATAAAAGGCGATGGCCCCGCCCAATCCGCCAAGGATCAATGTTGCGAGCAGGAAATAAAAAAAGCGCCGTATCATGTATATCGTTCCCTAGAATTCACTCTGCCGCTTGCGAGGCTGCAACCCCAAGCAGTTCGGCCTTCTTTTGCATCAGCACCTCGACGGCCGCCGTAAGGACCGCCTTGCCGTAATCCGCCACGAAGCGCGCGCCCGCATGGGGCTGTTCCGCGCAGTTGCATTCTCCGATACGGACCAGATCCGCATTCAGGTCAGTCAGTTGCTTGTCGATCGCCGCCAGCATCGCCGCAGGGGTGAGATATTGCTGCAGCAGCATCTGGAACAGGAACTCGGACTTGTACTTGTCCCGGCCCGGCACAACGGAAATTGACCGCGCCAGAGCTTCCCGCCCCTTCGGCGTGATGGAGTAGACCTTCTTGTCGGGCTTGCCGGCCTGTTCCTCAGCCCTCGCCGCCACCAGCCCCTCGCCGGCCAGTTGCGTCAGCGCCGGGTAAATCGATCCAAAACTCGCCTCGATGAAGTGGCTGAACAACCCCTCCTCGATCTCTTTTTGATCTCGTAACCCGACGCCTCTCCGGCGGAGAGCACTCCGAGGCACAGCGTCCTGACGTTCATGTCAATACCGGTCCGATATATGCCAGTTCGATAGATAACCATACGACATATATCGAACCGTCATAGTCTGCAACAGCAATGTACACAGGACAGCACGGTAGCCATGCTTGTCATCGATATCTGTTATGACTATGACAATTGGTATGGGATGCCGGGCTACCTGTTCCGGATCGGATTATAAAATGAGGGGGGCGCATGGAGTATTTTCTCCAGCAGCTGATCAACGGAGTTACCTTAGGGTCAATCTATGGCCTGATCGCCATCGGTTACACCATGGTTTACGGTATTATTGGTATGATCAACTTCGCCCACGGCGATGTGTTCATGGTGGGCTCGGTCGCGGCTTTTCTCGTCGTCCTGGGCATTGGCCTTACCGGCGGTAGCGGGCTTTTGATCATTCTGCTGTCGCTGATCCTAGTCGCCGCAATCGCCATGATTGTCGCATCAGCCTATAATTGGTCGATTGAACGCTTGGCTTACAAGCCCTTGCGCGGTTCGTTCCGCCTCGCGCCGCTGATTTCCGCAATCGGCATGTCTATCGTTCTCCAGGAATTCGTGCGCGTGGCGCAGGAAGGCCGGCCAAAGCCGGTCCAGCCCATCGTAACGGGTGGCTATGAGCTGATGACCCGTGTCACAGAAACCGGGGAATTCATCGTCCGTCTCACCAACATGCAGATCCTGATCATCGTATCGACGCTGATCCTCATGGCGGTCTTTACCGTGTTGATCCAGAAGACGTCGCTTGGCCGGGCCCAGCGCGCCTGTGAACAGGACATGAAGATGGCCTCGCTGCTTGGCATCAACGTGGACCGCACCATCTCCATCACCTTCATCATGGGCGCCGCCCTTGCCGCCTTCGCCGGCCTGATGTTCTTCCTCTATTATGGCGTGACCGACTTCTTCGTTGGCTTCCTTGCCGGCATCAAGGCCTTCACGGCGGCGGTGCTGGGCGGCATCGGCTCACTGCCGGGCGCCATGCTTGGAGGGCTTATCATCGGCCTCATCGAAACCATGTGGTCGGCCTATTTCACGGTCGAATACAAGGATGTGGCGGCCTTCACGGTGCTGGTCATCGTGCTGATCTTCATGCCGCAGGGCCTCCTCGGCAAACCTGAAGTGGAGAAGGTTTGACCATGGCCGCGCAAGATCTTTCCCCACGAAAGTCCGGCGGCTACGACTGGCCCGCCATCATCAAGGACCTGATCGTCACATCGATCGTCACCTTGCTGATCCTGGTGCCGATCGTTGCCTACAAGTCAGTGATTACCCAGTATTCACTGACGCTCGAGCCGCGCTGGACCCTCGTGTTCACCATTCTGGCGGTGATCCTGGCGACCCGCTTGTTCATGTACCTCTTCGTCTGGACCCGCGCGCCCGGCGATGCCTTGTCCGGCAAGACGTCCAGCGCCCAGCGCGCAAAAGCCGGCTTCACCGACAAGCTCGGCCCCTGGGTGTTCCCGGCGCTAGTGGCTTTCGCTTTCCTGCTGCCGATCATCACCGGCGGTGACCGGCGCTCCATCGACCTTGGCATCTACATCCTCACCTATGTGATGCTCGGCTGGGGCCTCAACATCGTGGTGGGCCTCGCTGGACTGCTGGATCTGGGTTACGTGGCCTTCTATGCGGTCGGAGCCTATGCCTATGCCTTGCTCTCCACCGTTTACCTGCCCCAGTGGTTCGGAACGGGCGTGCTGCCTTGGGCCTTCTACATCACCCTGCCGCTGGCAGGTCTGCTTGCGGCCTCCTGGGGTGTGATCCTCGGTTTCCCGGTTCTCCGCCTGCGTGGTGACTATCTTGCCATCGTCACACTCGCATTTGGTGAAATCATCCGCCTCGTGCTGATCAACTGGTTCAGCTTCACCAATGGCCCGCAGGGCATCAACGTGCCAAAGGCCACATTCTTCGGCCTGCCGTTCAAGGCCGGTGACGGCGGCTTCGCCGATTTCTTCGGGATCGAGCACAACCGCATCCAGTATTACATTTTCCTTTATTATGTGATCCTGGCGCTGGCCCTTCTCACCTATTTTGTCACCAACCGCTTGCGCCGCCTGCCCATCGGGCGGGCCTGGGAAGCCTTGCGGGAGGATGAGATTGCCTGCCGCTCGCTGGGCATCAACACCACCAACACGAAGCTCACGGCCTTCGCCATCGGCGCAATGTTCGGTGGCTTCGCGGGCTCCTTCTTTGCCGCCCGTCAGGGTTTCGTCAGCCCTGAATCCTTCGTGTTCATCGAATCGGCAATCATCCTCGCCATCGTGGTCCTGGGAGGACTTGGCTCTCAGATCGGCATTGTCTTTGCCGCAATCGCCATCATGGGTTCGTTCGAACTGTTCCGGGAACTGAGCGTGTTCCGGGACTACCTGCCCGCCGGCACCGATACCGTGCATTTCCGCATGCTTGCCGTCGGTCTCGCCATGGTCCTTATGATGCGTTTCAGGCCGCGAGGCTTCGTCACACGCCGACAGCCAACCGTTTTCCTGAAAGAACGCAAGGCGGTTTCGAGCGATCTGGTGAAAGAAGGGCACGGCTGACATGGCAACGGCAGAAAAGACACCGGTGCTCTCCGTCGAGCACCTTACCATGCGGTTTGGCGGCCTTACCGCCGTATCAGACCTCACGTTCGATGCATTCCCGCGCGAGATCACGGCGCTGATCGGCCCCAACGGCGCGGGCAAAACCACCGTGTTCAACTGTATCACGGGGTTCTACAAGCCAACGGAAGGGAGCATCACGCTTCATCATGGCGATGGCCGCTCGTTCATGCTCGAGCGGATGGACGACTTCCGCATCGCCCAGCATGCCAAGGTGGCCCGCACCTTCCAGAATATCCGCCTGTTCTCGGGCATGACGCTATTGGAAAACCTGATGGTGGCCCAGCATAACACGCTCATGGTGGCCTCCGGCTACACGCTGGGCGGCGTATTTGGCAGCGGCAATTTCCGCCGTGCCGAGAAGGCAGCAATCGAGCGGGCGAAAGACTGGCTGGAGAAGGTCCGCCTCATAGACCGCGCCGATGATCCCGCGGGTGATCTGCCCTATGGCGATCAGCGCCGCCTCGAAATCGCGCGCGCCATGTGCACCTCGCCGCGCCTGCTCTGTCTTGATGAGCCGGCAGCCGGTCTAAATCCGCGCGAGTCGGAGGAACTCAATAAACTTCTCCGCGCCATCCGCTCCGAGAATGACATCTCGATTCTGCTCATTGAGCATGACATGAGCGTGGTGATGGGTATTTCAGACCATGTCGTCGTGCTGGATTACGGCCAGAAGATATCAGACGGCGACCCTGCCCATGTGAAGTCAGATCCGGCCGTGATCCGTGCCTATCTGGGCGTGGACGATGAAGACGAAGATGCATTGGCCGCAGAAGCCATTGCCGAAGCCGTTGGAGAGAAGTCATGACCGAGCCCCTCCTCAAGGTCCGGGGCGTCCAGACCTTCTATGGCAAGATCCAGGCCCTCAAGGGCATCGATATGGACGTGCACAAGGGCGAGATCGTAACCCTCATCGGGTCTAACGGTGCAGGCAAATCCACGCTGATGATGACGATCTGCGGAACGCCCCGCGCCAGCACCGGGTCCATTCATTTTGATGGCACGGATATCACCGATCAGCCGGTTCACAAGATCGCGCAGATGGGGATTTCGCAGTCACCGGAAGGCCGCCGTATCTTCCCGCGCATGACGGTTCTCGAGAATCTTCAGATGGGCGCAACGGTGAGCGACCCAAAATTTTTCGACGAGGATCTTGCGCGTGCCTTCACGATGTTCCCCAGGCTTGAGCAGCGCAAGTCGCAGCGCGGCGGAACGCTGTCAGGTGGTGAACAGCAGATGCTTGCCATCGCCCGCGCGCTGATGTCCAGGCCGCGCCTGCTGCTGCTGGATGAACCGTCGCTGGGCCTCGCGCCCCTGATCGTCAAGCAGATCTTTGAGGCGATCAAGGAGCTGAACCGCACCGAAGGCCTCACCGTGTTCCTGGTGGAGCAGAACGCCTACCACGCGCTGAAACTGGCGCATCGCGGCTACGTAATGGTAAATGGCCGCATCACCATGTCCGGCACCGGCAAGGAACTGCTCTCCAAGCCAGAAGTGCGTGCCGCCTATCTGGAAGGAGGACATTGAGCCATGTCGATCCTCGTTGAGCAGAATATCCTGGTCTTTCTCATCTTGACCGTCATTCTCGGCGGCGGTGCGGCGTTCATGACAGGCCGCGGCCTGGCGATGAAATGGCGCCCGGTGATGATGCCGGTCATCGCCATTGTTCCACTCACGCTGGCGCTGCGGTTTCTGCATTTCGCGCTGTTCGGTGCAGACCTTACCTCGCTCCATTATCTGATCACTGACTTCATCATCCTGCTGGCCGCCTGCCTTCTGGGCTACCGGACCACAATGGTTAACATGATGACGCAGCAGTATCCTTGGCTTTATGAAAAGGCCGGGCCCTTGGCTTGGCGGGCAAAAAGTTAAGGAACAAACCCGGTGACGGCCCGAATTCTCTGGGTTATGCTCACCCCACGCATAAGGTTGTATTCGAGTTGAATGCCCAGCAATCAGCCCGGTGTCAGCCTTCCGCCTGAGTGTCCGCTTCACCGCTGGCACTTTTCGAAAACGACGAAGAACTAACGATATCAGGGAGACGACAATGAATAAATTTGTAATGACCGGCACGGCCCTCGGCTTTGCCGCTCTGCTCAGCGCCACGTCGGCGCTGGCGGACATCACCGTAGCCACCGTTGGCCCGATTTCCGGCCAGCTGGCCGCTCTGGGTGAACAGTACAGCCAGGGCGCCAAGAAGGCCGTGGCCGACATCAACGCTGCTGGCGGCGTGAACGGCGAGATGCTGGTTCTCGAAATCGGCGACGACGCCTGCGACCCGAAGCAGGCCGTCAGCGTTGCCAACCAGATGGCGTCCAAGGACGTGCAGTTCGTGGCCGGCCATCTCTGCTCCGGTTCCTCCATCCCCGCTTCCAAGGTCTACGAGGAAGAGGGAATCCTGATGATTTCCCCCGCCTCGACCAACCCGAAGCTCACCGATGAAGGTGGCTGGAACGTCGCCCGCGTCTGCGGCCGTGACGATGCACAGGGCCGCGTGGCCGGTGCCTTCATTGCCAAGACCTTCGCTGGCAAGAAGGTCGCCATCGTTGACGACAAGTCGGCCTACGGCAAGGGCCTGGCGGATGAAACCCGCAAGGCGCTCAACGCCGCCGGCCTGACGGAAACCCTCAACGAGTCGATCAACGCTGGCGAAAAGGACTATTCCGCCCTCGTGTCGAAGCTCAAGGACGCTGGCGTCGAAGCCGTGTACTTTGGCGGCTACCATCCGGAAGCCGGCCTCATCCTGAAGCAGATGGGCGAACAGGGCCTGGGCGCAAAGATGTACTCCGGCGACTCGATGAACTCCGCCGAGCTCTGGACCATCGCCGGCAAGGCCGCCGAGAACCTTTACTTCACCTTCGCTCCGGAGCCGCGCAACATTCCGGAAGCCAAGGCAATCGTCGACGAGTTCAAGGCTTCGGGCTACGATCCGGAAGGCTACACGCTCTATACCTACGCGGCCTTCCAGATGTACAAGCAGGCGGCTGACACGCTCAAGTCGAGCGATCCGAAGAAGATCGCCGAGTGGCTCCGCGCGGGCAACCCGACCCAGACCGTTCTGGGCGAGATCAAGCTCGACTCCAAGGGCGACCTCGTGAACCCCGTCTATGTCTGGTACACCTTCAAGGACGGCCAGTACATGGAAGATCCGTCGGTCAAGTAAGACCGGCCTCTCCAAAAATACAGGGCCCGCGCACTCACCTGCGCGGGTCTTTTTGTTGCGCGCCATCCACGAAGGTTGGATACTGCACGCTGAAAACCATGATGAACAGACCGCGACTCTCAACTGCCCTCGCTGCCCTGCTCCTTGGGGCGTCACCCGCCTTTGCCGATGTCCTGATCGGTGCGGCGGCTCCGCTATCGGGCACCAACGCCGCGCTGGGCGAACAGCTGCGCCGCGGCGTACAGATGGCGGTTGATGACATCAACGCCACCGGCGGACTGAGGGGGGAAAAGCTGCAGGTGAAATTCTCCGATGACGGCTGTGACCCGCGCAAGGCCATCGACACCGCCACCGGGTTCGTGTCAGCAGGTGCCAAAGCCGTCATCGGACATTATTGTTCAGGGGCATCGATCCCTGCCTCCAAGGTTTATCAGAAGGCCGGCATCGTCCAGATCAGCCCCGCCTCCACCCAGCCAAAATTCACGGATGACGGCGGCTGGAATGTCCTCCGCCTCGTGCCGCGCGATGACGCCCAAGCCAAGGCCGCAGCGGATCTGGTCATGGACAAATTCGCCGGCCGGAAGATTGCCATCGTCAACGACCAGCAGCCCACTTTCGCGACGCTCGCCACCACCTTCAGGGCCGCACTGGCGGAAAAGGGCGTGACGCCGGTGGTGGACCAGAGTTTCAAGGCCGGCACCAAGGATTTCACCGCCCTCGCCAACCAGCTTCGTGTGGCCGGTGTTGGTGTGGTGTATCTTCCCGCGTCCTATGTGGAAGGCGGGCTGTTCGCCCAGGCTCTGCGGGCCGCAGGTTCCACCGCGCAGATCATCTCGGGCGACTCGCTCGTCACCGATGACTACGCTAATCAGGCGAAAGACGCAGCAGACGGCACGCTGATGACCTTCACCTTTGATCCGCGCAAGTTCCAAACGGCGCGCGCTCTGGTGGACCGTTTCCGCGCGGCAGAGCAGAATGCTGAAGGATTCACGCTTTATGCCTATGCTGCGGTACAGGCGTGGATCGCCGCAGCGGAGGCAACCGGCACGACAGACAGTGCCCGCATCGCCGAATGGCTGCGTGGCGGAAACACCTTCGATACGGTTGTGGGCCCAGTTTCATTCGACGCCAAAGGCGACCTCACCCAGCCCGTGACGGCCTGGTTCAAATGGATCGACGGTCGCTATGTAGAAGTTGATCCAAAAACGCTTCAGCCGCCCGTTCTCGACACAACACCCTGACCGGAGCAATTCTCCATGCGCGCCTTCTTCGTCCAGATAAAATGTGAACTCGGCAAGGCCTATGATGTGGCAACTGCCATTGCCGATGCTGAAATCGCCTCCGAAATATACTCAACCGCTGGCGGCTATGACCTGCTGGTGAAATTCTATCTTGATGAGAAAGATGATGTGGGCCACTTCGTCGCCCAGAAGATCCAGACGGTTCCCGGTATCCGCGATACCTATACGCTGATCACCTTCAAGGCCTTCTGAGCCATCAGAGTGCTCTCGAACCGCCTCACCGTGCTGTTTGAATTGAACAGATAACTTCGCACTCGCACACAAGCCCCGGATTTGTTAATCGGACGACCGAAACTCCCTTCCGAAAGGCGTTCCGATGATCCCGCGCTATACCCGCAAAGAAATGGCCCAGATCTGGGAGCCGCAGACCCGGTTCCGCATCTGGTTCGAGATCGAGGCCCATGCCACCGATGCGCTGGCCAATCTCGGCGTGGTACCGAAGGAAGCAGCCGCCAAGATCTGGGAAAAAGGCAAGGACGCTACCTTCGACGTCGCCCGCATCGACGAGATCGAGGCCGTCACCAAGCATGATGTGATCGCCTTCCTCACCCATCTCTCAGAGATCGTCGGTCCCGAAGCGCGTTTCGTCCACCAGGGCATGACCTCCTCGGACGTTCTCGACACCTGTTTCAACGTGCAACTGACACGTGCCGCCGACCTGCTGATCGAGGATGTCGATGGCCTGCTCGCAGCGCTCAGGCGCCGGGCTTTTGAGCACAAGAACACCGTCTGCATTGGCCGCAGCCACGGTATTCACGCTGAACCCACCACCTTCGGCATCAAGCTGGCCCAGGCCCATGCTGAGTTCCAGCGGGCGCGTGAGCGCCTTGTGATGGCACGAAAGGAAGTGGCCACCTGCGCCATCTCGGGGGCTGTTGGCACCTTCGCCAACATCGATCCGCGCGTTGAGGAATATGTTGCTGAGAAAATGGGTCTTGAGCCGGAGCCGGTTTCAACCCAGGTCATCCCGCGGGACCGCCACGCCATGTATTTCGCGGCTCTCGCTGTTGTCGCCTCCTCCATTGAGCGGCTGGCTACAGAAATCCGCCACCTACAACGCACCGAAGTTCTGGAGGCCGAGGAGTATTTCTCGCCAGGCCAAAAGGGTTCCTCCGCCATGCCGCACAAGAGGAACCCGGTGCTGACCGAGAACCTGACGGGACTCGCTCGCCTCGTGCGCTCCGCCGTGATCCCGGCACTTGAAAACGTGGCGCTCTGGCATGAGCGCGACATCTCCCACTCCTCCGTGGAGCGCGGAATCGGCCCGGACGCGACGATCCACCTCGACTTCGCGCTGAAGCGTCTGACTGGCGTCATCGACAAGCTGCTGGTCTACCCCGAAAACATGCAGCGCAATCTCGACAGGCTGGGCGGCCTTGTGCACTCACAGCGCGTGCTGCTGGCCTTGACACAGAAAGGCATGAGCCGCGAGGACTCCTATGCCGCCGTACAGCGCAACGCCATGCCGGTATGGCACGGTCAAGGCAACTTTCTTGACCTTCTCAAGAAGGACAAGGATGTCTCCGCCCTGCTGACCGATGCCGAACTCGAAAGCCTCTTCGATCTGGGCTACCACACCAAGCACGCGAACACGATCTTCCGCCGGGTGTTCGGCGCGAACTAACCGACTGGCAGCAGCCACAGCGCCAGAAAGGGTCTTTGATCCGAACGCATCGCATGCAGGATTCCCGGCGGGTTATAAACAAGGCCGCCGGGGCCAGGCTCCGTCCAGTCCATTGCCGCATTCCACCAGGCGCCCCCAGTAAAGGCGATATAGACTTCCTCCGGCGGATGGCTGTGATCGGGATAAACGATGTGGGGGGCCATGAGCGAAACCCCAACCATCACATCCTCTCTCTGCTCGATGCCGCCAGGCCCGATCAGCATGGCGTTGGCGTGGCCGTCATAGAAGGGCTGATTCTCCGGTGCAGCGCCCTTGCGGCGCCACCAGTGGAGCCGCCCCTCGAGACCGGCAAATGCCTTTGCAATTGCGGGAAGGGGATCCTTACCATCCGTCATGCCGGCATAAGCAGCATCGAGATAGCGGCAGACCGGAATACGCTCGCCAGTCACGGCACCGTCATCGCCCACGTTGCGTTCAAGGTGCTCGAAAACCCGACTCGCCGCCGCACGGCATCGTTCATCGCTACTGCTGGTGATGTGCCGTCTGGCACACTCAAGAATGACCTGAAGGTCTACATCTCGCCTGTTCATTCTGGTTGCTCGCAAATCGATAACGTTCCTCAAGGTTGCAAATTATAGTTAGCAATTTCTTTCAAATACCTGAATAAGAGCACTTATTCGTGTTTTCTATGCAACAGTTGGGCATTATCGCGCAAACGTTTGCAGCTTTTCGATGCCTGCACCAGTTTTCCTGCTATGAATAACCACTGGCGAAATTTTGTTCGTAAAAGCTTCAGAGGATTACCATGAAGAAGATTGTACTCGCTGCCTCGGCACTCGTATCTGCCACCACGTTTGCCGTCACCGCCCACGCCGCCGACATGACCCCGGCCGGCTACGATTGGTCAGGCTTCTATGCCGGTGTGAACGCTGGTGCCGCATGGAACAACTCTGACGTGAATCAGGATGTCAAGCTCGCCGGCGAGCGGTTCAACCAGCTGTCTGACAAGATCGAAGGCGATCAGACGGTGTTTACCGGCGGCGGCATACTCGGCTACAATTACCAGATCGACCAGATCGTGCTCGGTGTGGAAGCAGACATCAACTATCTCGGCTTCGGTGACGACCACAAGCGCAGTCGCGACTTCGCTCTTCCCGGACACGGCGACATGACCGCATCCGGCAAGCTCTCCTTCGAGGGCGACTGGTTCGGCACTGTGCGCGGCCGCCTTGGTTATGCCGCCGACAACCTGCTGTTCTACGGCACCGGCGGTCTCGCCTACGGCCATATGTCTGCGGATGGCAAAGTCCAGATCACCGACATCGAAACCGGCGACTACGTGAAGTGGGATGGTTCGACGGACTCCACTAACTTCGGCTGGACCATTGGTGCCGGCATGGAATACGGCATCGACAACTGGAGCCTTGGTCTCGAATATCTGTTCGTTGATCTCGGCACGGCCGAGTGGAACGGCAGCGCCGGTGGCCCCCTTGCTGATCACGTGGACAGCAGCATGAAGGGCTCGGTCGATTATCAGTTCAGCGTCGTACGCGCCACGGCCAAGATCCGCTTCTAATAGTTTATCATCCCGTTGGCGAGGCCCGGCCGAAACGCCGGGCCCTTGCCTTTGGTACATAACGTGTTTAGCATGAAAACTGCGATTTGCACAACCAATGCCTTAGCCGCACTGTCGCCAGTCCGCAATCGTTCTGGCCTCTGCTGCCTCGGCGCATCGCCGTTGAATGCAAAGTTAAATTTATGGTATTCACTAAGTCTGGACCCCATACGCGACAATTTCCGGACTCAGGGAGAGTAAACTTATGAAACTCCGTCTCATTGCCTCAACCAGCGCGATGCTTGCTTGCATGGCGAGTGCCGCAAGCGCCGCCGATGTCGCTGCGCCAGCCTATGATTGGACGGGTCCGTATGTCGGCGTGAATGCTGGCGTTGCGTGGAACAATTCCGAGATCGACAACACCTTCAAATATCCCGGGCGGGACTATGGGGATCTTGGGAACAACATTGACAGCAATCAGGCTGCCTTCACTGGCGGCGGCATGCTCGGCTATAATTACCAGATTGATCAGCTTGTGCTCGGCGCAGAGGCAGACATCAACTATCTCGGTTTCAGCGAGGACTCCACGCATAACCACGACTGGGGTTATGGCGTGAACAGCTCGAGTAAACTTTCATTTGACGCAAACTGGTATGGCACGGTTCGCGCGCGCATCGGCTTTGCAGCCGATGATCTTCTGTTCTACGGCACCGGCGGCGTCGCCTATGGCCACATGTCCGCGAAGAGCGAAGTCGACATCGATATCTATGACGAACGGGCGAAGTGGAACGGTTCAGCCGACTCCGTCAACTGGGGCTGGACGATTGGCGCGGGCATGGAATACGGCATCGACAACTGGAGCCTCGGTGTCGAGTATCTCTTCGTCGATCTCGGTTCGGCCGAATGGGATAACGACCAGGGCGGCAGCTACACTCCACTTGATGCCAATGTAAAAGGCTCGGTCGACTATCAATTCAGCGTCGTGCGCGCCACCGCCAAGCTCCGCTTCTGAACCAGGACATATAATCATAAGAGGCCCGGCAAGCATGCCGGGCCTTTTTCGTCTGTCAGTTGATGATCGTGATGCGCGTGACTTTCACGCCATGCTTCTCGACCAGTCGGTAAAGCCGCTTGGCATTGCGCGGATGAAGCCGGATGCAGCCATGGAGGCAGGCTTGCCAAGGTGCTTGGTGTCATAAGTTGCGTGGATCGCATATCCGCCGAGGAAGAAGATCGAATGGGGCATCGGCGAATTGTCGTATTTTCGTGAATAGTGCATTTCCTTCAATTGAAACGGATTCCAGGTGCCGCGCGGGGTATGATAGCCTTCCCGCGCTGTAGACACCTTCCAGCGGCCATAAGGCCAGCCGTTGACGTCCACCTTCATGGATTGGCTGGAAATATCGATGATGATTTCAACAGTGGGATTGGACCTGGCCGTGTTGGACGCATGACTTGGTTCCGCCGCCATAAGCAAGAGGGCGAACAGTCCAGCAAGAATGCCTGGCCAATGTTTCATGTCACCTTCCCTCCCTCTTTCAGGGCATTCCTCCCGACCTAAACGTCTCCCGTCCGGCTGCTATCCTCATGGAGGAACTCGCGCCCCACTTTCACGCGGCGCACGCCATCATAGCGGATGACATCGGCAGTGGCGTAGGTTTCGGTCAAGGTTGCGGGCAGGAAGCTGCCAGTGCCAACGAGATCAAGCGGGGCCCGGGCTGCTCCCATGATCTGGCATTTCTGCTGATCGAATCCTGACGATCCGACAATCGTGGCCTGCCTGAAACCAGCCTGATCCAGCGCGCGGCGCACATGGATGATATTGGCGGCCGAAACGCCCTTACCGAAGAGAATGCGGCGCACCTTGTCGACCAGAATATTATTGGGATCAAGTTGGAAGGCACGGCCGCCTAGAACCTGTTCCACAATGTTGTACTCACCATGAACGCCTAGCCATTGGCCAACCGTATCAACGGACCTCTCATAGTCCAGCCCCTCGGCAAAACGGCCGCCATGCGTGTCTAGCCTCACGCCGAAGCTCTTGCCCTGATCCTGCAGCCTCGCCTCATCATAGAACCAGCGCGCGCAGCGGATCGCGTCCGTCACCTCATGACCTGTGTAGTCGACCAGCGCTGTCAAATTCTTGACCTCTGGAAGCGTCGTGGCGAACAGCTTCATGGCGTCCAGCACATCACCGCCCGTGTAGCCGACAAGCGCATGAGGCATGGTACCCATCCCCGAGGACGCACCGAACAAGGGCGCGGTCATATCCTGCGAGGAGCCAACGAAGCCCTTCACCGCTCCATCGGCACGCTTGGCGGCAGCACTGCCCACCGCGGCACCGTAGGAGGCGAGAATATTCATCTCCGCCCCGCTGCCGTGGCGGGCATGCATGTCCATGAAGGCCGCCGACGGGATTGCGCGGCACATCTCATAAGCATTGTTGGCGCAGACGCAGGGAAAACCGATCTTCTGCAGCATCAGCGTCTCGATTTCCGAGAGCTTCGCCATTGAGCCGGTGATCTCCAGCATCTTCGATTCCGATGGCACGATATCGCCTTCGGAATAGAATCTCTTGATATCCACATCCGGCACGAAATGGCGGATCAGCCGGATTGCCGGCTCCAGCGCGGCCACTACGCGGCGGCGCATGAACACGGCGAATGTCACGCGTGAATCGCCGTTGGCGGCCACGATTCGGCTGGTGTTGGTGAAATATTTGTCTGTCTGCGCGTCAATCGGCCCGGCACAAAGCGTCAGGCCAATGAGGCGGTCCAGTATCGGCTCAAGGCCGGGAATAAGGGGAACTCGCTGATCCATGGTGCCACTGTGGCGCGGAATGCCGCGTGGGTCAAACGTCGACGGACTTGCGAAGCGTCTCCGCCCCCAATCGCAAAAGGTCAGAATCGACGGCTGCGGCAAGGAAGCGATATCCGAGCTTCAGATAGGTCTGGATCACCGCCGCATCTCCGGCGAAAGCGCCAGCCACCAAGCCGTTTCGCCTCGCAGCGGCGGCGATCTTCTCCATTGCGGCAATGGTATCGGGCCCCGTCTTGTCGATGCCTGCCCCGTTGGACAGCGAAATCGAGAGATCGGAAGGCCCAACGAACAGCCCATCGAGTCCGGGCGTTGCGGCTATCTCGTCCACATTACGGACGGATTCGACGGTTTCAACCATCGCGAACACCATGGTCAGCCGGTTGGCCTCACGTAGGTATTCGCGGGGCGCAAGGCCGGAGGCCTGGATGCCACCGTAAGCGCCCCAACTCCGAGCGCCCAGCGGCAGATATTTCGCCGCGCGCACCAGGCGTTCCGCCTCGGCACGATTGTTCACCATCGGCGCGATGACGCACGCAGCACCCGCGTCGAACGCCTGCCCGGGCGTGGCGGGGTCGTTCCACAAGGTACGCACAATGGCGGGCCGTCCCGCAGCGTTGATGGCGGCGATCAGGCCCACCGCATCCGAAAAGCCGATCATGCCATGCTGCATGTCGAGGCACACGCCATCAAGCGGCAGGCGGGCCAGATGGCCCGAAAGTGGTGCTGAGGGGATCGACTGCCACGAAAACAGAAACGGCTCGCTTGTAGCGAGCCGTGACCGGAGGTCGAAATGCGTGGCCACTTACGTGCCAGCCTGGATCTGCTCAACAGCCTTTACCATCAACTCGTCCATGACGAGTCGAATCTGGTTATCAGACTGGTCAACCGACTTTGCATCGAAATCGGCGCGAACCTTGCGGAAGACGTCGTCATCCCCGGCTTCCTGGAAATCCGCCATCACGACGGACTTGGCATAGGCATCAGCGTCTGCGCCAGAAAGTCCAAGTTTTTCAGCAGCCCAGATGCCCAGAAGCTTGTTCCGGCGGGCGTTGGCCTTGAACAGCAACTCCTCATCATGCGCGAACTTGCGCTCGAAGCCTTCCTTGCGATCGTCGAACGTCGTCATCCCTGTCTCCCATTCAAGAAGCTACCGTCTTGAATTAGACACCCCGCCCCGCCAAATCAACACTATTACAGACAAATATTGTGCAGCGCACCACGTTACGTTAAGGACCGGCTAAAGGTTGGGGGAAACATGCCGCCCCTTCCGCAACAGAACTGGCGCAAGCTGCCTTCCGGGTCTAAAGGGACGGGGGTGGATTAGGGATTTGATGAGGATATTTCAGATGAACAGCAGGCGCACCCGAATCTACGAAGGCAAGGCCAAGATCCTCTACGAGGGTCCCGAACCCGGCACCATCATCGTGCACTTCAAGGATGACGCGACCGCCTTCAACGCCCAGAAAAAGGCCGTCATCGAGGGCAAGGGCGTCCTGAATCAGCGCATCTCGGAATTCATCTTCACCCGGCTCAACGAACTCGGAATCCCCACCCACTTCATGCGCTCGCTCAACATGCGAGAACAACTTGTGCGCGAAGTGGAAATCGTGCCGCTGGAAGTCGTCGTCCGCAATGTGGCGGCAGGTTCGCTCGCCAAGCGCCTTGGCCTCGAGGAAGGCCAGCCGCTGCCGCGCTCTATCATTGAATTCTACTACAAGAACGACCAGCTCGGCGACCCGATGGTATCCGAGGAGCACATCACGGCGTTCAACTGGGCGTCTCCCCAGGAGATCGACGACATGATGCACATGGCGATCCGCATCAATGATTTCATGTCGGGCCTGTTCCTCGGCATCGGCATCAAGCTTGTCGACTTCAAGATCGAGTTCGGCAGGCTTTACGAGAACGACATGATGCGCATCGTGCTGGCTGACGAGATCAGCCCCGATTCCTGCCGCCTGTGGGACATCAAGACCCAGGACAAGCTCGACAAGGACCGGTTCCGCCGCGACATGGGCGGCCTCGTCGAAGCCTATCAGGAGGTGGCGCGCCGCCTCGGCATCATCACGGAGGGCGAGAAGCCCGAACGTTCCAAGCCCAAACTCGTGAAGACGGATTTGAACTGATGAAGGCAAAGATCAAGGTCACGTTGAAAAACGGCGTGCTGGACCCGCAGGGCAAGGCCATCGAGGGCGCGCTCGGCCATCTGGGCTTCGGCGGTGTCGGCGAAGTGCGGCAGGGCAAGTACTTCGAAATCGAACTCGCCGAAACCGATACGGCAAAGGCGAAGGAACAGGTGAAGGCCATGTGCGACAAGCTCATCGCCAATACCGTGATCGAGAACTACGACATCGAACTGGCCTGAGGCGGTTGATACCATGAAATCCGCTGTCGTCGTCTTCCCCGGCATCAACCGCGAACGCGACATGATGCTGGCGCTTGAAAGCATTACGGGCGTGAAACCCGTCTCCGTCTGGCACACGGAAACCGAATTGCCGAAGGTCGACCTCGTGGTCGTGCCCGGTGGCTTCTCTTACGGCGACTATTTGCGCTGCGGCGCGATTGCTGCTCGCTCGCCCATCATGCAGGACATCCGCGCCAAGGCGGCGAAGGGCCTGAAGGTGCTGGGTGTTTGCAACGGCTTCCAGATCATTACCGAAGCAGGCCTCCTGCCCGGCGCCCTCGTCCGCAACAAGGACCTGCGGTTTGTCTGCCGCGAGGTGAAGCTCACGGTCGAGAACAACCAGACCTTCTTCACCAACAGGATGAAGAAGGGCGCCGTCGTCTCCTGCCCTGTGGCGCATGGCGAAGGCAATTACATCTGCGACACCGAAACGCTGAAGCGCCTCGAAGGCGAAAACCGCGTGGTGTTTCGCTACACGCACGGCACAAACCCCAATGGCGCACTTAACGACATCGCAGGGATCATGAACGAGGCCGGAACCGTCATCGGCATGATGCCGCATCCCGAAAACATGATCGAACCGCTGCACGGCAAGACCGACTGCCGCCCCCTGTTCGAGAGTTTGCTGGCGGCGTGAGACGGCACGTCACCCTCACCCTCTCATCATACGCGGGCTTGACCCGCGTATGCTTTTTGCCGACCCGAAAGGACCGCCGGAGCAAGTCCGGCGGCAAAGAAAGATAAAAGCTGAGACTTGTTCCAGACGACCGACCCGAAGCACCAAAGGCTGCGCATGACCCTTCCCAATTCGATCAAGATCACCCCGGACCTCGTCAAGCAGCACGGCCTCAAGCCCGATGAATACGAGCGCTTCGTGAAGCTTCTGGGGCGAGAGCCGACGCTGACGGAACTCGGCATCTGCTCAGCCATGTGGAACGAGCACTGCTCCTATAAGTCTTCCAAGAAGTGGCTGAAGACCATGCCCACCAAGGGCCCGAAGGTCATTCAGGGCCCGGGCGAGAATGCGGGCGTCATCGACATCGGCGATGGCGATGCCATCGTGTTCAAGATGGAAAGCCACAACCACCCCTCCTTCATCGAGCCCTATCAGGGCGCTGCGACGGGCGTTGGCGGCATCCTGCGGGACGTGTTCACCATGGGGGCCCGGCCCATCGCGGCAATGAACGCGCTGCGCTTCGGCGAGCCAGCACACCCAAAGACGCGCCATCTGATCTCGGGCGTCGTCCACGGCATCGGCGGCTATGGCAACTCCTTCGGCGTGCCAACGATTGGTGGCGAGGTGAATTTCCATGCCCGCTACAACGGCAACATCCTCGTCAATGCCATGGCCGTGGGCCTGGCCCGCGCCGACTCGATCTTCTATTCCAAGGCCAAGGGCGTGGGCCTCCCGGTGGTCTATCTCGGCGCCAAGACCGGGCGCGACGGCATCCATGGCGCCACCATGGCCTCGGCGGAATTCGACGACAAGGCCGAGGAGAAGCGCCCGACGGTGCAGGTGGGCGATCCCTTCACGGAGAAATGCCTGCTGGAAGCCTGCCTTGAGCTCATGGCTTCGGGAGCCGTCATCGCCATCCAGGACATGG
>JBEIDW010000007.1:0-53107 GCA_040383265.1 Hyphomicrobiales bacterium
TAGTTACTGGAGTTCAGACGTGTGCTCCGATCTGAGGCTGGTGATGGGCAAGTGTTTCATGGAGTCACGCTATCCTGCACGAAATGGTACCAAGTTCTCCATAGTCCGCCATGATAGTGTCACCCGGAGAAATCGCCATGGGGATGATGCAGGTGCCGGTCGTCACGAACTGTCCGGCCTTTACGCCGCCGCAGTAAGTTGATGCCTCGTTGACGAACCAGGTGAGCGCCTTCAGCGGCCCGCCCAGCACCGCCTTGCCGGTGCCTTCGACCACAACAGCGCCATTGGTCAGCCCTTTCACTGCATGGCCGGAAAGATCAAGGTGGCGCCACGGGGTCTCGACCGCAGGCCCGAGCACCAGCCAGGAGGCGCAGGGGGTATCGGCGATCAACTGTGCCGCGCCCACCTTGGTGAAGTCGGCGTAGCGGCTGTCCGGTATTTCGATGGAAAGGTGAAGTGAAGCAACGGCATCGAGTGCCTCTGCCTCCGAATAGGGCACAGCACGGGGCGGCAGATCGCGGGCGAAGCTGAAAGCGAATTCGGCCTCGGCCACGCGCATGATGTTGTCGCCCAGCGTGACGCGGGCATTTTGCGGCAGAAGCCTGTTGTTCAGGATGCGGCCCACCAGTGGGCCCTCACCATTGATATGCCTTTGCCCCGCTACGCTGGTGGCGGCGATCTTCCAGCCCGCCACGTCGCTGCCGCTGTGACGAGCCACAAGGGCCGCTGTCTCATAGGCTTCGGCGCGTGATCGGGGGCGCATGGCCTCCGGAAGTCCCGCGATTCGTGTCGTGGATTCCCAGTTGCGTAGCAGAAGCTGCGCCGCCGCCATGAAGTCCGGCTCCGCCGTCATGAGTCGTTCCCTTGTTTGGAGATCCATGTTGTTCCAGCGCTGATCCCCGCGCAAGGTGCGCGGCCCGCGTTCTTGACAATGCTACCGCACCGCCGGACTATTCCGGTTCAGTCTTCAAGGAGTTTGCTCCGTGTACATGAGGCCGAGAACGATCGAGGAAGCTGCGGCGGCCATGGGCTCAGCCGGTGCGCTGGCGCTGGCCGGCGGCACCGATGTGTTTCCGGCCCATGCGGGACAACCGCTGGACCGCCCCATTATTGATCTTTCGCGGGTTGAAGGCCTTCGTGGCATCGCGGAGATGGCAGACGGCTTCCGCTTCGGAGCCGCCACAACGTGGAGCGACATTGTCCGGGCCAGCCTGCCGCCCGCCTTTGATGCGCTGAAGGCAGCCGCCGGTGAGGTGGGCTCCATCCAGATCCAGAACCGCGGCACCATCGCGGGAAACCTCTGCAATGCCTCTCCGGCGGCTGATGGCGTGCCGCCCCTTCTGGCGCTGGATGCCAGCGTGGAACTCGCCTCGGCTGCGGGACGGCGCGTGCTGCCGCTGGGCGATTTTATCACCGGCTATCGCAAGACGGCCCTGAAGCCGGGGGAGATCGTCAGCGCCGTCCTTGTGCCCCGGCCTGCGGAACGTGTCTCTTCGGCCTTTGTGAAACTTGGCGCGCGGCGATATCTGGTGATCTCCATCCTCATGGCGGCGGCGGTTGTGGAGAAGGATGCGCAAGGCCGGATTGCCCGCGCGGCAGTTGCGGTCGGCGCGGCGTCTCCGGTGGCGCAGCGGCTTCGCCGTCTTGAGGATGATTTGCTGGGCCTCGCCCCGGCCGAGAAGCCATCATCGCGCATGGTGCTTTCGCATGTCGAGGGTCTTTCGCCCATCGATGACGTGCGCGCCACGGCGGAATACCGGTTGCAGGCGGCGATGAGTCTTGTTGGCGAAGCGCTGGACCGCGCGGCGGGAGTGCTCTGATGTGACTGTCTCCTTCTCCTTCACCGTCAACGGCGCCGATGTGTCCTGCAAGGCCGCCCCGCAAACGCGGCTGAGTGAAGCCTTGCGCCGCGAACTGGGTCACACCGGCACGAAGAGCGGCTGTGACGCAGGCGATTGTGGGGCCTGCACCGTGCTGCTCGATGGCCAGCCCGTCTGCGCCTGCCTCGTGCCTGTCGCGCAGGTGGAGGGCGCACGCATTGTCACTGTCGAAGGCCTTGGCGCAAACAGCGCCACGGGCGCGCTGTTGCAACGCGCTTTTCTGGCGCGGGGTGCGGCCCAATGCGGCATCTGCACGCCCGGCATGCTGGTGGCCGCAACGGCCTTGCTTGACCGCGTGGAAGCGCCAAGCCGTGAGATGATCGCCGATGCGCTGGGTGGCGTGCTCTGCCGTTGCACGGGCTATGCCAAGATCATCGACGCGGTTGAAGATGCGGTTTCAGGCCATGTCCGTTCACATGAAATGCCGGAGCTGGGCCACGCCGTGGGTGCCGCCATGCCGCGCCTCGATGGCGGGCCGAAAGTGGCGGGAACCGAGCAGTATGGCGCGGATGCCATTCCGCCCGATGCGCTGTGGGTAAAGGCCATACGGTCTCCCTTCCACCGGGCCGCATTCCGCTTCGGTAACATCACGGCCTTCATCGCCAGCCATCCGGGTATCATCCGCGTACTGACGGCAAGTGACATTCCGGGCCGCAATATCTTCGGCGTCATCCCGCCCTTTGCCGATCAGCCTGTGTTCGCCGAGGATGAAGCGCGCTTCAGGGGCGAGGCGGTGGCGGCTCTTGTGGGTGAACGTGCCGCCATCGAGGCCATTGATCTATCGCGCTTTCCCGTGACATGGGAAGAACGCGGCGCCGTCCTCACAATCGCGGCCGCGCTTGAAGCCTCGGCGCCGCAGCTTCACGAGAAGCGCGCCGGCAATATCCTGGTGAAGGGCCATGTTGCGCGCGGCGATGTGGAGACGGCTTTTGCAGTAGATGCGGTGACGGTCGAAGGCAGCTTTGAAACGGGATTCGTCGAACACGCCTATATTGAACCTGAGGCTGGATGGGCGCGTCGCGTGGGGGATCGCATCGAGATCACCGCCTCGACTCAGGCACCCTACATGGACCGCGACGACACGGCGGCCATCATGGGCTTTCCGCCTGAGCGTATCCGCATCATTCCGTCGGCCTGTGGCGGTGGCTTCGGCTCCAAGCTCGATCTCTCGGTACAGCCCTATGTGGCGCTCGCCGCGTGGCTCACGGGCCGTCCTGCGGCGATGGTCTATTCGCGCGCGGAATCGATCCAGTCCACCACCAAGCGCCACCCGGCTGTCATGCGCGCGCGCATGGCGGCCACGCGCGATGGCAAATTGCTTGCCATGGATTTTGAGGGCGACTTCAACACGGGTGCCTATGCGTCCTGGGGGCCGACGGTGGCGAACCGCGTGCCGGTCCATGCGTCCGGCCCCTATCAGGTGCCGCATTACCGGGCGAGGACGCGCGCCGTTCTCACCCACTGTGTTCCAGCGGGGGCCTTCCGCGGCTTCGGCGTGCCGCAGACGGTGATCGCCCAGGAGCAGATGCTCGACATGCTGGCGGAGAAGCTTGGCATCGACGCGCTGGCGTTCCGGATCCGGAATGCGCTCACCGATACAACATCCACCGTTACCGGCCAGGTGATGGGCGATGGCGTCGGCATCCGCGCGTGCTTCGAGGCCTTGCAGCCCCATTGGCAGAAGGCGCGGTCGGAAGCGGACGCGTTCAACGCGAAGGCCGGGCATTTGCGGCGCGGTGTTGGCGTGGCCGGCATGTTCTATGGCTGCGGCAACACCTCGCTGCCGAACCCGTCGACCATCCGTTTCGGATTGAAGCCTGATGGCCGCCTGTCGCTGCATCAGGGGGCGACTGACATCGGGCAGGGCTCCAACACCGTGATCACCCAGATCGCGGCGGATGCAGCGGGCCTGCCGATTGCGTTGATCGACCTCATCTCCCCGGACACTGACCTGACGCCCGATTGCGGCAAGACCTCCGCCTCACGCCAGACGTTCGTGACCGGCAAGGCGGCGGAGCAGGCCGGCCGCGCCCTTCGCCAGATGATTCTCCGGCTTGCCAATGCGGGCGATGAGGCGCGGCTGGAACTGTCCGGCGGCACATTGAGGGTGAATCAGGGCGGAACCATCCGCACCGTGGCGCTAAAGGATTTACCCGTTGACCATCACGAATATGTTCTGTGTGCGGAGGAAACATTCGATCCCCCGACCTCGCCGCTCGATGCCAACGGGCAGGGCAATCCCTATGCCGTCTATGGCTATGGCGCGCATCTGGCGGAGGTTGAGGTCGATACGCGGCTCGGCCTGGTGAAGCCGCTCCGCATCGTGGCGGCGCATGATGTGGGCCGCGCCATCAACCCGGCACTGGTTGAAGGCCAGATCGAAGGCGGTGTCGCCCAGGGCATCGGCATGGCGCTGATGGAGGAGTTCACCCCCGGCAAGGGCGAGAACCTGCATGATTATCTGATTCCCACCATTGGCGATGTGCCGCCCATCACCTCGATCCTCGTCGAATGCGCCTCATCCGCCGGGCCGTTTGGTGCCAAGGGCATCGGTGAGCAGGCGCTGATCCCGACGGCGCCCGCCATCCTCAACGCCATTCACCATGCCACGGGTGCGAGGCTCACCCGCACGCCTGCCACGCCGGGCAGGGTTCTGGCGGCGCTGAAGGCGAGGCCCGCATGAGCCGCATGCAGGCGCAACTACTGCCCGATGGGCGGCGGCTGCACCTTCATGACGGCCCGATTGACCTTATCATCGGCGCGGACGGCGCGGCACGGGACGTCGCCCGCGCCTATGACGCGGCGGCGGCACGCTTTGAAACGGTGCTCGATGAACTTTGCGCCGAACTCGCCTTGCTGCGCCAGCCCGTGGAAGAAGAACCGCACGGCATCGTGGCTCGGCGCATGTGGCGGGCCACGCGCGGTCTCGCCGTGCGCTCCTTTCTCACCCCCATGGCGGCGGTTGCAGGTTCCGTGGCGGATGAAATCCTCGCAAACATGTCCGCAAGTGCCACGCTCTCCCGCGCCTTCGTCAACAATGGCGGGGATATTGCCTTTCATCTCTCTGAAGGCGCGTCCTATGAAATTGGCCTTGTCAACCGCCCGGATGCGCCAGAGCTGTTTTCAACCACTCGTATAGGTTATGTGGACAAAGTACGCGGCATCGCCACCAGCGGCTGGCGCGGGCGCTCTTTTTCCCTCGGCATTGCGGATGCCGTGACGGTGCTGGCGGAGGCCGCAAGCACAGCCGATGCGGCGGCAACGCTCATCGCCAATGCGCTGGATCTTCCCGCACATCCGGCCATCAGCCGCGTTCCGGCGCGAAACCTCCAACCTGACAATGATCTGGGCGAGAGGCTGGTCACGCGTGGCGTGGGCGCGCTGTTGCCGAATGAAATTGCGATGGCGCTTGCCGCTGGTGTAGCCTTCGCGGAACAATTCGTTGCGGACGGAACCATCGTTGCCTGCGCGCTCCATCTTCAGGGCACAACGCGCATGGTGGCAGGTCAGGGAAGGGCGGAGGCGCTATGCCGGATGTGAAGGTGAGAAAGTTCCTGGTCTCGGTGGAGGAAATCCACCATGAGGGCGGCCCCGCAGTGGCTGTTCCACCGAAGCGCGGCGCAGTGCTGGCGGTGATCGAGAACCCCTATGCCGGGGCCTATCACGAGAACATCCTGCCCTTCATGGAAGACCTGAAGCCATTGGGATTGCAGATGGCGCGCAAGCTGCTTGATGCCCTCGGCGGCGATCCGAAGTTGATCGAAGGCTATGGCAAGGGGTCAATCACCGGCGAGGCGGGCGAGCTTGAGCACGCCGCCCTCTGGCATGCGCCCGGCGGCTATTCGATGCGCGAGGTGCTGGGCGGCGCCAAGGCCATCGTGCCCTCCACCAAGAAGGTGGGAGGGCCCGGCACGAGGCTTGATGTTCCCGTCACCCACATCAACGCTTCCTATGTGCGAAGCCACTTCGATTCAATCGAGGTGGGCATTCCCGATGCGCCGAAGGCCAATGAGATGGTGGTTGCGCTGGTGATGACGACGGGCCCGCGCGTCCACGCCCGTGCCGGCGGCCTCAATGTGAAGGACGTGACAGGAGAGGATGGCCTGAGATGAAAGCGAAGATCCGCAAGATCGTGACGGTGGTGGACGAAATCCTCACCGAGCAGGGGCGCGAGGTGTCTCCCGCCATCCGCCGCGCGGCGGCAATTGCCGTGATCGAAAATCCCTTTGCCGGAACGTATCAGGAAGACCTCTCAGACCTCATCGACGTGGGCGAGGAACTGGGCGGCCTTCTGGCGTCGCGCGCCGTGGCGGCGCTCGGCATTTCCGGTGACGCGGTTGAAAGCTATGGCAAGGCTGCCGCCGTGGGCGAGAATGGCGAGTTGGAACACGCCGCAGCCCTTCTGCACCCGAAGCTCGGCGCGCCGTTCCGGAAGGTGCTGGGCAAGGGTGCAGCACTCATCCCCTCATCAAAGAAGCGGGGCGGCATGGGCGTTGTGCTGGACATTCCCTTGGGCCACAAGGACGCCGCCTTTGTCAGGAGTCACTTTGACGGCATGGAAGTGAGAGTCACCGACGCCCCGCGCGCCAACGAAATCGTGGTGGCCGTGGCGGTGACCACCGGCGGCAGGCCTCTCCCGCGCGTCGGTGGCCTGAAAGTGTCGGAGATCAAGGGTGAGGACGGGTTGCGGTAGCTGTGGCATGTTCCGGCGCCTGCGGCCAAGTTGTCCTCTCCCGCGACGCGGAAGAGGAGGGGGACCCAACGAAGTCGGGGAAGGTGAGGGCGGGCGGACCCCAGGCGCATTGCTGAACACGCTTCCCTCATCTCCCCCGTGCGTACCGCAACAAGTCCCTTGTTCTCCCCCTGAAAGAGCGGGAGGAGACACACATCATTAATTGAGGCGTGGTCGTCCTTGCGCCTCACGCTGCGGCGCGGATCATCCGGCGGTTCGAGATGATGTTTTCGAACATGATGCGGCTCAGGCGTTCGACCTTCGGCAGTTGCGGGCGGGACTGGGCCTTGACGCGGGCATAGGCGTTCTGGCCCATCGCGGCGTCCAGCCATTCGATATACTGCGGAATGTGGGCCCAGCGGTCGATCAAGGCGGGCGTCAGTTCGCCATGGAACTGGGTGGCCATGATCTCGCGGCCGATGGACATGATCTGCACCGGGCTCACGGAAGATGACGCCAGCACCTCCGCCCCCGGCGGCAGCTTTGTCACTTCCGCATGGTGCCACTGCATCATCTTGAAGGAGGAGGGCAAGCCGCGCGTCATGGGGTGGGCGAGGCCAAGCGCATTGAGTTCCACCTTGCCGAAGCCCACTTCAGCGGCGCGGGCGAGGCCCACTTCGCCGCCTGTCGCCTGCGCCAGAAGCTGCAGCCCGAGGCACACGCCCATGAAGGGGCGGTTTCGGTTCATGACCCATTCGCGGATGGCCGCTGTCTCGTCCATCAGCCACGGGTGGGCGTCCGTTTCCCACACATCCATCGCGCCGCCCATGACGAGCAGAAAATCATAAGGGGCGAGCGACGGAATCGCCTCACCCCTGTGCAGCATGACGACATCGACGCGCGCTCCCTGCTCTTCGAGGAAGCGGCCAAACAGGCCGGGCGGTTCGTCGTCCATGTGCTGGAAGGCAAGAGCGCGTCTGATCACGTGAGAAATTCCTGAAAGGCAAAGAAAACTGTCGAACGCGCGCACTTAATGGCTGCTCCGCGATTCTCAAGCTCGTATTTGCCACAGCGATGGTCTAGGGACGTTTTCCCGGACAACTGTTGCAGCGATATGACACCTCTCCGCCTCATCCTCTCGGCGCTCCTGCCCTTCGCGGCGGGGTATTTCATGTCCTACCTGCTGCGCGCCGTGAATGCGGTGGTCGCCCCGGACCTGGTGAACGACATCGGTCTCTCGCCGGGCCAGTTGGGCCTGCTGACAGCCGCCTATCTCGGCGCCTTCGCCCTGTTCCAGTTGCCGCTTGGCGTGCTGCTGGACCGCTACGGCCCCCGCAAGGTTCAGGCCGGGCTGTTGAGCCTTGCGGCGCTGGGCTGCTTGGGTTTTGCCGCAGCACCGGATTTCATCGGGCTGTTCGCGGCGCGCGCTGTGATCGGGCTTGGTTTTTCCGCAGGGCTGATGGCGAGCTACAAATCCTCAGCCACATGGGTTCCGCCTGAGCGCCGTTCGCTGGCCAACACGGGCATCATGTCGGTCGGGGCCCTTGGCGTGGTGGTGGCGACCCAGCCCACCGAATATCTCGTCAGCATGATCGGCTGGCGGAATGGCTTCATCGTCTTCGCCGTCTTCATCCTGCTGGCGGCGCTGTTCATCCTTCTCGCCGCCCCACGCAAGGACACGGTGGGCGAACCCGCGCCCTTCAAGGTGCAGTTTGGCCAGATGCTGGCCATCTTCAGGACGCCGCTGTTCTGGCGCGTGGCGCCGCTCTTGGGCCTCACCTCGGGCGTGCAGATTGGCATTCAGACACTGTGGGCCGGCCCTTGGGCCCGGGATGTGCTGGGCCACTCGCGTGAGGACGCGGCCCAGCACCTCCTGCTGCTGGCGGTCTGCTTCATGGTGGGCATACTGTCGGTGGGCGTGATCGCCGACAGGCTTGGCCGGCGCGGCATTTCACCCATGCGGGTGATGCTGTGCTTCAACCTGCTCTACTTTGCCGCCCAAGCCATCATCGTGCTGCGGATCGAAGCCCTTGCCTTTCCGGCCTGGGCGATGGTGGCGGCCTTCGGGCAGGTGGCGGTGCTGGCTTTCCCGTGGTTTGCCGCCCGGATCGGCAAGGATCTGGCGGGCCGCGCCAATGCCTCCATCAACTTCGCGATGTTCGTTGCGGCCTTCGCCGCGCAATATCTGGTGGGCTTCATCATCGGCCTGTTTCCACAGTCCGGCGCGGGCTATAGCCCGGAAGCCTATAGCTGGGCGCTGGGCCTCTTCCTCGTGGCGCAGGTGCTCGCCTATCTCTGGTACATCGCGGGCTCGCCGCACAAGGAGCACACAGCATGATCAATCCGGTGATCGCGGACGTGACCCGCGGCGATATCGTGGAAAGCCGCCACCGTGGCGCCTTTGCCGTGGTCGATGCCACGGGCCATGTGGTGGCGGCCGAAGGCGGCATCGCCGCCGCTGTCTATCCGCGCTCGGCGGTGAAGGCCTTCCAGTGCCTCCCCGTGATCGAGAGTGGCGCTGCCGACCGGTTCGGCTTCACCGATGAGGAGATTGCGCTGTGCTGCTCCTCCCACAATGGCGAGGCGGAGCATGTGCGTGTGGCCCGTGCCATGCTGGCCAAGGCCGGCAATGACGAAGCACTCTATGAATGCGGCGCGCATTGGCCATTTGATGATGCGGCGCGCTTTGCCCTGATCCGTCACGGTGAAAACTGTGGCTGCGTTCATAACAACTGTTCTGGCAAGCACGCCGGCATGCTGGCGCTGGCCCGGCAACTGGGGGCCGACCCGCATGGCTACACAAAGCCTGATCACCCGGTGCAGCGCGCCATTGCGGAGGCCATGGGTCGCATGTGCGATGTTGACCTCTCCCAGCAGCCCATGGGCATCGATGGCTGCTCAGTGCCCACCTGGGCCATGCCGCTCAAGAACATGGCGCTGGGCTTCGCGCGGTTCTGCGCCCCGGATTTCGCGCCCGGCCAGCGCATTCTCAATGCCGTGCGCCAACACCCCTTCATGGTGGCGGGCACGGGCGACTTCGATACGCTGATCATGCAAGCCGTGCCGCGCCTCTTCGTGAAGACGGGGGCAGAGGGCGTCTATTGTGGAGCCATTCCGCATGCCGGCCTCGGCATTGCGCTCAAGGTTGATGATGGCGCCTCGCGCGCTTCCGAAGTTGCCATGGCCTCCGTTCTTGCGGGGCTGGATGTGTGGACGCCGGACGAGAAGGCCACCATCGAACGCTTCCGCCACCATGAGCTTGCCAACTGGCGCAAGATCGAGGTGGGCGAGGTGCGGGGATTGAAGCTGTAGGTTTGTGAACCGACCGTGGCTGCACACGCCACTCTCTCGTCATGGTGAGGAGGGGTGGGGAGCATGGGGCGGAATGGCGGTTGTGATGGAGTGCTTGGCACTCCCATCTCACTCCGCCGCCCGCTGCGCGTAGCCCAGGCGCTGGTTCAGCCTTTCGAGCAGCGCGAGTGCCGCATCGGGGATCACGGTTCCCGGCGGGAATACGGCGGCAGCGCCCATGTCGAGGAGCGTCTGCACGTCTTCCGGCGGGATCACGCCGCCCACCACGATCATGATGTCTGAGCGGCCCGCCGCTTCCAGCGCGGATTTCAACAGCGGCACCAGAGTCAGGTGACCAGCCGTGAGCGTCGAAACACCCACCGCGTGAACCTTCTGCTCCACCGCCATCTTCGCCACTTCCTCAGGCGTGGCGAAGAGGGGGCCGATCTGAACGTCGAAGCCCATGTCCGTGAAGGCCGAGGCGATCACCTTCTGGCCACGGTCGTGCCCATCCTGTCCCATCTTGGCGACGAGGATTCTGGGTGGCCGCCCATCGGATTCCCTGAAGGCGGCAATGGCATGCTCGGCCTTTTCGATCTTGTGCTTGTCCTTCGGCGTTGCGGTGTAAACGCCCTTCACGGCGCGGATGGCGGGCGTGTGGCGGTTGAACACGGTCTCCAGCGCCAGCGAGATTTCGCCCACCGTTGCCTTGGCGCGCGCCGCATCGACGGCGGCGGCCAGAAGATTGCCCTGGCCGGTGCGGGCGACATCGGACAGCTTCGCCAGCATGGCCTGCGTCTCCGGCTCATTGCGTTCAGCGCGGAGCCTCTGGAGCTTTTCGATCTGGCGGGCGCGCACGGCGGAATTGTCGACCTTCAGAATGTCGATCTTCTCATCAACCGCGCCCGTATACTTGTTGACACCGATGACCGCCTGCTCGCCCATGTCGATGCGGGCCTGGGTGCGCGCTGCGGCCTCCTCGATGCGGGCTTTGGGAATTCCCGCTTCGATGGCCTGGGCCATGCCGCCCATCGCCTCGATTTCCTCGATGTGTGCCCACGCCTTGGCGGCAAGGTCGGCGGTGAGGCGCTCGACAAAGTAGCTGCCGCCCCATGGGTCGATTACGTTGCAGGTGCCCGCTTCCTGCTGCAGGAAAAGCTGTGTGTTGCGGGCGATGCGGGCGGAGAAGTCGGTCGGCAGCGCAAGCGCTTCATCAAGCGAATTGGTGTGGAGCGACTGCGTGCCGCCCTGTGTCGCCGCCATTGCCTCGATGCAGGTGCGCGTCACGTTGTTGAACACATCCTGCGCGGCGAGGCTCCAGCCGCTCGTCTGGCAATGGGTGCGAAGTGAGAGCGAGCGCTCGTCCTTCGGATCAAAACGCTTGATGAGCTTGGCCCAGATCATGCGGGCGGCGCGCATCTTGGCGACTTCCATGAAGAAGTTCATGCCGATCGCCCAGAAGAAGGAAAGGCGCGGCGCGAACTTGTCGATGGGCAGGCCGGCTTCAACGCCGGCGCGGGCATATTCGAGTCCGTCTGCCAGCGTGTAAGCAAGTTCAAGGTCGGCGGTGGCACCCGCTTCCTGCATGTGATAGCCGGAAATCGAGATCGAGTTGAACTTCGGCATCCGCTCGGATGTGTACTTGAAAATGTCCGACACGATCTTCATCGACGCCTTCGGCGGGTAGATGAAGGTGTTGCGGACCATGAACTCCTTCAGAATGTCGTTCTGGATCGTGCCCTGCAGTTTCTCCGGAGGAACCCCCTGTTCCTCGCCCGCCACGATATAGAGCGCCATGATGGGCAGTACCGCGCCATTCATCGTCATCGACACCGTCATCTGGTCAAGCGGGATGCCGTCGAACAGGGTGCGCATGTCATAGATCGAGTCGATCGCCACGCCCGCCATGCCGACGTCGCCTGCAACGCGCGGATGATCGGAGTCATAACCACGGTGTGTGGCAAGGTCGAAGGCGATGGAGAGGCCCATCTGGCCCGCTGCGAGGTTGCGGCGATAGAAGGCGTTGGAATCCTCCGCCGTGGAGAAACCCGCATATTGGCGGATGGTCCAGGACTGGGTCGTGTACATGGTGGGGTAGGGCCCGCGCAGGAAGGGCGCCGTGCCGGGCCAGGTGCTGAGGAAGTCGATGCCCGTCATGTCTTCGGCGCCGTAGGAACACTTGACGGCAATGCCCTCCGGTGTGAGCCAGTCATGGCCCGCGCAGCCATCAACGGCGGAGGCCTCGAAGGGAATTGCTGAGAAATTTGGAAGACGGCTCATCATAGCACCTCCGTTTCGGGGGCATATTCCTTGGGAAGCGGATAGGCGGACACACCGATCACCGGCAGGCTGGCGGTGGATGTGGGGTTGGGCTTCGGCCAGTCTCCGGCCTCTGCCTTCTGGAACACGGTCCACGCCGTTTCGCACAAGCCCTGTGTGTAAGTTTCAATGTAACCCGCGCCAAGTGCGGGGTCGGCCACGCGCCAGAGGTTCGATTCTTCGGCCAGCACGTTCTGCACATTGCGCGCGACACGGCGTGAGAAGTCATTGGGAAGTCCCTGCGCCAGCGGAAAGGGCAGCACGGTGATCGAGTCAGCCCCGCCAAGTGAAGCACCGAACACGGCGGCGGTGGCGCGCAGGATGTTCACATGCGGGTCCCTTGTCGCCATCATCCGCCAGGATGTTTCGGCATGAAGCTTCAACGGGAAATCAGGAAGGCCCGAAGCCTGCAGCACGCGCCGCCAGAGAAGCCGCATGGCACGGAACTTGGCAAGGGTTGCGAACATGTCCTGCGAGGCTGCAAGTGTGACGCCCACCGCTTTCACGAGGTGAACGTCATTGAGCGTGGTGAGGCGGCGCATGGCAGACACAGCAAGGCCAAGCGTTGCCCCCAGTTCTTCCGCTTCCGTCGCGCCCGCCTCGTGCCAGGAACGGCCATCGGCGTTCATATAGGGGCCGGTGTAGCCCAGCCGCGCAAGCTCCGCCGCTTCATCGGGTGAGGTGACGGCAAAGGAGATGGTCAGGCGCTCCGGGTCGATGGGCTGGCGCGAGATCAGCTCAGCCAGCGTCATCGATGCGCCGCCCTCCACTTTGAGCGCCACGGCGTGGAGGTGAACGCCCTGCAGCACGCGGGCAAGGCGCGAGGGTTCAAAGCCGATGCCGCGCGCCGTCACCGCGTCATTGCTGACGAGCACGAGGCCTGTCACGCCATTTGAGAGATCATCCAGCGCCTGCTCGTTGGCGCGCGCCGCATCCGGGTGGTCCACCCGCTGTGCGATGGTCCACGGGACTTGGCTTGCGCGGGCGGCGCGGGCGCCGCTCACCTGGCTGTAAAGCGGCTCCAGCCTGAAGCCATCGGCGGAGGCGCGGACGAGCCTGTCCTCGAAGGACGCGCCCTTCAGCACGGCGTCCACCCGCTTCATCCAGTCGGCGCGGGTGAGGCCGGGAAATTCCGCAGCCAGAGCGAGATCAGTCATTGGCGCACACTCATGTTGCAACTGCGAAATTTCTAGCGAAGACTGGGAGCGACCGCAAACCACCCTTTGTCTAATCCCGGATTTCTGGCGAGATGGCCTCGCCATCCGTCAGCTGATCGGAGGGATGCAGGACCACCCTGTCGCCCTCGCCGAGCCCTGACGTCACCTCGGCGAATTCGGTGTTGCGCCGCCCCAGTTTCAGGAGGCGCAACTCCGCCCTGCCGTTCACCTCCACATAGGCCGCCCAGTTGCCTTCCACGCGGAACAGTGCCGCGACCGGAACGGCAATGGCGCCCTTGCCTTCCCATACCGTGATGCGAACCACCACGCGGAAGCCATCGCCCAAGCCCGATGGGCCGGAATCTCCGGTCAGGTCGAGGATCACGGCAACCCGCTGTTCCTCGATCCCGAGGGCTGAAATCTTTGTCACCGCCGAAGGCTCCACCCGCCGGACACGGGCCGCCAGAGGCGGGCCACCCCAATTGTCGATGATCGCCGCAGCGCCAGGCTTCACCTCCACCGCATCGCGCGAGAGAATGTCGGTCACGATCTCGATGTGCGTGGGGTCGCCGATCTCCATCAGCGGCGTTCCGGCCTGCACCACCTGCTCGCTTTCTGTGAGGATGCGGAGGATGCTGCCGCTGGCCGGTGCGCGGATCTCAGTGCAGCAGGGACCCTCGCTGGATGCGTTCTCGATGAGCGCCGCCTCGGCCCTTTGTAAGTCACGCTGCCGCACGGTGAGAGAGGCCTTGGCGCTGTCGAGGGCTGCCGCACCGGTTTCTACATCCAGCTTCGCCTTGTCCAATGCGCGCTCGGAAATCGTACCTTGGCCTGACAGGCGTTCGGCGCGTGCCAGTTCCGCCTTCAGGAAGGTCATCTGCGCTTCAGTCTGTCTTAGCTCCGCTTCGGCAAGGCCCACTGCGGCGCGGGCGGAGGCCACGGCGGCTTCCGCCACCCGCTTCAGGCGGAGGTCGAGAAGGCCCGGCGCGGCGGGCCTGATCCCGGCGACGACGGTCTCATCCTTCACCACGGCGTCGCCCGCATGGAGGCCGACGCGCAGCAGATGCCCCGGGATCGGGGAGGATACGGTGAATACTTCACGAATGCGGGCCTTGCCTTCTTCTTCGACGCTGACCGTCAGGTTCTGCCGTGTGATGGCAGCGGTCTCCACCGGCAACGGCCGTGGCCACAAGGCCCAGGCCAGCGCCGCGACGGTGCCGAGAAGAACAACAAGTGTCGTCAGCCGCCGCAGCATGTCATTCCCTCGTTTTCAGAACTTCGATCATGTTGAGCCGGTCGATCCTCCGGCGCACCACCAGCCCTGACAAGGCCGCTGCACCGAACACGATGAGGCTGGCCCAGGCATAGACCTCGCGGTTCACCACCATGGGCACGCGGTAGAGTTCGGTGCGGAAGGCCTCCACCATGGCCCATGCGAAGAGATAACCGATGAGCCACCCCAGAGGCTGGGCGACGATCACCACCACCGCAAGCTCCCCCAGCAGCAGCGCAGATACTTCGCCGCGGGTGAAGCCAAGAACCCTGAGGCTTGCCATCTCGCGCCCCTGTTCCGAGAGCGAGATGCGCGCAAAATTATAGACAACGCCAAAGGCGATGATGGTGGCAAGCGCCGCATAGACGGTGATCATGATGTTCACATTCTCCGCCATGGTGCTGCGGAATTTCTCAAGGGCTGCGTATTGTAGCGAAATGAATCTGGCGGCAGGCGTTTCCTTGAGCGTGGCGAAAAGCGTCTCGTGCTCCGCCTCATCGAGGGAGAGGTAGGCGCCCGATATCACCGTGCCCTCATCCAGCAAACGGTTCATGGCGTCGATGTTCATGAAGGCTGAAAGCCCGATGTAGCCCGTTGCAATGGCGGAGACTGGCAAGAGCAGCGATTGACGCCTGCCTTCGAGCAGTTGGACTTCCACATTGTCGCCTGTGCGCAGGCGCAGCACATCGGCCAGTGCCTGTGAGATAACGACGCCATCGACGGGCAGGATGACCGGCGCGAGCTTGACGTCCAGCACGCGGGACAGGCGCCCCCTGGGGGTCTTGCCAGTCAGCACCAGCCGCCGCTCGGCTGGGCCGTTGCGGAATTTCGCATCGATGCTTCTGAAGGGTTCGGCGGTGATCACGCCCGGTAGGCGTCGCGCTTCGAACAGGGCGCTCAAGGGGCGTGGGTCGGTGAAGGTGATGGCGGCATCTTGCCGGTCGATTTGCCGAAATGTCACGTCGATCATGTATTCGATCGAGCCGAAGGACCATAGTGAGCCCACGAGGATCGCTACGGCGAGGGCTATTCCAACAACGCCGCTCGCCGTGCGCAGCGGCCAGTGGGCCAGATGGCGCGCCACGATCACGCTTGACTGGCGCAGGAAGCGCGGAAGCTCCACAGCACCCCCGAGCAGCTTGCGGTACTGCGGCGGGGCCGGAGGCGCCATGGAGACGGCGGGGGAAAGCCATGCCACGTCGCGCACCGCCTTCACCGCACCTGCGAGTGCGGCGGCATATGTTGCGCCCGCGGCGATCGCAAAGACTTCAGGGTTGCGGCTGAACACCAGAAAGGGAAAGCTGAAGAAACGCGCATAAAGCCGTGTCATCCCCATGCCGAGCCAGATACCGGCCACCATGCCAATGGCGATGCCCAGAAGTGCGATAAGAGTGACGAAACCGGCATAGTGCCGGACGATATTCCATGACGAGTAGCCCATCGCCTTGAGGAGTCCGATCTGCTCGCGCTCGAGTGCGATGAGGCGGGAGAGCGTCATGTTGACGAGGAAGGCGGAAACAACGAGGAAGATCGGCGGCAGGATTCGGCTCATCGCTTCGAGCTGGTGCAACTCGGCATCGAGGAAGGCATGCGACTGCTGGTCTTTGCGCTCATAGGCGCCCCGCCCGCCATAGCGTTCCAGCAAGCTGTCAAGCTTTCCCATCACCTCCTGGGCGTTTGAGCCCTGCACCAGCCGCAGTGATACGTCATTGAAAGCGCCATCGAGGCCGTAAGCTGCGGCCAGCGCCTCCTCCGGCATCCACAGGATGCCGAAGCGCCGCTCATCCGGCATCAGGGCGCCGGGCCCAAGTGCATAAATGAATTCAGGCGAAAGCGCGGTTCCGGTGACCTTGACCGCGCGCAGGCGGCCATTGATCAGTATGCGGAGTGTACTGCCGTCCGTCAAACCGTGTGCCGTGGCGAAGCCTGCGCTTGACACCGCCTCCCTGTCCGAGCCGGTCTCCGGCAGGCGGCCTGAGCGCAGGTGAAGCCGGTTCAGGTCCTGACCACTGGGGGGGAGCGAAACGAGAAGAACGGAGGCGGGCTCCGCCATGCCTTCGATATCCGCCAGCGCCACTTTCACGATGCGCGTTTCAACCGCCGCGACCCCGTCTATCGCCCCGATATCGCCTTTCAGCATGAGGGGTGCGCGCGTCAGGCTGGAGAAGATGTCGGCAAAGCGGTTCGCCTCGTAGTAGCGCTCGCGCGTGGTGGAGAGGGAGTCATGAGCGCCCACGCCGAGAATGAGTGTCGCCACGCCGGACGCCATGACGAGGGCGATGGCCAGCGCCTGCGGCCAGAGCCGACGCACGTCCCGCATGAGCTTGATGTCGAGCGCGCGCATCACCAGCTCACCTCCGAGGGCTGTTTTCGCACAGCGTTGCGCTGTTCGGAGGCGATGGTGCCATTGGCGAAACGCACCACGCGGTCGGCAATCGCCGCAATAGCGGCATTGTGGGTGATGACGAGGGTCGTGGCCCCCGTCTCGGCGCTGACCTTCGCCAGTGCTTCAAGAACCCAGATGCCTGTCGCGGAGTCGAGCGCGCCCGTCGGCTCATCGCACAGCAGAACGTCTGGCCGCTTGGCAATGGCGCGGGCAATCGCCACGCGCTGCTGTTCGCCACCTGAGAGCTGGGCTGGAAAATGGTCCATCCGGTCTTGCAGACCGACGAGCGCCAGCGCCTCCTCCGGGCGCATGGGCTGGCGTGCGATCTCCGTGACGAGCCTGACGTTTTCCCGCGCGGTGAGGCTTGGCACCAGATTGTAGAACTGGAAGATGAAGCCCACGTGATCGCGCCGGTAACGGGTCAACTGGGCGTCGGTCTGGCGGGTCAGTTGATGGTCACGGAACCAGGCTTCACCCGCACTTGCCGTATCGAGACCGCCGATGATGTTGAGGAAGGTCGACTTGCCGGAGCCCGATGGGCCGAGAATGACGATGAACTCCCCCGGCAGGGCTTCGAAATCCACCCCACGCAGCGCCTGCACCTCCACCTCGCCCGTGCGGTAGGACTTGCACAGGCCCCTGATCTGGAACACGGGGGCTTCAGGCTGGGTCATGTCACCCTTGGCTTTAGGCGGGGCAGCCTGAGCCGGAATTGACCCCGATCAAAAAGGCGTTCTCAGACTTTAGACATAACCTGACAGACCCGGAATGGATCCCGCCACTTCCTTTACCAGTTGCGGTCCGGCCTTTTCCTTGGCGTAGTCCAGCGTGATGCTTCCCAGCGCCTTGATTTGGTCCATCGAGAGGCCCGCCGCGCTGAGCTTGGAAACGGCCGCCAGAGGGCCGCCCATCATGCCGCCGGCCAGCATGCCGAGAAGGCCGCCGCCGCCGCGGCCAGCACCATCGCCACCCTGTTCGCGGGCCAGATCTGCTGCGCCCGGCAGCTTGCCGAACAGTTCGCCAACCTTGTTCTGGTTCCCCTGCGTCTGGATCAGGTTCAGCATGATGCCGAGGGCCTTCGTCACCTTGTCCTGCGGCAGGCCGGTTGCGGCCATGATCCTGTCGATGAGGTCCTGCATTTTGTCGTCCTGCTCAATCGTTGCGTTAGTTGCGGCTATATAGCAATAAGGGTTGTACAACGCGACCATTTCCGGGGAAGCCCCAGCATGTCCGACGGCACGATCTTCATTGGCCAAAGCGAGAAGCGCGAGGAACTGTTCCTGTCCGTGGCGAACCGCCATGGCCTCGTCACCGGCGCCACCGGCACCGGCAAGACAGTGACATTGCAGATTATGGCAGAAGGGTTTTGCGATGCCGGTGTTCCCGTCTTCGCGGCCGATGTGAAAGGCGATCTCGCCGGCATTGCCATGGCGGGGGAGCCCAAGGACTTCCTGATCGAGCGCGCCCGGAAGATGGGCTTCGACGATTATGGTTTTGAAGCCATCCCGACGATCTTCTGGGATCTGTTCGGCGAGCAGGGCCATCCCATCCGCACCACGATCTCCGACATGGGGCCGCTCATGCTCTCGCGCCTCATGGGCCTGACGGACGCGCAAGAGGGCGCCCTCAACATTGCCTTCCGCATTGCCGACAAGGAGGGCCTCGCCCTTCTCGACCTCAAGGATCTGCGCGCACTGCTGAAGGAGCTCGCCGAGCGCGGCAAGGAAATCACCACCGAATATGGCAATGTGGCAGCCCCGACCATTGGCGCCATCCAGCGCCGCCTCGTGGTGCTCGAAGAGCAGGGCGGCAACAGGTTCTTCGGTGAGCCCGCCCTCGACATCCACGACTTCATGCGCACCACGCGTGACGGACGGGGCTATATGAATGTGCTGGCTGCCGACAGGCTCATCAACTCCCCACAGCTCTACGCCACATTTCTGCTGTGGATGATGTCTGAACTTTTCGAGCGCATGCCGGAAGTGGGCGACCCCGAGAAGCCGAAGATGGTGTTCTTCTTCGACGAGGCGCATCTCTTGTTCGCTGAAGCCCCGCCGGGGCTGATCCAGAAGATCGAGCAGACGGTGAAGCTGATCCGCTCCAAGGGCATCGGCATCTATTTCGTGACCCAGAATCCACTCGATATTCCGGAGAGCGTGCTCGCGCAGATGGGCAACCGCGTGCAGCATGCGCTGCGCGCCTATACGCCACGCGAACAGAAGGCGGTTGCCACGGCGGCCTCCACCTTCCGCCCCAACCCGGCTTTCAAGACCGAAGAGGCGATCACCGCACTCGGCAAGGGTGAGGCGCTGGTGTCGGTGCTTGATCCCAAAGGGGTTCCCACCATGGTGGAGCGCACCATGGTCCGTCCGCCTTCCAGCCGCATGGGGCCGATCACGCCGGAAGAGCGCCAGAAGCTGATCAGGAACTCGCCGGTCTATGGCACTTACGAGGAAGCCGATGACCGCGAGTCGGCCTATGAGATTCTGATCAGGCGCGCGGAGGAGCGTTCGGCATCCGAGGCCAAGGCGAAAGCCGACCAGGCAGCGCAGAAGGAAGCGGACATGCAGGCCAAGGCCGCCGCGCGCCCCTCCGGCCGCGAAACCGCCACCGACCGGTTCGTCAAGAACATGGCGAGCACGGCGGGCCGCCAGATCGGCAATATGATCATTCGTGGCATTTTGGGCGGATTGACGAAGCGGTGATTTGATTTGCCTTCATGTGCTCTCCGGCCATCGTCTCCCACCTGTCGGCGGGAGACGGAGTGGAGTTACTGTCAGTCTCCCGCGCATTGCGTGGGAGAGGGTGGCGCGGAGCGCCGGATGAGGGCCTCTTGTCTCAACTCCACTCGCGCTTCGGCCTCAATGTCCTGAGGCCATCTGGCATCCGTGCATCAATGGTTGCTGAAATCGCCCTGTAATGCCGGTTAAGCCACAGGCCCAGCGCAATGACGATGAGGCCGATCCCTGAGAGCGCAAACGAAAACAGGATCATGTCGTTGAAGACGTCATAGGCGAGATAACCCAGATAGGCCGCAATGCCGATGGCGCCGAATACGGCATAGATCCTCCTGTCGATGAAGAGCCCAAAGCCGATGAGCAGTAGGTTGATCAGGGCATAGATGAACCGCGTGAGGCCGGTCGAGTCCGGGCTTGCCGTCAGCGCCCCCCAGAATGTGGCCGCCGCGAAAATGTGGATCCAGAAAGCGAGATCCGGCCCGCCTGGCCGTTTGAGGTCGATCGCCCATGCCGCGGCAATCATGCACAATCCAAAGACGAGGGACACCTTGCGGCGGGTTTCGATGTCCTGGAAATCTGCGGCGGTTGCGGTGAACCACATCGCAATGTCCATCGACATGAACCACAGCGCAATGCCGCCGACAAGCAACAGGAAAGGCACCTTGTAGAAGCGCAAGGCGAAGAGGGCTGCGAGGATCGTGCCGACCTCCATGTAGAGCCAGCTGCCGTTCACGTAAGTAAAGAAGTTCCGATAGCTGCCAGGCGGAACTTGTGCGTCTTTCCAGAGGCCGAGCGCCTCCTGAACCCCGAAGATCATCAGCGGCACCATGGAAACCGCCGCTGCGATCAACAGGCCACCGGGTGTCAGCAAGTCCCGCCGCCACAGATTGCGCCCCGCCAGCCACAGACCAATCGCGTAAAGCGCGCCCGTTGCGAACAGGGCCCAGCCGCCCATCATGCCGAAGGCCGCCGTGGAAAACAGCCCCATGGCCGCCATGACGATCAGTGCGCCGCCGTACCAAAGCACATGGGTAAGGTCGAATGTCGCCGTGGGATGCGCCGCGCCGTCACCATCTTGCCCGAGATAGGCGATGATCCTGCCGCGTTGCTCCTCGCTGAGAAGGCCTGCTGCAACCGCCTTCCGCAGATCGGCTTCCGTGGACATGCCCGCCCTCCTGTAGATGCGCGACGGGATGCTAGATGATTTCGTCCTCGTCGGCCAGCGTCACGGCCATCGCGCCCTGCTTGCGGATCTTGGAGAGTGGCTTGGCCTTGGCGATGTGAAACACCGCATCCCCCCGGTTCAGCAGCGGAAGGTTGGTGCGGCCGACGATGATGCCATCATCCTCCGCCACGAGCGGCACTGAGGTCTGGCCCAGGGGATCGGCCACCACACCCACCACTTCGCTCTTGCCAACGCGGTCGCCGATGCGGCGCGTGGTGTGGAGGATGCCGCTTTCAGGCGCGCGCACCCAGGAACTTGCGTCGGAAAACACCGTGTCTCTGGTGGCAAGGTGCGGCACTGGTTCGACCATGCCGAGATGCGCCATGACACGGAGCGAGCCCTTGACAGCGGCGTCAATGGCAGCCTCCTCGAAGCGCAGGGCCTCGCCGCCTTCATACAGCAGCACCTTCACGCCGGCTTCGCCCGCCGACAGGCGCAGGGATTTTTCGCGCAGCTTGGAAATGAGGATCACCGGCGGCGCGAAGGCCTCCGCCATCTTCAGCAGTTCCGGCTCATTGGGCGCAAGCCTCACCTGCGGCAGGTTGGTGCGGTGCAGGGCGGCAGTATGGAAGTCAATGCCATATTTGCTTTTTAGCACCACCTCGCGGAAGAAGATATCAGCAACGAGGCTGGCGAGCGAGCCGCGATCGGAGCCCGGGAAACTGCGGTTCAGGTCGCGCCGGTCCGGCATGTAGCGCGTATGGTTGAGGAAGCCGAAGCTGTTGACGATCGGCACGGCAAGCAGCGTGCCGCAGAGCTTCATCAGCGCCGGGTGAGTGAGAATGCGCCGGATGATCTCCACTCCCTGGATCTCATCGCCGTGAATGGCGCCTGAGAGGAACAGAACCGGCCCTTCCGCCTCGCCATGCACAACATGTACGGGAAGCGTCACATGGGTGTGGTTCGTCAGTGTGCTGACGGGCAGGTCCACCGTGGCCCGCTGGCCGCGCTGCACATCCCGTTCTCCGATGGTGAAGGCGGTTGTCATCCTTTGCCCCGCGTTCGCGTGCGGCCGGGTCTCGCATTGCGTTCAATGAACCGGATGATGGAGTCCGCCACATCGACACCCGTGGCCTTCTCAATGCCTTCAAGCCCGGGAGAGGAATTGACTTCCATCACCACAGGGCCATGCGCGGAGCGCAACATGTCGACACCCGCCACGTTGAGGCCCATGGAGCGCGCAGCCTTGAGTGCCGTTTCCTTCTCAAGCGGTGTCAGTTCGATCATCCGGGCAGAGCCGCCGCGATGCAGGTTGGAGCGGAAGTCATCCTCCGCCCCCTTCCGTTCCATCGCCGCGATCAGGGTGCGGCCCACGACGAAGGCGCGGATGTCGCGGCCTTCTGCCTCCTTGATGAATTCCTGCACGAGGATCGCGATGTCCGCGCCATGAAAGGCTTCGATCACCGACTTGGCGGACTTGTGTGTTTCGCTCAGCACCACGCCGATGCCCTGCGTGCCTTCCAGCAGCTTCACCACAACGGGCGCGCCGCCGACGATGTCCAGCAGGTCATCGGTGCGTTTTGAATCATAGGCGAAGGCGGTGACGGGAAGTCCCACGCCATCGCGCGCCAGAAGCTGGAGCGAGCGCAGCTTGTCGCGCGAGCGGCCGATTGCCACGGATTCATTCAACGGATAGACGCCCATCATCTCGAACTGACGCAATACCGCGGTGCCGTAGAACGTATGCGATGCGCCGATGCGCGGGATCACCGCGTCAAAGTCCTCGAGCTTTTCGCCCAAGTAACGCAGCTCCGGGTTTTTCGACGTGATGTTCATGTAGCATTTGAGATAGTCGATCGGGACCATCTCATGCCCATGCTGCGCCGCCGTCTCGATCAGGCGGCGGTGCGAGTAGAGCTTGGGATTGCGTGTGAGCAGTGCGATCTTCATGAGGCTGACGCCTTGCGTTTCCGGGGTGAGAGAATGTTGGTCCGCGTGGGGTGCACCACAAAGCCATGGCCGATGCTGGCCCGGCCGAGCAACATGGCAACGCCCATGTCGGTGCGGTCGGTGAGGGTTACGTCCATCTTCAGCAGATAGCGGCCGATCTTCACCTCTGTCTCGACAACCGCGCGGGTCTCGGTGTGGCCGCTTGAACTCTTCACCCGCCTCAGTCCCTTGAGCGGCAGGCGGCAGTGGTGCTTGCGGCGTGGCAGCGGCAGGGTGAAGGTGACGTGGTGATCCTCCCTCACGATATTCGTGGCGTGCAGCGCCGCCGAACGGGCGCCCGTGTCGATCTTCGCTGTGAAGGCACCCACGCCCAAGCCCGGCAGGCTGACGCGCTCACGCCAGCCAATGAGCACGGGCTCATCATCCTTCACCTGTTTCTGCCGCACCGCTGTCATGCGCGGCAGATTAGATCGTGACGTGGCGATCCGTCGAGCAGGATCGTTCTGCCGGCCCTAGGCACCCCAACTCCGCTCCAGCACCTTGAGCCAGTTCCCGGCGGTGAGCTTGTCCACCAGCGCCTCGCCATAGCCGTGGTCCTTGAGGGCCTGCGCGAGCCGGGGAAGTCCCGCCACATCGCCGATCTGGGCGGGAATGCGGGCGCCATCGAAGTCGGAGCCCAGCCCCACGTGGTCTTCGCCGGCGAGTTTCATAAGGTGGTCGAGGTGCCGCATCATGCTGCCGACGCCGTTCTCGCTCTGCCAGCGGCCATCCTCGCGCAGGAAGCCATTGGCGAAATTGAGGCCGATCATGCCGCCTGACTGGCCGATGAGCTTGATCTGATCATCGGTCAGGTTGCGGGAGGAGGCGCACAGGGCATGGGCATTGGAATGGGTGGCGACGATGGGTGCAGTGCTGATCCGCGCCACATCCCAGAAGCCTTTTTCATTGAGGTGGGAGACATCCACCATGATCTTCAATGCATTGCAGCGCTGCACCAGCGCCTTGCCCGCTTCGGTGAGGCCGGGGCCGGTATCGGGCGAGGACGGGAAGCGGAACGGCACGCCGTGGCCGAAGACATTGGAGCGGCTCCAGACGATGCCCAGCGAGCGCAGCCCCGCCTTGTGCAGCACGTCCAGGGACTTGAGGTCGGCATCGATGGCCTCGGCCCCTTCGATGTGGAAAATGGCGGCCACCTGATCGGCAGCCGTCGCGGCGCGGATATCCGCCACGCTACGGCACACCTTGAAGCGGCCTTCCGATTGCTCCTCGATGCGGAACAGAAGCGACGCCATGCCGATGGTGGCAGCCAGGGCGGCAGGCTGCCCGATCTCGCCGGCCAGCGGCGGGTTCATATCCTCATCGTCTTCCTCGCCCTCATGGGGGCTTGGCGCAAATATGGCGAAGAATCCGCCCGCGAAGCCGCCTCTGAGCATGCGCGGCAGGTCCATGTGGCCCTCGCCATCGCCGCGGAGGAAGTCCTTGACGGGATCGCCCTGCTTCTTGCTCCACAGGCGGAGCAGCACATCATTATGGCCGTCGAATACGGATACCACGTTCAGCCCCCATCACATCACAGCATGGCAGATATGAAAACGGCCGGGTAAATGCCCGGCCGCATCCGTCGGATCATCGCAAGGAAAGCTTACGCCTTCGAGAACATTTCGTCGACGTAGTCCCAGTTGATCAGGTTGTCGACGAAGGCTTCGAGATACTTGGGGCGCAGGTTGCGGTAGTCGATGTAGTAGCTGTGCTCCCAAACGTCGCAGCCCAGGATGGGGGAAGCGCCGTGCATCAGCGGGTTTTCGCCATTCGCGGTCTTCATGATGGCAAGCTTGCCGTCCTTCTTGGCGATCCAGCACCAGCCCGAGCCGAACTGCGTGACACCCGCCTGGATGAAGTCGGTGCGCATCTTGTCATAGCCGCCGAGGTCGGAGTCAATCGCGGCCTGCAGGCGGGCGGGGATCTTCTTGCCGCCGCCATTGGGCTTCATCCAGTTCCAGAAATGAACGTGGTTGTAGTGCTGGCCAACATTGTTGATGAGGGGAGCGTTCTTCTCGGCGAATGCCACCTTGCAGATCTCTTCGACGGACTTGTCCGCCAGCGGGCTGTCCTTCAGGGCATTGTTGCCGTTGGTCACATAGGCCATGTGATGCTTGTCGTGGTGGAACTCCAGGGTTTCCTTCGACATGTAGGGGCCAAGCGCATCATAGGCATAGGGCAGGGCGGGAAGTTCAAGAGCCATCGTTCGTTCCTCCTTGAAAATGAGAGCCTTATCTAGTCTCTGCTGCTTGAACGCGCAAGGAACCCCGCTAGGATCACCGGATGGGAGGATATTTCATGACGAAACCCGCAATTATACCGTTCCGGCCCGGTGTCGCGCTGGAGGCCTGGGAGGATTTCTCCGAGTCCGATGTGATTTCCGGCTTCCGCAAGCAGAATGGCGCCATCCTGTTCGAGGACAAGGCCCACGGCTTGTCTGCTGGCGTGTGGGAACAGGGCGCGAACGAATCCCGCTGGATCGACTGGCCGGTCAATGAATTCATGACGGTGCTGGAAGGCGAAGTCGTGATCGTGGAAGAAGGCCGCACGACCTCCGTCAAGGCGGGGGAAAGTTTCATCCTGCCCAAGGGCACCCGCTGCCGCTGGACGCAGCCCGGTCCCGTGAAGAAGTTCTTCGTGATCCATGAGGATGCCTCGGGCCTGGTGAACCAGGGACCGCTGCACCCCATCAAGATCGACCCGAAGGTGAAGGCGGACCCATCAACACCGCCGGCGGCCGCCATGCTGCTCTCGCCCGTGCCCAGCCAGCATACCCATGACTATTTCACCGACGCGACAGGCCAGTTGAACATTGGCGTGTGGGACACGACGGGCTATCACCGCAAGCTCATCGACTTTCCACGCCATGAACTGATGCACCTGCTGGAAGGCAGTGTCGAGTTCGAGGATGACAAGGGCGTCACGCAGCGCTTCACAGCGGGCGACACATTCTTCGTGCCGATGGGTACGCCCAACAGCTGGAAGTCTGAGGGATACCTCAGGAAGATCTTCGTGATCTTCATGCCGAAGGGGTGATATCTGCCGGCTCCATAAACCCTTCATACGCGGGCATGACCCGCGTATCCTTCCTGCGGCGTAAAAGGATGGCCGGATCAAGTCCGGCCATGATGAGATATTGGACGTGATTTCGGAGTGTTCGATCACCCCAACAGCTTCTCCATGAAGACGCTGTTGGGGTCATCCGTGGGGTAGTCTCCAAACGCGCCGCATTCGGAATAGCCGAGCCGGCGGTAGAGCCCGAGCGACTCCGGCTGGCGGATTCCGGTTTCGAGCCGCGCCAGCGTGTGGCCCATGGCAATTGCTTCAGCCTCGACGCGGTTCATGATCTGCTTTGCAAGGCCAAGTCCGCGCGCGGCGGGCGTCACATAGATGCGCTTCACTTCAGCATACCCGCCATGAAGCCAGCAGCCGCCGATGGCCAGAACCTCCGCCTTGCGGAAGGCGGCGAAGAAACGCATTTCGGGCTGGCGCAGCGTTTCGATGTCCAGCAGGTGATTGCTTTCGGCCGGATAGAGCGGCACGAGATAGGCATCCAGTTCTTCCACCAGCGCCCGGACAGGCGGATGGGCCGGGTCAGCAATGGTGATAATGATCGCCATCATCGCACCAGCGCGGAGAGTGACTTGAACTCCACTGTGCCGGCCTGGCCCAGAAGCTCGAACACCACCATTTCAGTGTTGACGACCGCCACCCCGTTCTGCCGCATCCGTTCCATGGCCAGTGCATGCGAGGAGGGCGCACGCGAGGCCATGGCATCGGCCACGGCAAAAACCCCGAAGCCCGCAGCCGCCAGATCCGCCGCTGTCTGCATCACGCAGACATGCGCCTCTATGCCAGCAAGGATGACGAAGGGCCGTCCCGCCTCATGGTGTGCAATAAGATGATCCTTGATCGCCCTGTCCTTCCAGCAGGAGAAGGACAGTTTCTCGAACACCTCCGCATGGCTGATCTCGGCCATCAGACCCGGCACGGTGCGGCCCAGTCCCTTGGGATATTGCTCGGATACGGTGACAGGCACATGAAGCGCCTTTGCCGCCTTGAGCAGGATCGCGCAGCGCGATTCCGCCTCCGGACCACCGGTCATTGCCGGAAGCAGCCGCTCCTGCATGTCAACGAGCAGCAGCGTTGCCTTGTTTGCCTCAACCAGCATTGGCCAATCCTGAAATCTTGAGGCCGAAGGCATAGACGAAGGCCACCTCCTTCAACCGGTCGAAGCGGCCCGATGCCCCGCCATGGCCTGCGCCCATGTTGGTCTTGAAGAGCAGAAGGTTGTCGTCAGTCTTCAGTTCACGGAGTTTCGCCACCCATTTGGCGGGCTCCCAATAGGTCACGCGCGGGTCGGTCAGGCCACCCACCGCGAGGATGTTCGGATAGGCCTTGGCCTCCACCCGGTCGTAGGGCGAATAGGCCGCGATGTTTTCGTAAGCCTGCTTGCTTTCGATGGGGTTGCCCCATTCGGGCCACTCGGGCGGCGTCAGCGGCAGCGTGTCATCAAGCATGGTGGTGAGAACGTCCACGAAGGGCACCTCCGCCACGATGCCACGGAACAGTTCCGGAGCCATGTTGGCGATGGCCCCCATCAGCATGCCGCCAGCGCTTCCGCCCTGCGCCACGATCTGGCCCTTGCGCGTGAAGCCCTGCGTGATCAGGTATTCGGCACAGGATATGAAATCGCGGAAGGTGTTCGCCTTGTGCTCCATCTTGCCGGTCTTGTACCAGCGACGGCCTTTTTCCTGCCCGCCGCGGATATGCGCAATGGCATAAATAAATCCACGGTTCACCAGGGACAGGATGTTGGTGTTGAAACCCGCCGGAATCGAAATGCCATAGGAGCCATAGCCATAGAGCCACAGCGGGGCGGTGCCATCAAGGGCTGCCCCCTTCCTGTAGAGCAGCGTCACGGGAATCGTCTCCCCGTCATGCGCCGGGGCGAGGATGCGGCGCGTGGCGTACTGCGAGGGGTCATGCCCGCTCGGCACCTCCTGCATCTTGCGCAATGTCCGGCTGCGGGTCCGCATGTCATAGTCGAAGACCTGCGAGGGCGTTGTCATCGATGAATATGTGAAGCGCAGGATGTCGGTGTCATATTCGCGCATCTCGCCGAATCCCAGCGAATAGGCCTCCTCGTCAAAGGCGATGGCGTGTTCCTCGCCTGTGCCCATGTTGCGCACCACGAGGCGCGGCAGGGCGTTCTCGCGCTCCATGCGGATGAGCCAGTTCTTCAGGACAACATAGGCGACGATGAAGATGCCGGGCCGGTGTGGCACAAGGTCCACCCAGTTTTTAGGGCGCGGGTCATCGACCGGCGCGGTGACGAGCTTGTAGTCTTCCGCATCGCCCGCATTGGTGCGGATGATGAAGCGGTCGTTCCAGTGCTCGATATCATATTCGATGCCCTCGACACGCGGCGCAACGAGCTTCGGCTTTTCCCCGGGCCGATCCGCCGGGATGAGCCAGATTTCGGATGTATCATGATCGTGGATGTCGATGGTGTTCCACTGCTCCGAATTGGTGATGCCAACGCCGGTGAACTTACCGGTGTCCTTCTCCTCATAAATGAGAGTGTCTTGCGCCTGCGCCGTTCCCAGCACATGGCGGAAGGTTTTCAGAGGACGGTGGTTGTCGTCCTGAAGGGTATAAAAGAAGCTCTTGCCATCCGTCGCCCAGACGGCCTCACCTGCTGTGTTCTCGAGAATGTCGGCGTGGTCAGAACTGCTTCCGGCATTGCGCACGCGCAGTTCATAGAATTCCGAGCCATTGCCATCGAAGGACCAGGCGATGAGTTTTTGGTCGGGTGACAGGTCTATGCCGCCGAAGCGGAAATAGTCGCGGCCCTTGGCCAGTTCATTGCCGTCGAGCAGCAATTGCTCGGGGCCTGCTTCGCCGCGCGGTTTGCGGCAATAGCGCGGGTGCTGGCCGCCCTTCACAAAGGAAGAATAATAATCATACGCGCCATCAGGAGCGGGGACGGAGGAATCGTCTTCCTTGATGCGGCCCTTCAACTCCGCGAAGAGTTTCTCCTGCAGCGCCTTTGTATCGGCCATGACGGCTTCGTGATAGGCGTTCTCGCCTTCGAGGAAGGCGCGGATTTCCTGCGGCAGCAGCGAGGGATCATGCATCACCTCCTGCCAGTTCTCGGCTTTCAGCCAGTGGTAGTCATCGCGCTTTTCATGGCCGTGCCAGGTTTCAACACGCGGGCGCTTTTCTGCCTGCGGCGGCTTGGGAAGATCGTTGGTCATGTGATCAGGCCTTGTTGTCGCCGGGCTTGAAGGAAAGGGCCACGCCGTTCATGCAATAGCGCAAGCCCGTGGGCCGCGGGCCATCGGGAAAGACATGGCCTAAGTGCCCGCCGCAATCCGCGCAGTGCACCTCGGTGCGGCGCATGAACCAGGAGCGGTCTTCGGTGGTGCCCACCGCATCCTCCGCAATCGGTGCGAAGAAGCTTGGCCAGCCGGTGCCGGATTCAAACTTCGTGTCCGAGGTGAACAGGTCCTTGCCACACCCGGCACAGGTGAAAGTGCCCTTGCGCTTCTCGTGGTTGAGGGGGCTGGTTCCGGCGCGCTCAGTGCCATGCTCGCGCAGCACGCGGTAGGCCTCGGGCGACAGTATGGCCTGCCATTCGGCATCCGATTTCTCGATCTTCGTCATGGGGTGTCTCTCTTTCCGGCTGCCAATGTGGTGCATCGGGAGGAAAATGTGAAGCGGCGGGGCAAATCATGCGGCAGGGTGATTGAACCTGGCTGTCGCCTCGCCTAAAGATGGTAACTGCTCCAATCCTGAGGAAAGACGGCTGCGCATGGACAACAAAACCCAGCTCATCGAATTGGCGGCCCAGATCGTGTCGGCCTATGTGGGCAGGAACGCTGTCGAGCAGGCTGACCTGCCGAAGCTCATCACCGAGGTGCACCGTGCCCTCGACCAGGCGGTGGTCACGCCGGCGGCGAAGGATGCAGCAGGCGGTGACGCCAAGCCCGCGGTGAACGTGAAGAAGTCGATCACGCCGGACTATCTGATCTGCCTTGAAGACGGAAAGAAGTTCAAATCACTGAAGCGCCACCTGCGCACGCATTTTAATCTTTCGCCCGAGCAGTACCGCGAAAAATGGGGCCTTCCGGCCGATTATCCCATGGTCGCGCCGAATTATGCCAATTCCCGCTCGAACCTTGCGAAGACCATGGGGCTTGGCCAGCGCCGCGGGAAACAAGTTTAGCAATTTTGCTGTTGCTGACTCTTGCGGATCACCTGTTCACGATTCATAAACGGATCGTTGAGTGGGCAGGTGATTCGGCAAAGGGCATCGTTGGCGATGGGGTCAGTCAACATAGCGTTCAGGGCACAATTGGTGGTGCCCGAACAGCGCCAGTTATATGATTACTGGCTGTCGCGGGGAGCGGGCAAAGCAATGCCTTCCCGGGCTGACATTAATCCAGCCGACATTCCACGGCTTCTGCCCTTCGTATCCCTCGTCGATGTCGCGGCCGATCTTGGGCGCAGCCGCGTGCGGCTGGCCGGAACCCGGCTTCGCGATGTGTTCGACCGGGAAATCACCGGTTCCAGCCTTGAAGATCTCGACCTTGGCCAGAGCCGTGATTACTGGCTGGCCGCCTACCGCCACACCGCCCTTGATGGGAAGCCCACACAGGGCATCGTGCGTGGCCCCCGGATGAACAAGGAACATCTCGTTCAATATTGGCTGAGGTTGCCGCTGGCCGCGCCCGATGGCGGCGGTGTGCGCATGGTGCTGGGCCTCGACTATTTCCTGTCCATCATCGAGGATGAAGAACGCCAGGCCAATTCCGCCTGAGTGGGTCTATTCTTTCCCATGTCTTTCATTCACTTGCTTGCGTAACCCGGCTTGCGCCGGAATGGCGGCGTGATGGGCATTGGTATCCGCGGACGGAAAACAAAACCTATGATGGGTATTGATTCCTGTTTTGTTCTCGGCTAGCGTGGTTGACGTAAGGAGAGTTCACCATGCAGTCCAAGCACCGGCCGTATCCGCCTTCCTCTGAGACCTTCTCGGGCCACCGTCCGCCGAAACCTGCCGAAGGGCCACATGCAGCGCCGGTATTCAATGATGCGGAAAGCCCGCTTGGCTGGCTGCGGACACGGAAAGACAAGGCGGGCCAGCCGCTGATCAGCGATGCGCAATATCTGGCAGGTGAGAAGTTGCGCTTGGATTTCGAGCGCGCCCTGGTGGCCGGGCGCACCACCACCAACTGGGAGATGGCGGGGGCCGCCTCGCGCAGCGGCAATGCGGTGGCCGAACTGAGCGACGGGACGATTGCCGCGCGCCGACGTTACATCAAAGCTCTTGAAGCGGTTGGGCCGGAACTCTCCAGCATCCTCACCCAGGTGTGCTGCCTTTCAGCGGGCCTTGAACAGGCTGAGCGGGTGCTCAACCTGCCGCAGCGCAGCGGCAAGGCAGTGCTGGGCTTGGCGCTGACCGCATTGGCCCGCCACTATGGACTTTTGCAAGCGCCGAGGCCGCAATCCGACCTGTGCCACTGGGGCCTGCCGGACTTCCGGCCTGTCATTGCTCACGCTGAGTTGGAAGACGCCTGAAGGGCCGCCTGCGCATCCTGCTTCATGCGCAGGATCATCGAGGCGAAGCCGTTGGAGCGTTGCTGCGTGAGATGGCCGGACAAGCCCAGCTTGCCCAGAATCTCGCCCGCATCGGTAACAAGGATCTCGCGCGCGGGCTTTCCGGAATAGATCATGAAGGCGATCGCGATGAGGCCCTTGACGATCAGCGCATCGCTGTCGCCGTGGAAGGTCAGCACGGGGTTCTCCACCGGGCCGCTGACGCTGGAGGTGATCCACACCTGCGATGCGCAGCCCTTCACCTTGTACTCCGGGGCATGATCTTCGGCAGGGAGTTCTGGAAGCTCGCGCCCCAACTCGATGACATGCCGGTAGCGGTCTTCCCAGTCATCCATGACCTCGAAGTCGGCGAGGAGATCGGCAATGGCGTTCACGTTTGCGGCTTCCTGTGAGTTTGGCGTCTGGAACAGCAGATAGGCTGCGACCGCCGCAAGCTCAACCGTCTTTATTGGACGAGGGCCCCCGCCATTCGGGAATGAGGTCATCGAGCCTAAGCGTCGAACTGCCCTGTGGCGCGGTGTCAGAGGTTTCCGACGGTGGGATGTCTGGCACATCGCCCTCGACACTTATCGCCACGACGCCGTCTGTCTCTCCGGTGGCCACGCCAGATGGCTCATCCTCCCAGGCCCAGCCCCAGAGAAGGGAGGCGGAGTAGAGAAGCTTGCGTTCCATCTGTCCGGCAAGATAGCCGCCCACGGCGCAAACTTCGGGTTGGCGGCTGCAAAAAGTGGCGGCATCGGCGGCGGTTGCGCCGGCGGATGACATCATCTCGAAGGCAGAAGGCCCTTCGGCCTCTGCTTGCTGGGCGGATGGGTCTTCCGGGGGTGATGGCAAGAACAGGCCTGCCGCCCCGAGAAGGATCAATGTCCGGAAGATACGCATGGTGTCTCCATGCCATGATCCGGCCGTGAATTCGTGGCCCTTTCGCCGGACTGGCTTATTTTGGGTTAAGCGCGAAGCCCCCGGTTAACATGGCCTTAACCATGGGCAGGAGAGGGAAGGGAGAAGGAAGAGGCTGGCGGAAAGGCCCCGTTAACTGTGATGGGTGCAAGTTTGTCAGGGAGTGGAATGGCGCCTCGGGCGCGTTCCGGCAGAAGAGTGATTTCGGGTCGGCGGAATGCGTGACAGCGAGCAGATGGACGAACCCAAGCGGCGCCTTGCGCCGTTTGCCGCATGGAGCCTGACGGCAGTCATGTCGATTGCCGTCGCGGGCAATGCGCTGTTCGGCCAGCCGCGGGTCGAGCGCGCCGCCGTGGCCAGCGTCGATGAGGCTGCCGCCCATGACCCTGAGTCAATGACCATCGCCAAGCAGGACAACATCTCCCGCACCATTCAACTGAAATATGATCCCGTCGTTGAAGCGGTCCAGCGCGAACTCGCCGCCGCCGGCTATTACAAGGGACTGGTTGATGGCGTGGCTGGCCGCAAGACGCGCGATGCCATTGCCGCCTATCAGGCCGCGATAGGCCTTCAGCCTGATGGCAAACCCACCACGGAACTCGCCGAACACATCCGTTTCACCCGCGAGGTGGCGGAAGCATCGCTGTTCACCGGAACGGTCGAGGCATCGCCCGATGCCGAAGCCCGCGCCAGGGTGCGCCGTGTGCAAACCACGCTTGCCGAGCTTGCCTACAGCCCCGGCGAGATCAGCGGCGAAATGAATTCCCAGACGCAGGATGCGATCGCCGCCTTCCAGCGTGACCGTAATTTGCAGGCCACTGGCGAGATCGACGATACGCTGCTTGCGGAGCTTGGCAAGGTCAGCGGCCAGTCCGGCATCGACGCGCAGCAATAGGCGCGTGCGTCTCAAATCCTCCATCTGGGTCGGCGCGTTCCTGCGGCGCGCGATGGTGGAAGGCCTGTATGGTGCATTGATACGCAAAGGCGCTGAAGAGGCGGGCGCTGTTTATGTGATCGTCAATCATTTGGATGGCACCTGCCATCTCTTCGGCCCATCGCCCGGCGCTTCGCATGATGAAGAAGGCGAGCGCCGCTGGATGATCGAGGTTGCGCCGCCGCAGACGCCGCAGGATGCCATGGCGCTGCTTGAGCGCCGCATCCGCTTCGACCCCGACATCTGGATCGTTGAGGTTGAGGACCGCACAGGGACCGCAGGCCTTGTGCAAGCCATTTAACGCCCCGTTAACCATCTGATGCTCAGTGTCATCGTCACGGAGAGGCAAACATCCGGACGTAATGCAATGACAGCCCGAGACCATAGCACAGTCGTCGAATTTCCGCAGGCCCGGATCAGGCCCGCTGCCAGCTTGCCCGAAGGCGCATCGGCAGAGGTTGTGATGTTCACCGGCGTGAGGATCGAGCGTCTCTACGACCTTGCCGAACGGCTTCCGCCTGCCCCTAAACGGCAGCGCCGCACATCGGTAACCGGCGACATCGAGTTCGGCCGGTAATTAGTCCGTATCCTGAATTTCTTTCGGCGTCACGGCGCAGCGTGAGCGCGCCACTGCCTTTGCCGCCATGGATTTGAGGCCTGGCTCCGCCACTGGATACCAGACGACAGCGAGGCCTTTTGCCTCTGGCGACTGCACGGTCCAGCCCGTGTCAATCTCGGCTTTTTCCTTTTGCGTTGCCTGCATGATCTGATCCAGGACGCTGGGCGCTTTTGACAGGCTGACATTGAACGTGTCCGCACCCGACTGGCGGTTGTTCACCGAATAGATGGGTTCTGCCTTGTCGGTGTAGATCGTGGTGATCCAGAAGCCGTCCGGCAGGTTGGCGGAGAAGGTGACATCGCCTCCGGATACATCGAACAGGCAAACCCCTGTGACGCCAGCCCGCGGCAGGCCGGGAAACAGCTGCGCCTGCTGGGCGTCATCAAGGATGAAGAAGTTGTTGACGCCATTGGCCACCGCAAGTTTCTCCACGGCACGTGAAAACCACCAGCCCGGCACATAGAGCGTGAAGGCGGCATTGGCCGCGAGGGCTGCGGCAAGAGCGACCGGCCCAGAAGAGATGCGGCCTCATGGGCAGCCCTCCCGTGTGATGGTGAAGGGCGGGGCGGCAATGGTGGCGCGTGATGCGGCGGCCGAGTAAAGCAGGGTAAAGCGGCGCTTGTCCGGCGTCCGCAGCCAGTTACCAGCTTGTGGCGATGCGGCGGCCGTGATGGTGACGTTGCCACCGGCATCGCGCACCACGCTCGTGCTGTCCGCCGTCGCCTGCAGCGGCGCCTGCGCACCAGTCCCGCCAATGACGCTCAGGCTCCACCAGGCTGGAAGCGGGCCGGATGACGACAGCCTGTAGATGCAGTTGTTGGTCAGCGGCCGGCCATCACCATCGGTTTCGGCGGTCGCTTCAGTCAATTGCCCTGGGGCTGGCGGAAGCCGGCCCTGCATCATGTAATGGGCGCGTACATAGAAGGACTGCTGATCGGCCAGGCTCTCTGCGCGGCTGTGCCATGGTGGATCTCCGGCCACGGGTTCGACGCCCGCGGACTGGATCAGTGCGAAGGCGGAAATACAACCGCCGGCAATGCCGCCTGCGAGATATGATGTGGCCCAGATGAAGCGGCGCATGTCAGGTATCAGAAGATTCGTTCAAACAGGGTTTTCTTCTTTTTCTTTTTCTTCTTGGGCTTCTCTTCGCGCGGCGGCTGCCCCTCTTCATCGGAGCCGAAGATCTGATCGAGGAGGCGGGGTCTCTGCCGCCGCGTTTCGGGTTGGTCCACATTGGCCTTGGGCAGCACCAGAGTCTGCTGGCTGGCGGCCCCCTTTGGCCTGGTGGCTGCGGCCGTTGCCGCCGCTGCGGTGGCGGCTGCAACCGCCGTGGCTGTGGCAGGCGGAGATGTTTCGAACAGGTCGAACATGCCATTCAGGACGTTGTTCACATCTTCACCCTGTTGCAGCGGCGTGTTGGCGCCCTGGGCCTGCGCGGCCTCGTCACTGATGTCGTCCTGCCCCAATTGGCGCGGCGGCGCCGCAGCGGCGGCATAACTGTCGTCATAGGGAACGCCGGCAAGACTGACGGGCGTAAGCCCGCGTTCGGCCTCCACCATGATACGGCGCCAGATCGGCGCGGGCAGAAGGCCGCCCGTCACGTCCTTCATCGGCGTGAAGTCGTCGTTGCCGAGCCACACACCCGTTACGTAGTGGCCGGTGTAGCCGATATACCATGCATCGCGGTAACCCTGGTTGGTGCCGGTCTTGCCGGCTTGAGGCGCAAACCCCAGATCCGCCCTGCGGCCTGTGCCGGATTTTACCACGGCCGCCAGCATGTAATTCAGGTCGGCGACTTTTTCCTCGGGGAAGACGCGATGCGGCGGGGTGGCCGCATCCGGTTCATTGTCGCGCACATAAAGCAGGTCACCGTTGGAGCGCCGGATGTCCAGCACAGCATAAGGCTTCGCGGCATAGCCGCCCGAGGCGAAGGGAATGTAGCCGGCCGTGAGGTCCATCAGCGTGAGCGCGCTGGTGCCCAGCACCATCGGCGCCCAGGTTTCAAGCTGGCCCTGTATTCCGGCGAGATGTGCTGTGTTGATGATGGCGCTGCGGCCGATGTCCACCATCAGCTTCACCGGAATGGAATTGTAGGAGTGCGCCAGTGCGTCTGTAAGCGTGGTGCGGCCTGCATATTTGCCGGTATAGTTGCGTGGCGCCCAGTTGCCGACCGCCACCGGCCCGTCGACCACCATGTCGTCTGGCTTGTAGCCTTTCAGCAGTGCTGCCATGTAGACGAAGGGCTTGAAGGATGATCCGGACTGGCGGAGCGCATCCGTTGCCCGGTTGAACTGACTTGTCTCGTAATCCTTGCCGCCGACCAGCGCCTTGACCGCGCCATCGGGCGCCATCACCACCACCGCCCCCTGCGCGACGTGCAGGGCTTCGCCGTTGAGGGCCAGTTCTTCATTCACGATGGTCTGCGCCGCCGTCTGCAGTGGCAGGTTAATGGTTGTCTTCACCTCGAGCACGTAGTCCCCGGCGAGGCCCTTCTTGTCGATCAGCGCCAGCGTGTCGCGGTAGGCGAAGTCAAGGAACCAGTTGGGGCTGTCGGAAATCTTCTGCTCGATCGCCACGGCGGGCTGGCGCCTTGCCTCCAGCAACTCGCCTTGCGTGAGGAAGCCTGAATCCAGCATGCGGTAGAGAACCGTATTGGCCCGCGCCCGCGCCAGTTCGATGTTCTGGTGCGGCGCGAATTTGGATGGCGCCTTGAACAGGCCCGCCAGCATCGCGGCTTCCGGCAATGTCACGTCACGCACCGATTTGCCGAAATAGAATTGCGAAGCCGCCTCGATGCCATAAGCGCCGCCGCCCATGTAGGAGCGGTCGAGATAAAGCTTCAGGATTTCCTCCTTGGAAAGCCGCGCCTCGATCCACAGTGACAGGAAGGCCTCATGCACCTTGCGGCGGATCGTGCGTTCCGGCGAGAGGAAGAGGTTCTTCGCCACCTGCTGGGTCAGCGACGAGCCGCCCTGCACCAGGTCATTCGCCCGCGCATTCTGGATGATGGCGCGCAGCGTGCCGATGACGTCGACGCCGAAGTGATCAAAGAACCGGGCGTCCTCGGTGGCGAGCACCGCCTTGATCATGTGGGGCGGAATGTCGGACAGGGGAATGGCGTCATCCTGCCTTATGCCGCGCCGGCCGATGATCTCGCCCGTGGCATCGGTGAAGGTGACGGCATATTCGCGACCGCGGTTCCATACATCGCCCGTGCCGGAGAACGGCGGCAGCGCATAGGCCAGAGCCACGAAACAGGCGATCACACCGAAGGTCAGAGCATCGTCAACCATGTCGACGACCAGGCGCTTCGGGCCACGCAGCCGGAACCTTGTGAGAAAGTTCTGATAGGCCGAATGGGCGCGCTTGAGGAAGTCCCAGCTTTCAAACACGGCAGTGCTGACGGCGGAATCGGCCCGCCATAGCTTGCCGGACAGTGATTGGCGGGGCGGAAGTTTTGACACGCGCAACAAAAACCGTTCAGGAGACTGCCAGCCGATTAGAGGGCGATTGTGACGAAAACGCGCCTGGGCCTTTTCCGGCGTCACCGCCTCAAGGAGGGGAGGCTACCGCGTGGCGGGCGGCAGCGCCAGTCCCGGAGGTTGACTTTCGGACGCTGTTCCATGGCATAAGCGCAACATGGTGAATGCGCCGACCTTCTGGAAAACCAAATCCCTATCTCAAATGACCCGGGAAGAGTGGGAATCGCTGTGCGACGGCTGCGGCCGTTGCTGCCTCAACAAACTTGAGGACGAGGATACCGGCCAGTATCTTTATACCCGCGCGGCCTGCAAACTGCTCGACCTCGAAACCTGCCGCTGCACGGACTATGCCAACCGGCAGGCCAAGGTGCCGGACTGCGTGGCCCTGACGCCGGAGAATGTCGGTTCGCTCGGCTGGCTTCCCACAACCTGCGCTTACCGTTTACTGGATGAGGGCAAGGCGCTGCCGTGGTGGCACCCGTTGGTGTCGGGCCGCCAGGACACCGTGGCCGAGGCCGGCATCACGGTCACGGGCGAAGCCTATTCGGAAGAGGGCATCACGGTTGAGGAATTGGTGGACCATCTGTGGCGGCTGCCGAAGGCCAGGCGGAAGATGGCGCGGTAGGGCATTCCACCCTTTCGCCACCCCGGCGAAGGCCGGGGCCAAGCTTTTCGGCCCCAAGCTGGTATCCGGCTTTCGCCGGAATGACGGGCGATCCTGGAAACTACGCCGCTGCGGCCTTCGGCCTCTTGATCAGGCCCGCAGCCTTGATGATCGTGGGGTCGAGGCCCTCACCGCCCTTTTCGAGATGCGCGAGGAGCGCTGCGCGCATGCGCGGCTCCCAGAACTTGTTGATGTGCTCGGCGGCATCCTTCACCGCAACCTCGGGGCCGGAGCCATTGAAGAAGCCCGCGATCTGGTTCGCCATGCGGGTCATGTCCTGCGTATCCATCGGTTAGTCCTTATCGAAAATCATGACGCCGCGGTGCGAGAGCGCGGCAAGTTTGAGCTGGGCCTGGCGCGCCAGCGTGAGCGCCAGGGCGGTGGGGGCCGAAACGGTGGCCAGCGCGCCGATGCCGGCGATGGCGCATTTCTGCACGAGTTCAAAGCTGCAGCGGCTGGACATCAGCACGAAGCCTGCCGAAAGCGGCGTTCCCCTGCGGGCCAGTGCGCCAATCAGCTTGTCGAGCGCATTGTGGCGGCCAACGTCCTCGCGCGAGAGCAGAATTTCTCCGTCTACGGAGCACCACGCGGCGGCATGCACCGTGCGGTTCACGCGGCTCATCGGCTGGTGGGCTGGCAACTGCTCGTAAGCCCGCGCCACGGCCTGCGGGCGCAGTTCGGCTTGCGGCAGGGCGTGACCCGGCATGCGGATCGCATCCTTCATGTCCTCGATGCCGCAAAGGCCGCAGCCCGTGCGGCCCTCAAGGCTGCGCCTTGCCATGCGCGCCCGGTTCAGCTTTGCCTCATCAACCGACAGGTCGATGGCGTAGCCCTGTTCGGCAGGCAACACCAGAATGGCAGAGACATCGGAGGCCCTGGAGACGATGCCCTCGGCAATGGCGAAGCCCAGGCCGAAATCCTCGAAGTCAGCCGGTGTCCCCATCATCACCGCGTAATTCGCGGAGTTGAACTGCAGGCTGAGGGGCACTTCCTCCGGCACCTGCCAGACGGTTTCCGTGTCACCCGCCAGCGTGTGAAGAATGCCCTTCGCCGGAACTGATGTGCGCACGGCCTCCCCCATCTCGGCCGTAACCGGGACAAGGGCAGGCTTCATGGCACGCGAGTTCCTCACTCCGCCGCGACCATGGAGGCAGCGACGCGCTTGTTTTCTTCCTCGCGCTCTTCCCACTCCTTCTGCCAGTCCGAAGGCTGGTTGGAGAGGGTGATCTGCACCGCCGTCACCTTATATTCGGGGCAGTTCGTCGCCCAGTCCGAATTGTCGGTGGTGATGACGTTGGCGCCCGACACCGGATGGTGGAAGGTGGTGTAGACGACGCCCTGCGGCAAGCGGTCGGAAATCACCGCGCGAAGCGACGTGGCGCCGATGCGGCTCGAGATCGACACCATCGCGCCATCCTTGATGCCGCGGGTTTCGGCATCATGCGGGTGGATTTCCAGCACGTCTTCCGTATGCCAGGTCACGTTCTCGGTGCGGCGCGTCTGGGCGCCGACGTTATACTGCGAAAGGATGCGGCCCGTGGTGAGGATCAGCGGGAAGGAGCGGTTGGTGCGCTCGGTCGTCGGAACGAATTCCGTCACAACGAAGCGGCCCTTGCCGCGCACGAATCCGCCGACATGCATCAGTGGCGTGCCTTCCGGCGCCTTGTCGTTGCAGGGCCACTGCAACGAGCCCAGCGTATCGAGCTTGGCGAAGGAGACGCCGGCGAATGTCGGCGTCACCCGCGCGATCTCGTCCATGATCTCGGCGGCGTTGTTGTAGCTCATGGGATAACCCATGGCGGAGGCGAGGTCGCACACCGCCTGCCATTCATGCTTGCCCTGAAGGGGCGCCTTCACCTGGCGCACGCGGTTGATGCGGCGCTCGGCGTTGGTGAAGGTGCCGTCCTTCTCGAGGAAGGATGTGCCCGGCAGGAAGACATGGGCGAAGGCGGCGGTTTCGTTCAGGAACAGGTCCTGCACGACGACGCATTCCATCGATTCCAGTGCAGCGTTCACATGCTTGGTGTTGGGGTCGGACTGGGCGATGTCCTCGCCCTGCACGAAGATACCCTTGAAGGTGCCTTCGACGGCGGCGTTGAACATGTTGGGAATGCGCAGGCCCGGCTCATCGTCGAGGTGGGTGCTCCACACCGTCTCGAACAGCTGGCGCACCGTGTCATCACCGACATGGCGGTAGCCCGGGAATTCATGCGGGAAGGAACCCATGTCGCAGGAACCCTGCACATTGTTCTGCCCACGGAGCGGATTTACGCCCACGCCATTGCGGCCGACATTGCCAGTGGCCATGGCGAGGTTCGCCATGCCCATGACCATGGTGGAACCCTGGCTGTGCTCGGTGACGCCGAGGCCATAGTAGATGGCGCCGTTGCCGCCGGTGGCATAGAGCCTCGCCGCCGCGCGCACTTCTGCCGCAGGAACCCCGGTGACGCTTTCCAGCGCTTCCGGAGAATTCTTCGGTTCCTTGATGAAGGCTTCCCAGCGGGCGAATTCAACCGGGTCGCAGCGCTCATTGATATAGGCGCGGTTCTCGAGGCCCTCCGTCATCACCACATGGGCGATGGCGTTGATGATGGCCACGTTGGTTCCGGGCTGCAGCTGCAGGTGATGGTTGGCGCGGATGTGAGGCGACTCGACCAGGTCGATGCGCCGCGGATCAACAACGATCAGCTTCGCGCCTTCGCGCAGGCGGCGCTTCATGCGCGATGCGAAGACCGGGTGGCCGTCCGTCGGGTTTGCACCGATGACGATGATGACATCCGACTCGGCAACCGACTTGAAGTCCTGCGTGCCGGCAGAGGTGCCGAACGTGCGCGACAGGCCATAGCCGGTGGGCGAATGGCAGACGCGGGCGCAGGTATCGACATTGTTGTTCTGGAAGCCGGCGCGGATCATCTTCTGAACCACGAAGACTTCCTCATTGGTGCAGCGCGAGGAGGTGATGCCGCCGATCGAGGTGCGGCCATATTTTTCCTGGATGGCCTTGAAGCGCGAGGCGGCGTAGCCGATCGCCTCATCCCAGGATACTTCCTTCCAGGGATCGGTGATCCGTTCACGGATCATTGGCTTCAGCATGCGGTCCTTGTGGGTGGTGTAGCCCCAGGCGAATCGGCCCTTGACGCAGGAGTGGCCTTCGTTTGCGCCGCCATCCTTGAAAGGAACCATGCGGACGACCTGGTCGCCCTTCATCTCGGCCTTGAAGGAGCAGCCCACGCCGCAATAGGCGCAGGTGGTGACGACGGAGTGTTCCGGCTGGCCCATCTCGATCACGCTCTTTTCGGACAGCGTGGCAGTGGGGCAGGCCTGGACGCAGGCGCCGCAGGAGACGCATTCGGACTCGAGGAAGTCTTCGCCCATGCCGGCGGAGACGGTGGAGTTGAATCCGCGGCCATCGATGGTCAGCGCGAAGGTGCCCTGAACCTCCTCGCAGGCGCGCACGCAGCGCGAGCACACGATGCACTTGGCTGGATCAAAGGTGAAATAGGGGTTCGATTCGTCCTTGGGCTGGTAGCGGATGTTGGTGGAGCCATCAGCGCGTGTCTTGAAGACGTGGTTCTCGCCCTCATAGCCATAGCGCACATCGCGCAGGCCAACCGCACCGGCCATGTCCTGCAATTCGCAATCGCCATTGGCCGCGCAGGTGAGGCAGTCCAGCGGGTGGTCGGAGATGTAAAGCTCCATCACGCCCTTGCGCAGTTGCGCCAGGCGCTCGGTCTGCGTCTTCACCTTGATGCCGGGGGCAACGGGTGTCGTGCAGGAGGCAGGCGTACCTTTCCGGCCTTCGATTTCCACGAGGCAAAGGCGGCAGGAGCCGAAGGCATCCAGCATGTCGGTGGCGCATAGCTTGGGGATCTTGGTGCCAAGCTCCATCGCGGCGCGCATGATGGAGGTGCCTTCCGGCACCGTGACCTGCCGACCGTCGATTTCGAGAGTCACCATCTTCTGAGCGGTCGACTCTGGCGTGCCGTAGTCGGTTTCCTTGATGAGGGTCATGAGGCTGATGCTCCTATTCTGCGGCCAGCCGCTGGGGCTTGTCGAAATCTTCAGGGAAGTGCTTGATGGCGCTCAACACCGGCATGGGGGTGAGCCCGCCCATGGCGCAGAGCGAGCCATCCGTCATGGTCTGGCAGAGGTCGGAGAGAAGTTCGAGATTGGCCTCGCGCTGCTCTCCCGCGATGATCTTGTCGATGACCTCGACGCCACGGGTGGAGCCGATGCGGCAGGGCGTGCACTTGCCGCAGGATTCAATGGCGCAGAACTCCATGGCGAAACGGGCCTGACGGGCCATGTCGACGGAATCGTCGAACACCACGAGGCCGCCATGGCCGACCATGGCCTGAGCGGCGGCGAAGGTTTCATAGTCCATCTCGATGTCCATCTGATCGGCGGGCAGATAGGATCCGAGCGGACCACCGACCTGAATAGCGCGTACCGGACGGCCGGTGAAGGTGCCGCCGCCGAAATCCATAACGAGTTGGCGCAGCGTGACGCCGAACGCCTTCTCGACGAGGCCGCCCTGCCGGATGTTGCCAGCGAGCTGGAAGGGCAGTGTGCCGCGTGAGCGGCCCATGCCGTAGTTCTTGTAGGCCGCGCCGCCCTTGGCAAGGATGAAGGGCACGGCCGCGAAGCTCAGCACATTGTTGATGACGGTCGGCTTGCCGAACAGGCCTTCGAGCGCCGGGATCGGCGGCTTGGGGCGCACCGTGCCGCGCTTTCCTTCGAGGCTTTCCAACATCGCGGTTTCCTCGCCGCAGATATAGGCGGCGGCACCACGGCGGATTTCGAGATCGAAGGATTTGTCCGTACCCTGAATATTATTGCCGAGCCAGTTGGCTTCGGTTGCGGCCACGATTGCCTGGCGCATGGTGGCAATCGCATCGGGATATTCGGAGCGGATATAGACATAGCCCTTGTTGGCACCCACCGCGATGGCGGCAATGGTCATGCCCTCGATGAGCATGAGGGGATCGCCCTCCATCACCATGCGGTCAGCGAAGGTGCCAGAGTCGCCTTCATCCGCGTTGCAGCAGACATATTTCTGATCGGCTGCGGCATCATGAACGGTCTTCCACTTGATGCCGGTCGGGAAGCCCGCGCCGCCGCGGCCGCGCAGGCCCGACTCGGTGACTTCCGCAACGATGGCTGCACCGGACAGGCCGAGCGCCGTCTTCAGGCCCTCGAAGCCGCCATGCTTCACATAGTCCGCCACCGAGACGGGATCGGTGATGCCGCAGCGCGCGAAGGTGAGTCGCTCCTGATTTTTCAGGTAGGGGTGCTCTTCGATGTTGCCGAGGCGGAGCGGATGCGCACCGCCCTTGTGGAAATCCGCGGCGATGAGCGAGGCGACATCCGATTCGGACACCGGCGCATAGGCAATGCGGCCCTGCGCGGTTTCCACCTCGACGACGGGCTCAAGCCAGAGGAGGCCACGCGAGCCGTTGCGCACGATCTCGATTCCGAGGTCCGCGGCGCGGGTCGAGAGGGCGGCGGCGACCTCATCAGCGCCGACGGAGCGGGCCGCCGAGTCGCGGGGGACGTAGATCTTGATCATTTCCGGCACTCCGCAATGATCGTTTCCATTTTGGCGGCATCGACGCGGCCCACGAGCTTGTCATTCACCATGACGGCGGGAGCCAGCGCGCAATTGCCGAGGCAAAAGACCTCCTCAATGGTGATCGCGCCATCGGCCGTGGTCTGGCCCAGCTTGACCTTCAGGAAACGCTCCACCATGGCGATGAGTTCATTCGCCTTCATGGCCTGGCAGGCTTCGGCCCGGCAGATGTGAATCACATGGCGGCCGACCGGATCGTGGTGGAAGTCTTCATAGAAGGTGACGACGCCGTGGATTTCGGCGCGCGAGCGGTTGAGCGCCTTGGCCAGCGCCGGAAGGGCAGCCTCGGGGATGTAACCCATATCGTGCTGAATATCGTGGAGGATTTCCAGCAGCGCATCGGGGCGGTTGCCATAGCGGAGGGCGATCTCCCGGGCGGCCGTCGCCTCGCGCGGGGATTTGTCGATGAGGGTGTGTTTTCCAGACATGCGGCCTTATCGCGCAGTCCGGGCGGAATTTCCAATCGACGCACCCTATGGGGTCATAGGCGGGGGTGATCAGTCAGCCTGACTTTGCGGCAATTCCGGCCATGCCCTTGGCCATCATGTCCAGCGCCTGGCCAAACCGCGGGCGGCCCAGCTGCTTTTCCAGCGGGCAGACGTCATCGTTGCAATTGTGCTCATCCCGGCATTGGCCCTCGGTCTGGTTGAGGGCGACGTAGCAGGCGTGGGTTTCGCAATAGGCGTGGGTCTTGTCCGGCGACATTTTCATGGATGATGCTCCTTGGCCCGCACCATGACGCCGGAATTCCGGGCCGGCCTTGACGGAGATCAAGCCTTGAACTTCGCCGCCGCCGCGAACAGCGCCGTGACAAGGGGGGAAAGCGGATCGCGCGGCAGGCCGACAAGGCCGACCTTGTGTTCCACCTTCGGCTCCACCAGCGGAATGGCCTTCACCCCCTCCAGCCGGCCGAGAACATGGAGGAAGTAATCCGGCATGATGGAGGAGAGCCCCATCGACTTCACCGAGGACAGCAGGTTCATGATGGAGTTGGTTTCAAGCCGGGGGGAGGGATGGGCGCTGGCGGCCGCGAAGGCGCGGTCGATGATCCGGCGATTCTCACAATCGGCATGGGTGGCTATATCGGAGGCCGCTCGCTGGAGAAGGTGGCGGGGGTGATTGCCGGGCCAGTGGCCTCCCGCAAGGGCCGCTGAGACACGTGCCCGGCTTGCGGGGCCGGTGCTGTTCATGTGATGTTCATGCAGCCGCCGCTAGGTGGGCGTCTGAAGGATTGATGCAGACGAGATGCGCAAGGGTTTGACCATAGCCGCGGCGGTGCTTGCCGCAGTGTTGTTTTCCGCTCCCGCCATGGCCCAGCAGACTGGCGGCGATGGTGGGGCGCAGGTACAGGGCGGCAAGAAGATTCCGCCCTCCGCTGCGGTGAAGCGCGCCGTTCGCAGTGTTCCCGGGGCAGAGCCGCTGGGGGTGAAACTCAAGGGCGATACGTATATCGTCAGGCTGAAGCAGGATGGCAGCGTTGTACAGGTGGGCGTGAATGCCTTCACCGGCGAGGTCTCCTTCCCCTAGTCGGAATTCAAGCGGGAGAGCAATCATGCGCCTACTCGTCGTCGAAGATGACCGGGACATCAACCGGCAGCTCGTGACTGCTTTGCAGGACGCGGGCTATGTGGTGGATTCCGCAAGAGACGGCGAGGAAGGGCACCACCTCGGCGATACCGAGTCCTATGACGCGGTAGTTCTGGACTTGGGTCTTCCGGTTCTGGACGGCGTGAGCGTGCTGGAGAAATGGCGCCGGGCGGGAAAGAAGATGCCGGTGCTGATCCTCACCGCGCGCGACCGCTGGAGCGACAAGGTGGCAGGCTTCGACGCCGGGGCCGATGATTACGTGGCCAAGCCCTTTCACATGGAGGAAGTGCTGGCACGGATCAGGGCGCTTGTGCGCCGGGCTGCCGGCCACGCCACATCCGAGATTTCCTGCGGTCCGTTGACGCTCGACACCAAGGCGGCGCGGGTGACGGTGAACGGCACGGCGGTGAAACTGACCTCACTTGAATTCCGGCTGCTCGATTACCTGATGCACCACAAGGGCAAGGTGATTTCGCGCGGTGAGCTGGTCGAGCATCTCTACGATCAGGACTTCGACCGCGACTCCAACACCATCGAAGTGTTCGTGGGGCGGTTGCGCAAGAAGCTGGGTGTCGATGTGCTGCATACGATCCGCGGCATGGGTTATTGCGTGACCGAGCCCGGCAATGCGGCCTAGCTCGCTTTCGAGCCGCCTGATTGTCTCTTCCGCCGCCGTCAGTATCGTTTTGCTGGCGATCACCGGCTTCGTGCTGGCAAGCCTGTTCTCCGCCGCGCTTGAACGCAATTTCGACCATCGCCTGCGCGCCGTTGCGGATGGGCTTCTTGCCAATCTGGATGTGAGTGCGGACGGCACGCCTTCCCTGTCGACGGCACTGGCTGACACGCGCTTCAACCTGCCCCTGTCCGGCTGGTACTGGCAGGTGACACCGCTAAAGGATGCGGATGGCGCGGGCGACCTCGCTTCGGCCTCGCTCCTTGAGCAGCGGCTTGTGCCGTCTGCGGCGGCCCTGTCCACGCGCCAGCCCGATGGCGTTGCAGCCTTTGGCCTGATTGACGAAAACGGCGTCAATCTGCGGGCCATCGAGCAGGTGTTCACCCTGCCGGGAAGCGAACGCCGGTTTTCCGTGCTGGTGGCTGGAAACTTTGATGAATTGAGCGCCGAGGTGAGCGCCTTCAACCGGGCACTGGTGCTGAGCCTTCTGCTTCTCGGCCTTGGGTTGGTCCTTGCAATCCTCGTGCAGGTGCGTTTCGGACTTCGGCCGCTGCGCAGCCTCGAGAACAATCTGCTGGCGATCCGCCAGGGCAAGGCAGAGCAGCTCAAAGGCGCCTATCCGGCTGAGATCGAACCTGTGGCAGCGGAGCTCAATCTTCTCATTCAGTCGAACACGGAAATCATCGAGCGGGCGCGGACCCAGGTCGGCAACCTCGCGCATGCGCTGAAGACGCCACTCAGTGTCCTGACGAATGAGGCTGCGGGACAGGCCAGCCCGCTTGCGGCGAAGGTCCGGGAGCAGGCCGAACTGATGCGCGGGCAGGTGAATCTTTATCTCGACCGGGCGCGCCGCGCTGCCAGGGCCCAGGGCATCGGCGCGGTGACGGAGGTGAAGCCGGTGCTCGAAGCGCTGGCCCGCACGCTGGAACGCATTAACCGCGACAAGGGCGTGTCAGTCCGGGTGAGCTGCGATGAGGGGCTGAAATTCCGTGGCGAAAAGCAGGACCTGGAAGAAATGGTGGGGAACCTGCTGGACAATGCTTGTAAATGGGCTGACCGGCAGGTTGATGTGAGCGCCAGCCTTGCACCTGAACTGGCCGCCGCAGGGCGGCAGTTTCTCAGGATCGAAGTTGAGGATGACGGCCCCGGCCTTCCGCCTGAAAAGCGCGCGGAAGCCCTGAAACGCGGGCGGCGGCTGGATGAAACCAAGCCGGGCTCCGGACTGGGGCTATCGATCGTTTCGGAAACTGCGGCCATGTACAGTGGCACGCTCAGTTTCGATGATGCAAAAAATGGTGGATTAAAAGTATCTCTGGTTGTTTTGTCTGCGGTTTGAGCAGGTTTACTTAGCTATTTCTAAATTGATCAGACAACCTTCGTTGGCATTTCTTCCAAAGAAACGTTATAGAGATTGAAATTGGCCAAGAATTTGTGATTCTGAGAGCGATTTCTGCATCAAGCCAGAATTGTCAGGCCACAGCAATTTCGGAGACGTGCAGTTCGTTAGATCCCCCCGGTCGCGAACGCACTTGGAGAGGGCGAGCCAGCACTGGTTCGCCCTTTCTGTTTCAGGCCTCTGCCGGCACCGGTTGGTCGATGACAGGAATGCCGCGCTCCCGGTAGGGGGTACGGCCATAAAAGGCGCGGTAGCATTTTGAAAAATGCGATGGTGAAGAGAAGCCGCAGGCCAGCGCCACGTTGATGACCGACATGTCCGTCTGGAGCAGCAGCGAACGCGCCTTCTTGAGGCGGAGTTCGAGATAGTAGCGCTTCGGCGAACGGTCGAGGTAACGGCGGAACAGGCGCTCGAGCTGGCGCGTGGAAAGCCCCGCTTGCTTGGCGAGGATGGACGGTGAGAGCGGTTCCTCGAGGTTCTGCTCCATCTCCTCGATGATGCCGACGAGCTTGGGATGCCTTGCGCCGATGCGCGCCGGAAGCGACATGCGCTGATGCTCGCTGTGGTGGCGGATCGGCGAATGGAGGATGCCTTCCGCTACCGCGGAGGCCAGTTCCGGCCCGTGCTGGCTGGCAATCAATGTCAGCATCATGTCGAGCGCCGTGGTGCCGCCCGCACTGGTGAAGCGATCGCGGTCGATTTCGAACAGGCCGCCGGTCGAATCGATTTCGGGGAAAGCCTCGGCGAAGCCGGGGAGGTTTTCCCAGTGGAGGGTGCACTTGTAGCCATCAAGCAGGCCTGCCTCCGCCAGGATATGGGCGCCGGTGCAGACCGCGCCGATATTGGTTCCCTTGCGCGCCACCTTGCGGAGCCACGCGACAAGGCGCTTGTCGGTGTGGCGTTGGACGTTCAGACCCGCACAAATGAGGATGTTGGCACCTTCCGGAATAGTGGAGAGATCGCCATCCACCATGGCGAGAATGCCATTGGAGGCCGCCACCGGCTGGCCATCTACCGAGTGCATCGTCCATTTGTAGAAGGACTTTTCCGACATGCGGTTTGCCAGCCGCAAGGGTTCAATCGCCGAGGTGACCGGCATCATAGTGAATTCTGGCACAACAACGACGGCGAAATGCTGCGGAAGTTGCTTTGGGGGATCGCCGAACATGGGCGGGAACTCCTGTTTGGAGCCTTCTGGCGCAAATTGAGGCCGCTGTCTATCCGCGTCACGTCTGAGACCGAAAACGACACACAGAAATTTGGGGCGGTCGCATTCGTTATGGCGCTGTCGCAAACATCCGGGCGGTTTGAATAGGGTGGGCGCAATGTCCTGCCAGCCTCAATGGAGCCTCTGACCATGAATGCCCCGATAAACGGTCTTTCGCCTGTACAAGCCACGACCGCCTTTCTGCGTACGTCCTCGATTGAAATCACCCCGAAGCAGATCGAGAAGCTGGCGCTTCTGCAGGAAAAGTTGCAGCCCGGTTGCCGCGTGTTCATTGCGCTGATCGACGCCGCCGATCTGGCTGGGCAGATTGAGGCCACGCTTCAGTTGAAGGCTGCGGGCTTCCAGCCGGTGCCGCATGTGCCAGCCCGCTTCGTGAAGGACGAGGCGGACCTCCGCGCCCGCATCAAGGCGCTGGCCGAAGCCGGTTCCGATACCATGCTGGTGCTGGGCGGCGGCGCGCCGGAACCCATCGGCCAGTACGACGCGGCGATCCAGTTGTTGGAGACCGGCGTGTTCCAGGCCAATGGTGTAACGTGCATCGGCATCGCCGGACACCCGGAAGGTAACCCCGACATCACCAAGTTCCATGGTGAAGCCGTGCTGCTGAAGGCGCTGAAGGAGAAACAGGCTTATCTCAAGGCCCATGGCATCGACGGCTTTATCGCCACGCAGTTCCTGTTCGAGGCCGAGCCGGTTGCCGAGTGGGCCAAGGGGCTTCGCTCGCAAGGCATCGACCTTCCGATCTATGTGGGTGTTCCCGGCCCCGCTACCATCAAGACGCTGGTGAAATATGCCGCTATGTGCGGCGTCGGTAATTCCGCCCGCTTCATCCGCAAGCAGGCGCTGAACATTACCAAGCTACTCACCGTCAACACGCCCGATGATTTCGTGACGGGCCTTGCTCAGGTGCATTACGGCCGTCCTGAACTGGGCATTGCCGGACCGCACCTGTATCCCTTCGGCGGCTTTGACAAGCTGTTCGACTGGATGGCGACCGTCAAGGCCTGAGGCTTCAGCGCTTGAAACGATAAGGCCCGGGCTGCAGAGCCCGGGCCTTTTGTTTTGTTCAAGGGGTCTGCTTGCCCTTTACGGCGCCTTCGGCTGGCCGATACCGGGCTTCACCGGCGCTGCAAGGCCAACGAAGATCACAATGCCGTCACCGCCGGGATTTGTGACAAGGTCATTCAGGCCCGAGGGCTTCCAGTTGTTGGTGACCCAGACATTTCCGGCCATGTCGATCTGCGTCGCGGTCGCACGCATAAGCGGCTTGAAGCTCGGCTCTTTCTTGGGTGCGTAAAGGGGCTTGCCATTGGCAAGGAGAACCTGATCACCCCCCGAGGGAAGCGTGTAGCCGGTGTCTGGCGAGATCGCATCGCCCGTGCTGAGGCCTTCCGGGCAATGCGCGGTGTTCACGCCGCACAGACGCGACAGGCGGTACTTCAGGTCGAGTTGCTCGCTCGGGCCGAAATTCGCAACCCATACATTGTCATGCGAGTCGACCGACAGGCCCCAGGGCCCGGTGATGCCGCCGCCGCTGAAGGCGCCAATCAGGTTACCGTCTGTATCATAGGCATAGATCTTCGACTCCGCGCCTGCTGTGGCCCAGACATTGCCCTCTGTATCAAGTCCAATGCCCTTCGGATTGCTATCGGTGCCGAGCGACCTGGTGAAGACCTTCTGAGGGCCGGAGCCCGAATAGGTGAGCTTCGAGAGGTTTGAGGTACCCGTGTAGCTGACATAGGCCGCACCCGCATCATCCACCACGATATGGAAAGGCTTGGTGTTGCTGTCTGCATAGGACGGATAGTTCGTGAACGGCCTTCCGCGCGGGAATACGTGAACAGCATCGCCATAGTAACTCGCCATCCAGATGTTGCCATCCTGGTCGGATGTCGTGCCCTGAACGCGATTCAATGTCGAAACATAGCCGGCCTTTGGCGACAGGGCCTTGCCGTCTGGTGAGAATTTCGACACCGACCCGTTGGGGTTGACGCCGCCCCAGCCAAAGTTACCCGCCCAGATATTGCCCGAGGGATCGCGCCCGATGCCGAAGCCTTGGCCTAGCACGCCACCGCCAGAGAGGGGCGACTTCGGCGTTCCGTTCTTGCCATCCGCCGGTGTGCCATCGGGCTTCAGAACGGCGAAGCAGTTGGCCGATCCCGTGGTGCCCTGCACGACGTTGTTGGTGATCCAGGCATGTCCCTTGTCATCGAACACGAGATTGCCAGGCCCGCCGAATGGGCATGTTTCCCGGCCGTTGCCGGCACTGGTGCGGTTCACCTTTACCGCCACTGTAAAGGCATCAAGACGCATCAGGTGGTTTGGCGCGTCAGGCCCCTGAGACGCGAGGAGGGCCGGTTGAAACGGCGTTTCCCTGCGCCCAAGCGCGAAGATCTCCCGGACATTGCTGGTGGGGTTGCGCGCGATGTTGATGATCGCCTCGAGCGTCGTCGTGCTGCCGCCGGTCGCCGCGAAGAGGGACGCGCAATTGCCGCTGGCGCCCTTGCGCACGCAGCCCGCGAGGATGTTCGACAGGGTCGCCATCAGCCGCCGCGCGTTTGTCTCGTCGGCATTGGGGGAGCTGCGGAGAACGCCTGAGACGCTGCCGCTTTCGGGCGCTGTCAGATTGCGGAACATGGAGGCCGCGACCCTCAACGGCAAGGGCTTGCCCGAAATCCGCTTGCCATCGAAGAACTGCGCCATTGCATAGGCGGACGCGACGGTTGTCATCTCATTGATGCGCAAGCGCGGCCGGTCGCCAGCGCTGATGACTGTCATCAACTCAATATTGCCGTCGGATACGATGGCGTAGCGGGTTTCCGAGGGCAACTGTGCCTCCGGCAGCCGCGCGGTGAACTCGCCACGTCCATTTGTTCTGGTTTTTGCAAGCAGCACCGGCGCGGAACCGCTTGCCCTGTAGATCGAAACCTTCACGCCCTTCAGCGGCTTGTCGAACGGCAGCACGCCGGAGGAGACGATGCCCGTCAGTTGATTCGAACAGGAGTTCTGATTGCAGGATGCGGCAGATGCGGGGGCCGACAGCATCGCGGCAAAAGTTACCGCGGTTGCTAGTTTTGGTAGAAATCTCATGAGGTCACTCCAGCTTGATGATGTCAGGGTCTGACTGCATGTTCTAGTTCCTGACCTACTAAGCAGAAACCCGGAATTGCCTCAAGTGGATCAAATCCAAATAAGTTAAGTTAAATTCACCAAGCATGTGTGATGCGTAGCGGCCCGCCAGAATGGTGGCGCAAGCTCATGTGTGTGCCGCTAAAAAAAGATAGCCGGGTCAAGCCCGGCGATGATGAGCGTTGAGGCCCTGTGCCGTGAGGCTAGGCCGGAATGCGCTGCGCGCCGAAGAGCTTGACCTTCGCCTGATCGCGTGCGGTGGCGCAGAGGAATTCCCAGGCATAGTGGGCATAGGAGCGGAAGACGTAGACGTCGAAGACGTTCTCTTCCACAACGTTCAAGAGTGCCGCGATTTCCGCAAAGCGCATGCGGCGGCAGCAGCCTGGTTTGTATTCGGGATCGAGCAGGTCGAGGGACGTGCCCTTCATCAGCACCTCCCGGCAGCCATCGCCTTCCAGCCGGATGATGGCGCGCATGTCCGACACATCGACCGCCAGCGAATGGATGCCGGCGAGCGCTGTTTTCAGGCTGGCCAGAATCTCATGCGACTTGCTCCGTGTGCTAAGGATCAGCCACTGGTCGATCGACAGCCACAGGACTTTCACATCGCCCCAGCTGGCCGACGTGCGCGGCGCGGTCGGAAGGGCAACGCCCAGCACATCCTTGACCGCAGACATGAAGGCTGTGTCGGAGGTGTGGCCGCGCAAGTCGATCATGCCGCGGTCGGTGATCTCGCGCAGTGAGATTGAGAGGCCTGCGGGAGCGGCAACGCCGGCGAGCGGCGATTCATAAGCGAGCTCAGACATTCAGCTTGGCCCCTTCCTTGTCATAGAACACGGTGTCGGTGATCTTGGCGCGCACCACCTTGCCGCCCGGAAGCGGGAAGGAGATCGTCTCGCCCATGCGGGCGCGGCCGTTCTCGATGAGCGCCATGGCGATGGAGCGCCCGAGCGTGGGCGACTTGTACGAAGACGTCACCTGGCCAATCATCTCCATCGGCGGCTTGTCCTTCACGTGGCGCACCGCATAGGCACCGTCGGGCAGAACGTCGTTCGGATCCTCGGTGAGGAGGCCGACCAGCTGCTTGTGGTTCGGGGCCTTGAGATAAGCCTGTTCCAGCGAGCGCTTGCCGAGGAAGTCCGCCTTCTTCTTGGAGACGAGGCCGCCAAGGCCCACGTCGATGGGCGTCGTCGTGCCGTCGGTTTCATCGCCCACCACGATGTAGCCCTTCTCGGCACGCAGCACGTGGAGTGCTTCGGTGCCGTAGGGCTCGAGGCCGAATTCCGCACCCGCCGCCACGATGTCCTTCCAAAGCCCGAGGCCATAGTTGGAGGGTGTCGCCACTTCGTAGGAAAGCTCGCCCGAGAAGGA
>JBEIDW010000008.1:0-51216 GCA_040383265.1 Hyphomicrobiales bacterium
ACGCGCCGATCCTGCTGCTTGACGAAGCTACGAGCGCGCTCGATGCCGAAAGCGAGGCCTTCATCCAGCAGGCCATCGAAAGGCTCACCGCCAACCGGACAACACTTGTCATCGCCCACCGCCTCGCCACCGTGCGCAATGCTGACCGCATCCTCGTTCTCGACGGCGGGCAACTCGTCGCGGAAGGCAAGCATGCGGAGTTGATCAACACCAGCCCGCTTTACGCGAGGCTCGCCAAGCTGCAATTCTCGGCCCACAGCGGGTGAGCGATCAACACGCAGAAACCCGCTCAGCCTCTCGTCATGCCCCGGCTTGATGTTTGTGCCGGGGCATCTCTTTGCGCCCCTTCGAGCAGAGTGCGGATAGATGGAATCGGCACGCCTTATACCGCACACTCTGCCGTCATTCCGGCGAAAGCCGGAATCCAGCTGTCTTTCCAAGGGGGTGAGGCCTGAAGCTGGACTCCGGCCTTCGCCGGGGTGACGGAATTCAGAGGAATTGTTGTGAGTTCACCTGACCGCATCCCGCTCTAGGCACTTCCCCTCCCCCTTTTGGGAAGGGACACGACACGTCGGGTCCAGCTAACCTCTTTTCACTCCAAAAAAGGACACCCGGGTCAAGCCCGGGTGCGAAGGCATCTTGTTTGGCGCGTTCCCTTACCGCTCGGTGAGTTTCAACTCGATGCGGCGGTTGCGTGATTTGGCTTCCTCGGTGGAACCCGGGTCGATCGGCTGATATTCACCAAAGCCGGCCGCGACCAGGTGCTGCGGCGCCACGCCATTGGCAATGAGGAAATTGACCACCGCGATGGCGCGCGCCGCCGAGAGTTCCCAGTTCGACTTGAACTGGGGAGACTGGATCGGGTCGGCATCGGTGTGCCCGTCAACGCGCAGCACCCAGGCGATATCCGGCGGGATTTCCTTTTCGAGTTGCTTCAGTGCATCGGCAAGCTTCAGCATCTCGGCCTGACCTTCGGCATTGAGCGCGGCCTGCCCCTTGGGGAACAACACCTCGGCCTGGAAGACGAAGCGGTCGCCCACCACCAGAATGTCAGACCGCTGCGACAGGATCTGGCGCAGGCGGCCAAAGAACTCGGAGCGGTAGCGCGTCAATTCCTGCACGCGCTGGGCCAGCGCCGAATTGAGGCGCTTGCCAAGATCGGCGATCTGGGCCTCGGACGCGCGGTTCTTGGCTTCGGCATCGCTCAGCAGCCCGTTCAGCGTCTGCAACTGGCGGCGCATGGCGGCGATCTGCTGGTTGAGCAGTTCGACCTTGGCCAGCGCCTCGGAGGAAATGGCCTTCTCCTTGTCGAGCGAGGTCTGAAGCCCGCTGATCGTCACGCTGGCGGAGTCGCCCTTCTCGCCCGCGCTTTCAAGCAGTTCCGCAAGCCCGGCATTGCGCGATTTCTCGGCGGCAAGATCATCCTGCAAACCGCTCAGCGAGGCTTCCACATCCTGCTTCGCCGCTTGTTCAAGCGCCAGAAGCTGGGTCAGTTCGGCAATCTGGGCGCGCAACTGGCCCAGGGCGGAATCCTGGCCTGAAATCTGCCGCGCCAGCAGGAACTGCGCCACCATGAAGACGGACAGCAGAAACGTGATGACCAGCAGAAGCTGCGCCAGCGCGTCCACGAAGCCTGGCCAGTAGGCATCCTCGCTGCCGCGTCCGCGCCGCCGAGACAGGCCGGCCATCAGGGACGCTCGTCTTCAGCCCGGCCACGGCCCTGGGGCCGCGCCATCGGCCCCGTGGCGCGGATCAGCAGCCGCTGGATTTCGTTCTGCTGCGTCTGCTGGCCCTGCGCCCACTGGCGCACAATCTTCTGTTCCTCGCGCATCTGCGACACGAGCCCCGCCACAGCATCGGCCAGTTGCTCGATTGCATCGGCGGACGCGCCGCCGCCCGGAGCCGCCGCCGGCTTCTGGTCCTCCAGCGTCTGGTTGAGCTTTTCCACCGCGCGCTGCAGCGACAGCAGATCGGCCCGCAGGAGATGCGGCGCAATGGAGCCCGACTGCTGCGCCTGCGACTGCTGGGCACTCCCGGCCGCAACGTCGGTGATGCTGGAGAGCCAATCTTCGAGGTCGAGGTAAAAGCGGTTTTGCGCTTGCGCCGCCTTCAGGTCGAGGAAGCCGAGGATCAGGGAACCGGCAAGACCAAGCAACGAGGACGAGAAGGACAGGCCCATGCCCTTGAGCGGTGCCTGAAGCCCCTGTTTCAGCTGATCGAACAGCGTCGCCGACTGGGCAGACGAAACGTCAAGCCCCTCAATGGCGCCGCCGATGGATTGTACGGTTTCAAGAAGCCCCCAGAACGTGCCGAGCAGGCCGAGGAAAATGAGCAAGCCCACCAGATAGCGCGACAGATCACGCGATTCATCCAGACGGGACCCCAGCGAATCGAGCAGCGAGCGCAGGATGACCGGCGACAGCCCCTTGTCCTGCCGGTTCCGGAGCAGATTGGCCATGGGCGCCAGAAGTTGCGGCGGCTTCACCAACTCTTCCTGGCCGCCTTCGCGAAAGCGGTTGACCCAGTTGGCCTCACGGAACAGGCGCCCCACCATGCGGAAGGAATGGAACATGCCGAGCAGCAGGGTGGCCAGGATGACACCGTTGAGCATCGGGTTGGCCATGAAGGCCTTGGTGAGACCCGGCAGGATGACCACGACGAGAATTCCCACCAGAATGATGAAAACCACCATGTGCACGAGGTACACGCGTGGCGGTTCAAGGGGTTGGGATGCCGCCGGTTCAGCCATGTTCTTGTCCAGTGTCCTGCCGCGTTTGCTTTTCGGCGCAAACTTAGACGATTACGCGGCACAAGGGGAGTGGCTTGTGAAGACCGCGCCGCCGTCCCGTCATACGCCGTAGGGCACCCAGATGTTCTTCAGCTGAACCGCGCGGCGGAGATATTCCTGGCCCTGCCCCTGCGCCGCAGACAGCCAGTCGCGGCTCTTGCCGTTCGAGACCCAGGTTGCCTTGAGGTTTCCGGCACTCTGGGCTTCCACCATGGCGGACCCCTGACGCGAGCCGAAATACCACAGCGCCGCCACGTCATCATGATCGGCCAGCGTCTTCGCCAGTTCATCGCGCTCACCTGTCACGATGTTGACGGCGCCGCCCGGCACGTCCGAGGTGTCGAACACCTGATAGAGGTCGGTCGCTGCCAGCGGCTGCACGGGCGATGGCACGGCGACGACGCGGTTGCCCATGGCAAGTGCCGGCATGATAAGCGACACGAAACCCAGCAGCGGCATGTCATCAGGGCAGATGATACCCATCACGCCAAAGGGTTCGTTCATCGCCAACGTCACATGGCGAGACTTGGTGGCATGCACGCGGCCATCATACTTGTCAGCCTGCGCGGCATACCAGAAGATGCGCGCAAGGGACGATTCCACCTCCGCCTTAGCGGCCGTGGCGCTCTGCCCCATGCTCCTCAGGCGGTTGACGAATTCCTCCCGGCGCGCCGACAGGTTCTCGGCAATGAAATAAAGCACCTGCGCGCGGTTATGCGCCGTCGCCGAAGACCAAGCAGATGCCTTGGCCGCCGCTTCAACCGCATTGCGAATGTCCTTGCGGCTGCCGAGGCCGGCCTGGCCGATAGCCCTGCCCTTTGCTCCGTAGACGGAATAGCTGTGCCCGCCGTCGGGCCGCGCCTGCTTGCCGCCGATATAGAGTTTGGCGGTCCGGTCAATGGCTGCCGGTTCGGCGTTCTCCGCCGGAAGGGCATCAAGGCGTGAAGGCTTCCCTTCGGCAGATGGCTTCAGCTTGCTTTCCCATTCAGGGACCAGATATTCATACATGCCTTCGCGCCCGCCCTCGCGCCCGAAGCCGGACTCACGATAGCCGCCGAAGCCTGCAGCGGCATCAAAGAGGTTGGTGGCGTTGACCCAGACAACGCCCGCATTCATGCGCGCCGCCGTATCAAGCGCGGTATTGATGTTCTCCGACCAGATGCTGGCGGCTAGCCCATAGCGCGTGTGATTGGCAATCTGCACGGCCTCATCCGGCGTGCGGAAGGTCATCATGGCGGCAACGGGGCCAAAGATCTCGACCTCCATCACCGTGGAAGACGGCTCCACATCGGTGAACAGCGACGGCGCGAACCAGTTGCCCTTCTCAGGCAGGGCGCAATCGGCCTGCACCAGCGTGCCGCCTTCGGCCTTGCCCGCCTCCACCAGTTCCGCGATGCGCCTTACCTGAATGGGGTCGACAATGGCGCCCATGTCGATGGACTTGTCGAGGGGGTCACCCACCCGGAGCGTCTGCATGCGGCGTGTCAGCTTCGCCAGGAATTTCGGGGCAATGCCCTCCTGCACCAGCAGGCGCGAGCCCGCGCAGCACACCTGGCCCTGGTTGAACCAGATGGCATCCACCACACCCTCGACCGCCGCATCGAGATCAGCATCCTCATGCACGATGAAGGGCGATTTTCCACCGAGTTCAAGCGAGAGCTTCTTGCCACTGCCCGCGGTGGCCTTGCGGATGAGGCGGCCCACTTCCGTGGAGCCGGTGAAGGCGATCTTGTCCACGCCATCGTGTTTCACCAGCGCGGCACCCGCCGCGCCATCACCCGTGACGACATTGACGACACCCGGCGGCAACCCCGCCTCCCGGCAGATTTCAGCAAAGGCCAGCGCGGTGAGCGGCGTGAACTCGGCGGGCTTCAGCACCACCGTGTTGCCCGCCGCCAGGGCAGGCGCAATCTTCCATGCCAGCATAAGAAGCGGGAAGTTCCACGGGATGATCTGGCCACAAACCCCTACGGGCCCATAGCCCGGGAATTCATCCCCAACCAGTTCGGCCCAGCCGGCGTGATGATAGAAATGGCGGGCAACGAGGGGAATGTCGATGTCGCGCGTTTCGCGGATGGGCTTGCCATTGTCCATCGTCTCCAGCACGGCGAGGAAGCGCTCGCGCTTCTGGATGAGCCGGGCCAAGGCGTAGAGATGCTTGGCGCGCTGGTGGCCGGCAAGTTTCGACCATGGCCCGAATGCCTTGCGCGCGGCCTTCACCGCCGCGTCAACATCCTTCACGGAGCCTTGCGCCACGCGGGCCAGCGTTTCGCCGCTGGCAGGGTTCGAGACAGCGAACAGCCTTCCATCGGCGGGCTTCACGAAAGCGCCATTGATGAAATGCCCGAAGCCTTTGTCATGGGACTTCAGCCACTCCAGCACCTGTGCATTGCCTTCCGGCGCGGTCCCATAGTCCATGCTGTCGAGAATGTCTTTCACGCTGGGCATTTCAAACTTTCCTCAGGCGAGCGGCTGATGCGTGGCAGCGGCATAACGGCCGGTGACGTGATGTTCGAGCTGGCGTTCGATGTCGGCGAGCATCGATGACGCCCCGATGCGGAAAAGATCGGGCTCCAGCCAGCGACGGCCCAACTCCTCCTTCATCAAGATCATCCAGTTCATGGCATCCTTCGCGGTCTTGAGGCCGCCTGCGGGCTTGAAGCCAATGTGAACGCCGGTGAACTCGCCGTAGTCTCGCAAGGCCCGCACCATGGTGAGGCTGACGGGCAGCGTGGCGTTGACGTCCTCCTTGCCCGTCGACGTCTTGATGAAGTCCGCCCCCGCCTGCATGGCCACCATGGAAGCGCGATAGACATTGCGCAGCGTCTTCAGGTCTCCCGTGGCGAGGATGGCTTTCATGTGGGCTTCGCCACAGGCTTCGCGCATGGCGGCGATCTCATCATGAAGGGCTGCCCAGTTCTGCGTGAGGACTTGCGCGCGGTGAATGACGATGTCGATTTCCCTGGCCCCCATGTCCACTGCATAGCGGATTTCGGCAAGCCGCTGCGGAAGCGGTGTGAGACCCGCCGGAAAGCCGGTGGCAACAGAAGCGACGGGAATGCCCGATCCCTCCAGCGCCTTTACGGCATGCGGAACCATGGTGGGATAGACGCAGACAGCCCCGACCGTTGGCGGTGCATCCGCCAGACCCAGCGCCGCCACCAGATCATCGCGCAGCGGCCGCTTCGCCTTGGCGCACAGCCGGTTTACGCGGCCCGGCGTGTCATCACCTGCCAGCGTCGTCAAATCGATGCACTGGATGGCCTTGACCAGCCAGGCCGCCTGATAATTCTTCTTCACGGAGCGGCGGGTGGGAAGATTTGCCGCGCGGCGCTCCGCAGCGGAGAGATTCACCTGCACCTGCTCGAACCACTCCGGGTTCAACCGCATGCCGGGGTTGCGCGCGAGTCTATGTGTGCGGAGTTCATTCAGCATCTAGGGCGTTCCCATGCCATCACGCAGGCTGGTGAAATAATCGTCTCCTCCAACTTGCCCGCCTTTCATCGCGATTTCCAGCCCGTCGAGCGCCGGAGTGCCGCTGGCCGCCGTGCACAGCGGCGAACCCGGTGTCGCGGCCATGGGAAAGCGCGTGGTCAGCGCGAAGATATCAAGTTCGCCCAGCGCGTGGGATGATGTATCGCCACCGGCGAGTATGGCGCGCTTCAGGCCAAAGGCCGAAATGCAGGCCCGCGCGATACGGCCCAACCCCTGCCCGACGCGGTGCCGTCCGTCGGCGATCTGATCCAACGCGCCGCCACGATCCATTTCGGGGTCGAGGGCCGTGTAAACAAGCACGCTGCGTCCTTCAGCGAGAATTCGCTTAGCCTGCGCCGTGAGACGTGCGACGGCGTGCTCACCTGCCTCACCCGCCAACTCAAGCGGATCGGCATGCAGCCCCTCAAACCCATGAGCGAGAGCATGGCGGATCTGCCGCGCCGTTGTGGGCGAGCAACTGCCCGAAACGGCGACAGTCCGGTCAACCCCAGGAAGGGCCGCGAAGCTGGCCGTTCCGCTGACCTTGCCCGCCGCCGCGAGCGCCTTCACCAGCGCGTAATTGACGCCCGAGGAGCCAACGAGGAAAGGGCCTGTCCGTTCAGCAATCCGCAGCAACTGGCGGCCTGCTTCCAACTGGGTTGCCATGTCCCACACATCGAAAAGAATAATCCCTCGCGCCGGATCCATCACCTGGTCGATGGCAGCATCGCCACTCATCAGCATGCTGGCGGCCACCAGATCCACAGGCAGGTCCGTCTGCTTTGCGAGATGGAGGCGCAGGTCGGCCTCATCCATCGGCGTCACCGGATGGCGGCTCATTACCGGGTGGCGATCAATGCGATAGGTCTGGCCCTGATAACCCGCGAAAAGATGACCGAAGGCCGTGTAACGCTTCAACTGCGGCGCGCCGACAATGAGCGGCGTCACGTGCTGCGCGAAAACCTTTCGCCCGATTTCAATGGCGGTTCCAATATTGCCCACACGCGGGCCGGAATCGAAGGTGGAGCAGACCTTGTAATGGCAGAAGCGCGCGTTGAGGCTTTTCAGCCAGTGGAGGATAGGTGGAAGGTTCTCCTCCATCCAGTCTGGCGTCTGGCTGCGGCTGGTGCCCGCAAGGCCGATGGCTTCATAGCCACTGAAACGCTCGCGCTCCTGATCCGTCGGAATGCGGGTGAACAGAACCGTGCTGAGCCCGTGGATACTCGTCGACTCCATCACATCGGTGGAGCCGGTGAAGTCATCGCCATAGTAGGAGAGGAAGAGGCTCATCAGGCGGCCATTCCATCGCCAAAAAAGGCTAGGGATTGGGCAAGTTCCTGGTGCTGTTTTGCATAGTCCTCGAGCGGGATGCCCTGAACCGCCGCTTCCCACGCCTGCCTCACCGCGCGAACACCCGCAGCAGGGCCGGATGGATGGCTGACGATACCGCCGCCACAGAGATAGAGCAGATCCTGCGTGCGCCCGGTGCGTGCATAGGTATCAGGCGCCTGGCCGCCCCACTGGCCGGAGCCCGCGACAGGCAAGGGGCAATCAGCTTCCGAGAACAAAGGCTCCCGCAGCGCCTTGAAGGAGGCGACGAAGCTCTCATCCGGCTCCCAGTATTTGACGCGGATGCCGTTGATCTGGAACTGGTCCACACCCAACAAACGCCAGAACTGCTGATAGACGGCGAAACCCATGCCGATCCCCGGATGACGGGTGAGAAGATCCCAGCCATTGCGGTGCGCATGCAGCACAAGGCCCGAGCGCTTGCGCAAGTAACTCATGCCGCCAAAGCCGATGGAATTGATGTTGATGACGGCGCAATTGCCACCCGCCTGCAGCACCATGTCATGGTTGCGCATCATCTGGTCGGGGTCGGCATGGCTGATGCCGAAGGCATACATCACCTTCTTGCCCGTCTTCTGCTGATGATCGAGGATCAGCGGCATGATGGCTTTCACGCGCTCTGACAATGGCGAGTATGCGGGGCTCGCCAGTTTCTCGTCGTCCTTGATGAAATCGACTCCCGCCGCGATCAACTCCTTCACCAACTCCGCCGTCTCATGCGGCCTGAGGCCCAGCGAGGGCTTCACGATCGTGCCGATGATCGGGCGGCCAGCAACACCCGTCAGCGCCCGGCTGCCTGGAATGCCGAATTGCGGGCCGGGGTGCGCGCCGCGATACTCGTCCGGCAATTTCAGTCCGGTTACCCGAATGCCGGTGAAGCCCTTGATCGAATAGATGCCACCAATGGCGATGGTCATAAGCGCCGCAAGATCGGTGCCGATGGCGTCGAACGGAAAGTCGATGTCAGCTTCCGCGCGGTTGAACGGACCCCGGCCTTCCGACGGGAAAGACGGCGTATCCGATGGCGGCAGGGGCCTCACCGCCACCACCCGTGCGGCCACACGCGCCTTGAGTTCCTCCGTCTCGCCCGGTAGCGCCACGAAGGTACCGGTAGACTGGTCGCTGGCGATCTTGGCCGCGAGCCGTTCCGGACTGCCCTCTGTTTCAATGAGATAGGTGAGGCGGATCATGGAGGGTGACAGATTGCGCATGAAGGGCTTACTGGTATGTTGATCTGAACTCAGATCAAGCTAGCAGCCAAACATGGGCCCATGCAAACCGAGCGTATCATCCGCTGCAAACTTTCAGACGAAGTGCAGAACGGATTGCTGCGCCTGATGTCCAGCGGCGATCTGCCCCCTGATGACGCCATGCCCTCCGGGCGCGAATTGATGAAGCGCATCGGTGTGGGCCACCCTGCGATCCGCGAGGTGATGCAGGCACTGCCAACAAGGGGCTTGTATCGATCAGCCACGGCGAGCGCGCACGGGCCCAGGAACTGACGGCGCAGCAGATCATCCGGCAGGTCGACCAGTCGGCGCATATCATGCTGGCGCGTTCCTCCGACTTGCTCGAACATCTGAAGGCGGCGCGGCTGTTCTTCGAGCGCGGCATGGTGCGGGAGGCCGCGGTGAAGCACCTGCAGCGCTCAAGCACGCTGTGTGGCTTGAAGGGGTGAGCACTCCTTCTCCCGACAACGTTGGGAGAAGATTAAGCAGCGGACTTACTTACAAAAGCCCGAGAATCGTCCGCGCCTCGGCCACAGTCGCCGGATGGCGGCCGTAGTCCGGGCAGAGATCAACCACCCGCTTCACCAGTTCGGCGTTAGACGCGGCAAGGCGCGTTTCGTCCCATCGGATGTTGTCCTCAAGACCGGTGCGGCAATGACCACCGCGTTCAAGGCACCAGCGGTTCACCTCCAGCTGATGCTTGCCAATCCCGGCGGCCACCCATGTCGAGTGGGGTGAAAGCCTCGTCACCTCATCCACCATGAAGTCGAAAGCCTGGCGGATGACCGGCATGGCGTTCTTCACGCCCATGACGAACTGAACATGCAACGGCTTCCTGAGCACGCCTTCCTCCGCCAGCCGCAGCGCCTGGTAGAGCATCGACAAGTCGAACACCTCGATCTCTGGCTTCACGTTGTTGTCCAGCATCTTCTGAGCCAGTTCGCGGATCAGGTCCGGATGGTTCTCATAGATGATGGTGGGGAAATTGCAGGACCCGGTAGAGAGCGAAGCCATGTCGCAGCCCAGATGCAGCATGCCGCCACGCTCCGCGCCCTTGCCGGAACGCCCGCCGGTGGAGAACTGCACGATCATTCCTGGGCAATGCCTGCGCAGGCCTTCGAGCAGTTGCGCGAAACGGTCCGGATTGGAGGTTGGCGTCTGGTCATCATTGCGAACATGCACATGCGCGATCGTGGCGCCCGCCTCGAAGGCGGCTTGGGTAGACTCCACTTGCTCGGCAATGGTGATGGGAACAGCCGGATTGTGCTCCTTGCGCGGCACGGACCCGGTGATGGCGACAGTGATGATGCAGGGCTTGGTCATGCTGGCATGTGTAGCGGTGAAGGGCCCGCTGCTCAATCCCACCGCCCTGCCATCCAGGATGGATTGATGGTGCGCCCCTCACGGGTGCCGATGGCGGAGATCGCCACCATATCCTTCTCCGGGAGTGAGAACGACAGCGCGTTGAGGTTCGACAGTGCATTGGCGCGCTGTGTGGTCATCGGAATGGCGGGAACCCCCTGCTGGATGATCCAGCGCAGCACGATTTCCGAAGCCGGACGGCCATGCCGCCCGGCAATCTGCTGGATGACAGGCGGCAGCATCGCCTTGCCACGCGCCAGGGGCCGGTAGGCGGTGAGTGCCACACCCAGTTCACGCGCCGTGGCAAGCAATGCCGACTGGTCGAGCAAGGGCTGGAATTCGACCTGATTGCAGATGAGCCGGCCGCCCGCGATCTTCTGTGCGCGCCGCAGCATGGCAGGGGTGAAGTTGCTCACGCCGATCAGCCGGGCGTGGCCCTTGTCCTGTTCGGCCATCAGGCGTTCGACCGTTCCATCCAGCGCATCGTCGGCTGGCGGCCAGTGAATGAGCAGCACGTCAGGCACCGTACCAAGGTCTTCGACCGACTGGGCCACCGAAGAGGCAAAGCGTGAAGGCCCCAGATTGGAGGGATCGACCTTCGTCACGATGAAAATGTCCTGGCGCGGAAGGCCCGAGGTCTTGATGGCGCGGCCTACTGCGTTCTCGTTGGCATACATCTGTGCGGTGTCGATGTGGCGGTAGCCGAGTTCCAGAGCCATGGCCACGCAACGGGAGGCCTCCTCTCCCTTGAGCGGGTATGTGCCGAACCCAATCAGGGGAATGTCAGTCATGCTCTTCGCGGCGGGCGCCGTCATCGTCTTGTCCTCCTGCTTGAGGGGTGTTCGCCGCCAGATGAACGCCCGCCCCATCCAGCCGTCAAGGCAAATCCGGAACCACCTGCCCGGCGTCATCGTTGAAGCACCAGCGGTGCAGGCGTCACGCCGGCGGAGCGTTACGAAAACCGGGGGCTGACAGCATGCGCATCATGGCCGTTATTCTTCTCATTCTTGCGCAGTTCACTGTTTTTCCCTTCTTCGGCAGGATCACCGCCAACACCATGCGCCAGTTCCGCGATGCCGCACATGACACTCAGGACATTACAAAGTCCGGGATTGTCAACGGCTTAATCATCGGCAAGACAGCGGAAATGTAGGGACGGACTGGCCGCATGCCACCCATTAGCTGGCGTCGCCCTTCGACATGAGCGCGGCTTTCACCTCAGGCCCCGGCCCGAAGTCGGATGTTTCATTCAAGTGAAGAAGTTCAGCAAGACGCGCACGAGCGCGGTTAACGCGGCTCTTGATCGTGCCCACTGCAACGCCGCAGATCACCGCAGCCTCCTCATAGGACATGTCGCTGGCGCTGACCAGCAGCAGGGCCTCGCGCTGATCAACCGGCAGCTGGCCAAGAGCATGCCGCATGTCGGTCAGGTCCATATGGCTGTCCTGTCCTGGGTGAACGCCGACATTAGAGGCGATCATCCCATCTGCATCCTCGACCTCGCGCTTGCGTTTGCGGAAGACGGTGTAGAACTCATTGCGCAAGATGGTGAACAGCCAGGCCTTGAGCTTGGTACCCGGCTCGAAGCTATCGCGGTTGGCCCAGGCTTTGAGCAGGGTTTCCTGGACCAGATCATCTGCCCGGTCCACCTTTCCAGTCAGGGAAATGGCAAAGGCCCGCAGCGGAGGGATCAGCGCAAGGAGATCTTTCCTGAAGTCATGATCTTTCATGATAGCAGGAACACCTCGCGCTTCATGCTCTGATTGCGGTTTTTCACTCTGCTGTCCCGCCCGTCTTGTCCAGTTCGGCCAAAAGGTCGAGAAAGCGCTGGGGGACTTCCTGCCGGGAAATGTCGTCATAGTAGGCCTTGAGCTTATTGCTCACGGCTTCCCTGACCACCTGCTGACTGCCGGAAGCCTTTGATTTCTTGCCTGAGTTGTCGTCCATGATGCGTTGATTGCCCGTCCCCGGCCGTGATGAATAGCGGTTCAGGGCCTTGCAATGCCTGAAACCGCATTTTGTTCCAGAGAATTTCAAAATTGTTGGAACAAAAATCAACGACCGCCGTTTTCTGGTTCTGATGATCACCAAGGGAGGGCCATGGCGTCACGCGCCATGTCGATGACTGAATGACACTGTCCGCGAAAGTTGCGCCGCATCTGCCTTATCTGCGCCGGTTTGCCCGTGCCCTGACCGGGACACAGACCAGCGGCGATGCCTATGTCGCCGCAGTGCTGGAAAGCCTGGTAGCCGATCCCGCTATTCTTGAGACCGCCAGCAGCCAGCGCATTGCCCTCTATCAGACACTCAGCAAACTCTGGGGTTCAATCCCGATCAACGGCCGCACGGAAGGCCCGCAGCCCAGCTGGGAGGCGACGATCCAGGGGCGTCTCTCGGGCATTCCGGGGCCCGCCCGCCAGGTGTTTCTCCTGTCGGCCGTGGAAGGCTTCGACAGGCGCGATATTGGCGAGATCATGAACCTGAGCGTCATCGACGTGGATGCACTGTTCGAACAGGCCAGTCAGCAGATTTCGGAAATGATCACCAGCGACATTCTGATCATCGAGGATGAGCCGCTGATCGCCCTCGACATCGAAGACACCATCACCTCCCTTGGCCACCGTTGTGCCGGAATTGCCCGCACCCACAAGGAAGCGGTGCGCCTGGCCCGGGAGACGCAACCGCAACTCGTGCTGTCTGACATTCAACTGGCCGATGGCAGTTCAGGCATCGATGCGGTGAATGAAATCCTTGGCGGCTTTGACGTTCCTGTCATCTTCATCACCGCCTTCCCCGAACGCCTTCTGACGGGAGAGCGCCCGGAGCCTGCCTTCCTTATCACCAAGCCCTTCTCGCCGGACATGGTGAAGGCATTGATCGCCCAAGCCCTGTTCTTCGACCTGCGCTCAAGAAAGGCTGCCTGAGACAGCCTTGGTCTCAGACGGTTGAACATTTTGAAGCGAAAGACGCGCAGGAGATGCTGTCTCCTGCGCGCGCTGTGATGACCCAAGCGGGAACTCCGGGGCCTGACCGCACGTTTTGCCCCTGCCGCACAGATGCGACGCCGCGCAACCCTTGGGAGACCGCAATGGCAAACACCCCTGAGAATAGATATCAGCAGATTCCGAGGCGATCGGCTTCGGCAGCAACCGGATGGATCATCGGCGCCGTTATCGCCCTTCTCGCGATTGCCGCCGTGTGGTTCTACGGCATCCGCAGCAGCAACGTGACGACGACCAACACGCCGGCCACCACGGTCACGCCTGAGACGCCGGCACCCGGCAAGGAAGCTCCGCCAACTACCGCAGAGCCGGGCACGGCAACGGGCGGCAACGGCACATCCACAGCGCCCACCCCAGCACCAGCACCGACGCCGGCACCCGCGCCCACCCCGGCCCCGACCAATCCCTGATACAGGGCGACCGCGCAATGCCCGGGCCATGCAAGGCCCGGGCTGCAACGCCTCAAGAGATCAGATTTCGGGATAAACACCCTTCAGCACCCTATGGAAATGGAGCTTCACCACATCATGACAGGTGCAGGAGCGGGCCCGGAGCCGGGCCTCATCCTTTACCAGTAAATGCCCACGGCGCACGCCAAGCGTACCGTCGCGCTTAAAGGTTCCGATGACGCGGCTGATGTAGCTGCGGCCCACGCCCAGCATGGCGGCCAACCGTTCCTGCGTCAGCGGCACCTCGCGCGAGCCTGAGCGCTCGACCGCTGCAATGATCCACTTCGCCGTACGCTGCTCGATGCTGTGAGCCGCATTACAGGCTGCCGCCTGAAACAACTGGGCCATGAGACAGTCCGCATAACGGGCAAACAGCGTGGCAATGGCACGCGACTGCCGCTTGCAGTCATCAAGCACCGGGATGGGCAGCGCCAGAAGATCGCCACCGCTCTGAATGACGGTCCTGGCGAAGGCCGGCAGGTCACCATCACTCACGATGCCGCCGACAGCCCCCTCCCGGCCGACGAGCAGGGCCTCCACCGTGCTTCCCTCCTCGGTTGAGACGAGAAAGGACACAAGCGTGCGGTGACAGGGAAAATACGCCGTCTGTACGACTTGCCCGGACTCGTGCAGAACGCTGCCCGCTGCCGCCTGAACCGCCCGAAGGTGCGGGCGCATCAAGTCGAGGTCTGGCCCCCGCAATGCGCAGAGCAGGTTGTTGCCTGCAAGGAGTGAATCGACCAACAACGGAGAGCCATATTGAGCGGCCATGAAAACCTGCATGAGCACTGACGGGACATGACATCCTGCTCCGCGGCCCACCAACGCAGAAACAAGTGACTGGGGCGGTGAATGCCCCCGCCCGGGGATTGTTCCAGAAGTCACGCTTTTCCCGGCAGGAGCCGCAATAAGGCCTCGCCCGCCGCCACCGGCAGTCGCTAGGCTCTGGGTTCATCCATTGAGTCGTTCACGGGGAAATGATGCCGAAATTCGCCGCCAACCTGTCGATGATGTTCACAGAGTGGGAGTTTCTCGACCGGTTCGCAGCGGCTGCGGACCAGGGCTTCAAGGCCGTCGAATTCCTGTTCCCCTACGGCTTTGCGCCTGACCAGATCGCCGGACGGCTGCAGTCATCAGGCCTGACACAGGCGCTGTTCAATCTTCCCCCCGGGAACTGGGAGGCGGGCGAGCGCGGGCTTGCCTGCCACGCGGACCGGGAGGACGACGTTCGCGCCGCACTGGAAAAGGCCCGCCCCTATGCCGAGGCGACCGGTGTGAAGCGCCTGCACCTGATGAGCGGCCTTGGTGAACGCCAGGACCCAGCCGCAGTCACGGCCTATGTCCATGCCGTCCGCATGGCCTGTGAGGCGTTCTCGCCACTCGGCATCGACATCCTGATCGAGCCAATCAACGGGCGCGACATGCCCGGTTATTTCCTCAATGACTTCGCCTTCGCCGTTACGCTGATCGAGACACTCGGTCTTTCCAACCTGAAGCTCCAGTATGACATCTACCACCGCCAGATCCTGCATGGAGATGTGATGAAGAGCCTCGAGTCCCTCATGCCGGTCATTGGCCATGTGCAGACGGCATCTGTCCCCCAGCGCAACGAGCCGGGCACAGGCGAGCTGGATGACCAGCGCATCTTCCGCCACCTCGACCACCTGGGGTATCAAGGCTACGTCGGCTGCGAATACCGCCCGGCGGGCCACACCTGCGATGGCCTGACCTGGTTCCGGCCCGTCTGAGGCTCAGGTGATGCGGGTGTGGACGGCGGCGGTGGCAACGAGCTCATCGAGCAGCGCCATGGTGGCCGTACCCGAACAGGTAAAGGGATCGAGCACCGCGCGCTCATGATACTTGAGCAGCAGCCCGGGGTTGATCTTGGACAGATCCACATGCCCCATCGTCCAGTTGCAGAACTTGCGTTCGCGGATTTCCTCGAACACAAGCATGCGCACATTGGCGTGCCGCTGATCCCGCACAATGGCGTTGTAGAGTTCGCACACTTCATCGCGCGCGCCCTCAAGCACTTGAATGAACACATCCTCGCTGTAGCAGAGGATGCCGGTGATGCCATGGGCGGGATTGTTGACGCGGGATTTCTCGAGGATATCCTCGATCATGGGGGCCGTCAGCACGGAGGCGGCACGGCTTGCATAGACACAGCGGACGATCATCGGTGTTTCAGTCCTTGAGATTGACGAGGTCGAGGAATTCACGGCGCAGCGAGGCGTTCTTGAGGAAGGCACCACGCATCACGCTGTTGACCATCTTGGTGGCATTGTCCTTCACGCCGCGCCAGTGCATGCAGAAGTGATCGGCCTCCATGACGACTGCAAGGCCGTCGGGTGCAACCTTGTTCATCAGCAGGTCGGCGACCTGGGCAATCGCCTCTTCCTGAATCTGCGGCCGCGACATGATCCATTCCGCAAGGCGCGAATATTTGGAAAGACCGATCAGGTTGGAGTGCTCATTGGGAAGAAGGCCGATCCACAACCGGCCCATGATCGGGCAAAAATGATGGCTGCAAGCGCTACGCACCGTGATCGGCCCGACGATCATCAACTCGTTCAGGTATTCGGCATTGGGGAACTCGGTCACCGGCGGCGGGCCGACATAGCGGCCGCGGAACACCTCGTTCAGGTACATTTTCGCAACACGCCGCGCCGTATCCTGCGTGTTGTGATCATGCGTCACGTCGATGACGAGGCTTTCCAGAACGCCCTGCATCTTGCCCGCGACTTCGTCAAGCAAGCCTTCCATCTCCCCAGGCTCAATGAAAGCCGAGATATTGTCGTTTGCGTGGTAGCGCTTGTTGGCTTTTTCGATGCGGGCGCGGATGCGGGCCGAGACGGGCCCAGAATTGCCATCAAGCGATCCCGCCGGAGTTTTATCCATGTCGGTGAAATCCATTTTTCCTAGATCGGGGACAGTAGCAGTCCCGGGCCGCCAAAACAACCAAGCGAAATTCGTCCTTCAGCGGAACAAGAGGTTCACGTCATAGTCCGCACGGCGCATCATCGGCTGGAAACTCCATTGTAGCCCGTCATTTCCACATAACCACGGCCCGGATGTGAGCCTTCAATCGCTACCGGGCCCTCCCAGTAGGAAATCTGCGTGTCCATCCACGCAGCCGGGTTAAGGGCGCGGGTTGTCACATCCACACCTTTCGCCGGAAGCCACACACGCCAGCGCACCGGCACGCGATGCCCGCTGACATCCTGCCATTCCAGCGGCGTGACCCGGAGCGCGCCGGGCGGTTGCGGCTCAGCCCTCCCATCAGCGTTGATCCATGTGGCAGAAGTATAGCCTTCACCATCGTCCCTGAGACGGAAGCCCATCAACTTTTCGCCGGATGCAAAATGGAAGGAAAACCAGTCCCAGCCCGTTTGCCCGGCACTTAAGGGTTGCGAAGACCACTCATGGTCGAACCATGCCTGGCCTGATACCTTGATGCGCCTGCCGTCAATGGTGATCGCGCCTTCAACCTTGTAGAATGGCTGCGAATAGTAATAGCTCGCCTGCCCCTCCGCAGACTTCACCGAGTAACCAAGATCACCCTGGGGAACGAGCGGGCCTTGAGCGTCGAGTTTCAACGCATAGGAAAAGCCATCGCCGGCCGCTGCCACATCAAGTGCTGATATCTCATCAGCGCCTGCGGCGCGGCTTGTCATGTGCCAGTCATCAATGCGGGCCAGGAACGGCGACAGCTTGACGCCTGCCTGCCCTATGCCGCCGCGCGCCATGCGCTCTGCCGAATAGTGCTTCTCCACGGTCGTGATCGCGGCATGGCCCATCCAGATCTGCGGGTCTTCCCAGCCCTGCTTTTCGACAGGGGCAAGAGCGGCGCGGAACAGCGTCCACTGCGCGCCATAGTCCTGGCCATCCTCACCCGTGAGGTTCGCGGTAAGGTACCACCATTCGATGCGGTAATCAGGGTGCGCGCCGTGGTCGCGCGGGAAGGACAGTTCCACGCCCCGCTGCGGTACGGCAAATCCCGTTGCGTCGCTGCCAAGCCCGGCAAAGCCCTGCGCAAGGGCAGGTACGGACATCAGCAGCAGACACAGTAATATCCTAACGCTCATCGGCAAAAACTTTCAGCAAGCGCGCGGGCGCCAGTCGCATGAGGTGAAGCGCTGGCAGCAGTGCCGCGATGATGGCGCTGGCCACGGCCAGCACGAAGAGCCGCAGCCATTCAAGCGGAAAGACATGCATTGGCAAACGCCAGCCGAACGCTTCGACATTGATGACCGCGAGGAGAATCCAGGCCAGCGCCAACCCCACCGGAATGGCGGCCACAAAGGTGAAAGCCGCCAGCGCCACGCTGCGGAGGATTTCGAGTCCCGCCAGATTGCCGAGCGTGAGGCCCATCGCCCAGGCAGGCGCAAGTTGAGACAATCGCATGCCGGCCAGCGTGAGCAGGCTGGCAAAAATGGCAAGTGCGGCAACGCCAAGGGTCAGCACGTTGAGCGCCGCCGTTACCGCGAAAGTGCGCTCGAAGATGCGGAGCGAGAAAGCCTTCACCGCCGCCTGGTCAACCACATTGCCTTGCGGCAGCCCAAATGTGGTGCGCAGATCGGCTGCAAGCTCGGGTACTTTCTGTGGCGCCACCCGCACCGCATAGCGAAGCCTGCTCGCATCGGGGTAGAGTTCATCCAGCAGATGATTGCCGATGATGAGCTGACCCTTGGGATTGCCATAGTCCGAAAACACGCCGGCAATGGCCATGGAGCGGCCACCGGGAAGGTTCACCTGATCGCCAAGACCGAGGCCACCGCGCCGCGCCAGTTGCTCATTTGCAAGTGCGCCCTCCCCGCGTACCACCAGGCCCCATACATCAGGCACGGCCTCGAGGAGTGGCCAATGGTCCCGGTAGGTCGTGTGGTCTGTAACACCGTAGATCTGCACCGGCTGGCCCACCAGTTGAACATCGGCATGCCAGATTGGCAGCACCGCATCGCTGCGGGTTTCGAGCCAGCTGCGCACCTTGCCAGACTCTTCAAGGGACCGCGTGGTGACATACAGTTCGGAAGCGAGCCGCTGGTCGAGCCAGCCGACGAAGGTCAGACGGAAACTTTCGACCATCGTCCCCACCCCTGCATTTGCGGCCAGCGCCAGCAAGAGCGCCATGAGAGCCAGCGACAGGCCGGGCAGTTGCTGGCGCGTATCGGCCCAGAACCACTGCACCACAACGCCCTTGGCGGCGCGCCCGCCAAGCTTCAGAAAGAGCGACAGCACCAGCGGCAACAGCAGCGCAGCCCCGAGCAGCATTGCGCCCAGCATGATGAAACCCGCGACGAGTCCCGTACCCGCCGTGACAAGCAGCGCCGACACCCCGAGCAAGGCCGCACCGCCCAGAGCCTGCAGCCTAAGAGCGCGTTCGGAGGCGAGGCTCCATGCGCGCGGCCGCGCCGGGGCTAGCAGCGGCATGGTGGCGATGCGCCAGAGCCGCGTACCCGCTGACACCATCGTGCCTGCCACTGCAATGGCGAGGCCCAGGCCCCAGACCGACGGCCGGATTGTCAACGTGCCAGCGACCTCCGCGCCGTAAAGACCCTCAAGACTTGCCGCCACATCGGGCAGCAGCGCCCAGGCCACGCCATAGCCCAATGCTACGCCCGCGAGACCTGCGAGAATGGAAAAGCTCAAAAGCTCTGCGCCCAACAAAAACACCAGCATCCGCAACGGAACGCCAAGCGAGCGGAGCGTACGGAACACTGGCCGGCGCTGCTCAAAGGCAAGGCCAATTGCTGAATGCACGATAAACAGCCCGACTGCGAAGGCCAGCAGGCCGAAGGCCGTGAGGTTCAGGTGAAAGCTGTCCGTCAGCCGCGACAGATCGCTCTCGATGACGGGTGCGCGGCGGATGAGGTCCGGCGCCACGGCATCAAGCGGCGGCAGGGCTGAGAGCTGCTCGGGCCAGATCATGAGGCGCGAGACTTCACCCGGCGCCTCAAGAAGTGACTGTGCGATACCGATGTCGGTCAATGCCGTTCCGGGCGGCAGCGTATCATTAATGCGCAGCGGCGGCGTCACAACGCCCCTGAGGCGCTCTGCCGTTTCGCCGGAAACGAGCAGGATGCCGGGTGGCGTGATGAAGGAGAGAAGGCCGATGTCATCACGCATCACATCAACCTGTGCCGCAGCGGGCGGAAGGGTCAGCGGGTCAATACCGATGATGCGCAGGCGCTCCGGTCCAAAACGCTTTTCGCCTTCGAGAACGGGGGTCACACGCCAGCCGGCCTTGCTCAGCGCGATAAACTCACTTTGGGGAAAGCGCCCGCCGTCAGCGCGTGCCAGCGCGTCGAGCCTGTCCTGCCCCAACACGGCGGCAGCGCGGGCATAGCTGGCCCGCGCCTCACCGTTGATGGCCTGAACGGCAGACCAAAGCGCCGTTGCCAGGGCGAGGCCAAGCAGCAGCATGGCCAGTTGCACCGGCCTTCGCCGCCAGTGCGAGAGGAGAACCTTAAAGGCTTGCCACGCCATCAGGACAGCCTGCCACCAGAGAGATGCAGCCGCCGCTGCATGCGCCCCGCCAGCCGCAAGGAATGCGTCACCATCAGCAGGGCTGCGCCGGCTTCAACCTGCAATGAGAGCATGAGGTCAAGGACGGCATCACCCGTTTCCTCGTCGAGGTTGCCCGTCGGTTCATCGGCAAGGATCAGCCTGGGTTTCACCGCGAGCGCCCGCCCAATGGCCACGCGCTGCTGCTGGCCACCGGACAATTGTTCGGGAAAGCGGCTCAGGAACTTGCTGAGGCCAAGCCGGTCGGCAAGCGTCGCGTTCCACGCCGCGTCATAGCGCCCCGCAAGCCGCGCCTGAAACGCAAGGTTGGCCGCCACATCGATCGAGGGAATGAGGTTGAACTGCTGGAACACGAGCCCCACGGTGGAGCGGCGGTACGCAGCGAGGTCCTTGTCGCCCAGCCTTGCGATGTCGCGCCCGTCGACCAGCACCTCGCCAGTATCCGGCTGGTCCAAACCGCCCGCGAGATGCAGAAGGGTGCTCTTGCCGCTTCCCGATTCACCGGTGAGCGCGAGGCTTTCTCCGGCTTCGAGCATGAGGCTCACGCCGCGCAGGACGGGTAATTTCCCCTCGCCCGTCGGATATGACTTGCTGACGTTCCTGAGTTCGAGAAGCATGGGCCTCTTGTTTCCGCTGAACGCCCCTGTTCGGGAGAACAGCCATGCGTACTCATGAATACGGCCCGGCCCAGCCCTCAGATCAGGCGGCGGCCATCCGCGCCGAGCAACAGATCATCCACGGACGCAATGGCGATTGAGATGGATTTCACCTTGCGCCAGACACGGTCCTCGATGGTGGGGATGAATTGCAACGCCCCGCACGCCGTTTCAACAGCGAAATCCGCCGGACTGACGAGACAGGACGTAGAGGCAGGCATGCAACTGCCCATGGAAGATTGACCAGCCGACTTCTGCTGGGCGAGCTAGGTCTGAGCCTGCGCCGGTTCGGCGGGCGCTGCCATGCCGCGGGTCACGCCGATCACCGCCTTGACCGGCAGATGGTCGGAAGCAACGCGCGACAGCGCCGTTTCCACCGCCGACATTTCATAAACCGTCACATGCTTGTTGGTGAGCACCCGGTCGAGCGGCCACAGGGGAAAACGCGAGGGGAAGCTGGCAATCGACATGTCCACATCCGAAAGATGCGGATCGAACGGACGAAGGGCCGAGCGGCCGCCCATGCGCCACTCATTCGTATCGCCAAGCAGGATGACGGCACGGTCATCGACCGGGTGCGCAGCATGGAGGATGGCTTCAGCCTGCCTGGCGCGCGAGGAGGCAAGAAGCCCCAGATGCGCGCCGATGATACGGATCGGCATGCCGGAAAAATCGAAATCGACCAGCACCGCGCCGCGCGGTTCGAAGCCGGGAAGCTTCATTTTGTTGACGCCGGTGACACTGCCCTCGCGGTACAGGATGACATTGCCATGCCAGCCATGGCTGAGCTTACGCGAACCTTCATCCAGCACCGAACGGTAGCCGCCCTTCTCCTGCAGAGCCCTCAGGTTCAGCAGGCCCTTGCGGCTGCCAAAACGCTGGTCGGCCTCCTGCAGCGCCACGATATCGGCCCCAAGTTCAAGCACGACGCTAAGAATGCGGTCCGGGTCGAACACACCGTCGGTTCCCACGCACTTATGGACATTGTAAGATGCCACTGAAATGGTGAGAGACGGGTCATGACCGTCATGGGTGGGGCGCTTCTGGCCTACCATTGGCTCTCGGCCTGCACTGCGGCTCAGATTGCGCCGCAGGGCGGGAACGATGTGTTTCATAATCTACTTATCCCCGTCCACCCGGCGCTTGCCGGCCCGGATGACTCGATGCTTTCTTGCACCAGTAAGTGCATAGTAAGCGCAAAATGTTCAAGGGCGAATTTCACCCACAGGTCAACGGAAAGTTTCCTTGCTTGACGGCTTTCACATATGGGCTTTCAGCGGCGCGTCAATCCTCGCGATAGCCTTTGCCCTTGCCACAATCTATGCCTATGGCAGCGCAGGCCAGAGAAAACAAGGCGAGTCTTCACAAGCCCTGCCGGTCAGGCCTGGTGAAACGCCGCTTGACCAGGCGATTGCACCGCTTGCTGAAACCCATCAGGGCGAAAGCGGGTTGCTGCTGCTGACCTCCAACCTCGCAGCCTTCCGCGCGCGAATGGAAACGGCCCAGGCGGCAGGCCGCAGCCTCGACCTGCAATACTATTTCTGGAAGAATGACATGACAGGCCGCTTGCTGATCCGCGAGGTGATTGCCGCTGCGGAGCGGGGCGTGCGCGTTCGCTTGCTACTCGACGACATCAACTCCTTCGGCTTCGACCCGTCGCTTCTGGCCCTCGACGGACACCCCAACATCGCAGTCAGGCTTTTCAACCCAAGCCGCAGCCGCAGCAACGCGTTCCGCCGCGGTATCGAACTGGCGGCGCGCTACTTCACCGCCACACGGCGCATGCACAACAAGTGCTGGATTGCCGACGGGCGCGTGCTGATCGCGGGGGGCCGCAACATCGGGGATGAGTATTTCGATGCCTCCCGCGAGGCCAATTTCCGGGACGCCGACCTGCTGGCCGTGGGGAGTTGCGTGGCCGAGGCGGAAGCCATATTCGATCTTTACTGGAACAGCGCCGCCGCCCTGCCGATCCGCACGCTGCACAAGATCCGGCGGATGCGGCGGCCGCGCCTCAGCCGCCTTGTGCGCCGGCTCGATGAAAGCAAGTCCAGCGAGGCCGGGCGGCTTTTTCTCAGGGCCGTTTCAAAATTCCCCGTTTTAAGCGCCCCGCAGCGGTTGCACTGGTCAAGCGGCGTCGATGTGATCGCCGACCCGCCGGAGAAGGCGGCAGGCCAGGCGCGCCACCAATGGATGGGTGAACAGATCAACGCCCTGATGGCTGCCGCGCGCCAGAGCCTGTTGATCAGCTCGCCCTACTTCATTCCGGGCACGGCCTGCACAGCCATGCTCACCGCGCTGGCAGAAAATGGACGGCGCATTCGCGTGCTCACAAACTCGCTTGCCGCAACCGATGTGCTGGCCGTACACGGGGCCTATGCCCGATACCGGAAACCACTCGTGACGGCGGGCATCGCACTCCATGAGCTGAAGCCCGAGCGAAAGCGCCGGCGCGCCTCGCTCTTTGGCTCACGCACCGCCAGCCTGCACACCAAGGCCTTCCTGATTGACGATGAGCTGGGCTTCGTCGGATCATTCAACCTCGACCCGCGCTCGCATTCGATCAACACCGAAATGGGAGTGCTGTTCCGTTGCCCCCATATCGTTGAACACCTGCGCGCGGTGTTCGAACTGGAGATGAGCCCGGAAGCCAGCTATCAGCTGATCCTGCGCGAAGGCCGCCTGGTGTGGCGCGAGATGCTGGACGGACGGATCCTGGAACACAGTTCCGAGCCGCTCGCGCCGTTGCGGCGGATCATTCCCGCCCGGATCATCGCCCTGCTGCCCATCGAATCGCAGCTTTGAGGCGCTAACCGATCATGGGCGCGCCAAGGAGCCAGAGCCCGAACGCCGTGTAGATGACCATGCAGATCGCAAGCGGCAGTTCGAGTTTCGCCATCTCGCGCGCCGAAAGACCTGTCTCGGCTACCATGGCGCGCGCCACCGCCACGCCAATGACATGACCCGCCACGATCGCCATGGTCTGGATTGTAAAGATGGCCCGAACACCGGACGCAGTATTCTGGAACGAGGCCGTGACATGATAGTGGCCAAGGCCGAAGAGATCGGCCCCGGTGGCAAGTGGATCATTCAGCGCAACAGCCAGATATTGCAGCTCCACGAGCGCGTAGCTGAGGTAGTGCGCGAAGTGATAAGCTATCGAAATCGGGATCAGGGAATAGACGAGGCGGCCGCAGAGCGTGGCCAGGGGCAATGACCGCCCAGACCACACCCAGCCAAGCCCCACTGAAATCAGAAAACCGCCGGCAAGCATGGCAAAAGACAAGAAAAGACCCAGCGTGTTGGCGCCCATGATCGCCGTTCGACCCGGAAAGTCCAGTGGGTTGATGCCGATGAGCGAGAGCCAGGCAAAGGTGAGTGAGAACCCGTCGAAGCTGATGGCGCTGAGCGTCAGCAGAATGAACAGCATGCCGCTCAGTGGAAGCGGCGACAGGGCCAGCAGCCCCGCCCCCGGCAGGCGGAGGCCGCCCGTGCCAACTGGTGCCGCGGCGCCAAGCTGATACTGAAATACCACAAACGGGTCCGCCTTGCCCAGCCAGGCTTGCGGGCCGAACAGCAAAACGCCCATGAAGCCAAGCAACAGATAAGCAGCGACAACAGCCGCCAGAACATCTGCATCCTCAGGTGCGGGATAGACGAGTTGAAACCAGGCGAAGGCGAAGAAGATCACAAGAGATGGCCAGTAGGAAGCCCAAGCCGGATAAGTCAAAGGCGGGCGCTTCGGCTCGCTTCCCCATGTGCCTGTCACCAGCGCATGAAGGCCGGTGAAGGGATTGATCGCCGCCCATAGATTGCCAAACAGCGGATGGAGCAACACGATCACCACCCACCATAGCGTCCACACGCCAAGCGGCAGAAGGTTCTCGGCCGGGTCATGCGGGCCCAGAAGCCCCATGATGATCAAAATCACAAAGACAGCGAGGCTGATCAGGCTGGCCCACTGCCCATAGCGTGGCTTGGGCGCGGGCTGCGGAATGGATTGAACACGCCGCGGCAAGAGCGAGAGCGCCACAAAGGACACCAGCACCGCCAGCGCGCCGCCAAAAATCACATAACCCACTGGCAGCAACATGACAAAGCCACGGCCTGAGGCATGAGCGAAGGCAGGAGACACCAGAAGACAGAGACCCAACACTGAGATGATAAGTCGCCGCGCCATGCTCATATCCCAACGTAGCGATCAATCATATGGCGGTCGCTGGCCAACGCTTGCGCCGGCACGATGCCCGTGACGCGGCCATTCTCGACAAAGGCCACGCGGTCCGCCACCGGCAGGACTGCATCCACACGCTGTTCCACCAGAAGCGTCGTCACGCCATGCGCCTTCAAGTCCAAAACCGACTGGCGGATCCGCGCGATCATGGCGGGCATCAGGCCTTCAGTCGGCTCATCCAGCAACAGAAGCTTCGGCTTGAGACAAAGCGCGCGCGCCATGGCCAGCATCTGCTGTTCACCACCGCTCATCGTGCCCGAGCGCTGATGGAGACGCTCCCGCAGAAGCGGAAACAGCGAGAGCACATGTTCAAGCACATCCGGCCCGGAATTGCGCGTCATCAGGCCGATCTTCAAGTTCTCCATCACGGTCAGGTCAGAGAACAGACGGCGGCCTTGCGGCACATAACCGATGCCCTGCCGCGGAACGTCGTGGGCAGGCAAATGTGTGAGTTCAACGCCATCGAGCATGATCGATCCGCGCGGAACCTTGACCAGCCCCATGATGGCCTTGAGCGCCGTTGTCTTGCCCGCGCCATTGCGGCCCAGCAGGCAGAGGATTTCACCGGCTTGCGCCGTGAGCGAGAAGGAGCGCAGCACCTGTGCCTCGCCGTAGAAACTGTCGATGTCGCGGATCTCCAGCATCAGCCCGTTCCCAGATAAGCGTTCTGCACGGCATGATTGGCGCGGACATCGGCCGGATTGCCCTCCGCCAGAATGCGCCCGCGGTCCAGAACCGTGATGCGATGGGCAAGAGCCATCACCACCGGCATGTTGTGCTCGATCAGCAGAACCGTCGCCTGCTTCGCCACATCGCGCACCAAGCTGATGAAGCCTTCGATCTCACCATCCGACAATCCTTGCGTTGGCTCATCAAGGATCAGAAGCTTTGGCTTCAACGCAAGCCCCATCGCCACTTCGAGAAGCCTTTGGTGGCCGTAGGAGAGCGTTCCGGCAATTTGGTCGGCCCTGTCCGCCAGCCCAACGCGGGCCAGGCACTCATGCGCAACCTTGCTGTTGGGCGCGTGGGCGGCAAGCGCCACATTCTCGCCCGCCGTGAGATTGGCGTAAATCGAGGTGATCTGGAACGTATAGGCGATGCCGCGCTTCACCCGCCTGAAGGCCGGAAGCGCCGTCACGTCCTCACCTTCGAACAGGACTGCACCGCCTGAGGGCGCGATACGGCCGGAGATGAGGCTGACAAAGGTTGTCTTGCCCGCGCCATTGGGCCCGATCACGGCGCGGATTTCGCCCTTCTCGACGCTGAAATTCACATCATTCACGGCCTGCAAGCCGCCGAAGTTGCGCGAGAGGTTACGGGTTTCGAGCAGCGCCGTCATGGCAGCCACCTCACATAACGCTGGCGCAGCGTGCCGAGAATGCCTTTCGGGAAGAACAGCACGAGGAAGATCAGCACCACGCCGACAAACAGCAGGCTCGCGGTGGTGAAGCCGCTGGCGAAATCGACGAGCACGAACATCAGCGCTGTTCCCAGCACCGGCCCCAGCACGGTGGACGCTCCGCCCAGCAGCGTCCACAGCAAGGGATGGATGGAATACTGGATCGAGGCCAGCGTCGCACCTGCGTAAGCGAACATCAGCGCATAGGTGGCGCCCGCAAAGGCGGCAAAAGCCCCAGACAGCACGAAAGCGCGCAGCTTATAGCGCGCAACGTCATAACCCAGCATGGCGGTACGGTTCTCGTTCTCGCGGATTGCCACCAGCACATGACCGGTCTTGGAACGCACGACGAACAGACACACTGCAATGCCAAGGGCCAAAAAAGCCAGCGCCAGATTGTAACGCACGAGTGGGTTGGTGAGGTCAACGGTGGCGCCGGCGAGGCTGAATACGCGCTGCGTATCGGGAATGACGATGCCCTCATCGCCACGCGTATAGTCACCAAAGTAGAGCACCGTCAGGAAGGCCGCCTGCGAGAACATCAGCGTCACGATCATGAAAGCCACGCCACTGGCCCGCAACGCGATGAGCCCGATCAGATAGGACACGGCGATGCCGATCAGGATTGCCAGCAGGAAGGCCATGGGAATGCTGAGCCCGAACCGGGTGACGCCAAGCGCCGCCGCATAAAGCCCCGTGGCGAAGAACATCGCATGGCCAAGGCTCAGAAGGCCCGCATAGCCGAACAGGATATTGTAGCCGAGCGCATAGACCGCCAGCACCATGATGCGGGTCAACGTCAGCACCGCATAATCACTCGCAACAAACTGGGCAAGGAACAGCGCCAGGATGACGGCGGCATGGAGGCTGATGACCTTCGCATTCATCGCGCCGGCACTCCGAACAGGCCCTGCGGCCTGAACACCAGCACCAGCGCCACGGCCAGCGTGGCGATGATGGAGGCGAGGGTTGGCGAGAAGAACATCGAGACGATGCCATCCAGCATGCCGATGATGACGGCAGCGGCAACACTGCCCTTGATCGAGCCGAGCCCGCCGATGATGACGACGATGAAGCTCATCAGCAGCGGGTCCAGCCCCATCAGGTAATGCGCCTGCTGGATGGGGACGATCAGCACGGCGGCAACCGCTACCAGCGCTGCCCCTGCCACGAACACCACCGCATAGACCTTGTTCACCGGAATGCCGAAGGCGGTGGCCGTTTCGCGGTCGAACTGGGTGACGCGCATGATGAGGCCGAAACGGGTGCGCGCCAGAACCCACCACACCGCAAGCAGCAGCATGATGGAAGCCGCGACCACGAACAGTTTATAGCCGGAAAAGCCAAACCATGGGAAAGCGATGCGGTAGGTGAAGGGAGCAGCCACCGGCTTTGCATCCGCCCCGAAGACGCTGAGCGCCAGTTGCTGGATGACAAACATCAAGCCGATAGTGGCGACAATGGTCGCCTCCGGATCATAGTTGATCCGCCTGAGCAGCAACCGCTCTGTCAGAAAAGCGAGGAAACCCACCGCGAGCGGCGCGACAACCAGCGCCGCCATGAAACCGGCAAGCGGCCCGCCGGGCACCAGTTTTGCCACCCACCAGGCCAGCATGGCACCCAGCATGAAGAACTCGCCATGCGCCACGTTGACCACGCGCATGACGCCGAACACCAGCGACAGCCCCAGCGCGGACAATGCCAGCACAGCGGCGGCTACCGTACCCTCAAGAAGGGCCAGAAGGAGATGCGGGAAAAATGCCACAGCGCACTGCCAGCGTGAAAGAAGAGAAAGATGGCCGGGCCAGGCCCGGCCACGATGATCAATCCAAATGCCTCACAGCGGCATCTTGGTGTAGTCGACCTCGGAGGGATATTCGCCCTCCGCAATGGTGGTGCGGTGGACCACTTCACCCACACCGTTCTTCACTTGCGTGATGCTCTGGTGGCCGAACACCTGGTGCGTCTTGCCGTTGAACAGCTTGTCGCCCTGCGGGTGCTCATTGCCTTCCGCCATTGTGGTGATGGCTTCAGTCGCCTCGATCAGCTTGGCCTTGTCGGCCGGGCCCTGATAGCCAGCCGCCTCCATCGCCTGCTTGAGCACATAGAGCGTCTCCCAGCAGCCGAACATATGCGAATAGGTGGAGACGTCAGAGGAATCCGACACACTCGCGCCATAGGCATCCACCCCCACCTTCTCGCGGTAGAAGGTGTCAGCCGCTGTCGGATTGGTGCCCGCATAGCGCGGATAGCCTTCCCAGAAATAGGAGCCTTCAAGGAATTCAAGGCCAGGGCTCTTCAGGTCGACTGCTTCAAGACTGTCGATGAAGCCAAACAGCGGAGGATGCTCGGAGCCGAAATGCTCGCCCAGTTCCTTGACGAAGGTGAGAACGGCAGGGCCGACCATGACATGGTAGATCACATCCGTATCCGCCGGGATCTGCGGGAAGTAGCGGGTGAAGGACGTTTCCGTGGGCGGAATGGGGATCAGTGCATTCACCTCGCCGCCCTGTGCCTTGATGGCAGCGGAGAAGTAATCGCGGTGATCATAGCCGAAGGCGAAGTCCGGATAGATCATCGTCACCTTCTTGCCGAGGTTCTTGGCGATCCACGGCGCAAGGCAGATGACCTGGCTTCTCACATCGGTGATGCCGGGCTGAAAGGTATAGCGGTTGAGCGCGCCAGAGGCCACGTGATGGCCCTCGGACACGACATAATAAGGCAGCTTCAATTCGCCGGCACGCGGAGCAGAACCCATCACCACATGGCTGAACAGAGTGCCGAAGCCCACATCGCACTTGTGTTGGGTGGCGAATTTCTCCACGATTTCCGCGCCGCGGCCAGGGTCTGTGCCATCATCTTCGGCGATAATCTCGATCTGACGGCCATTGATACCGCCCTGCTCGTTGATGAGCTTCACCGCCGCATCGGTGGTGCGCTCATACCAGCGGCCATAGGCGGCACCAATGCCGGTGCGGTGAACCTGGAAGCCGATGCGGATCGGCTCGGAGGATTGCGCTTGTGCATAGCGTACGAAACCGGGACCAACGTTAAGGCCCCCAACGATGGACGCAGCAGCCCCTGCTCCAGCGAGTTTCAGGGCATTGCGACGGGAAATGCGCTTCGCGGCAGGCACGATCAGTTTCGAATCCGGCATGATGTCCTCCTGGTTTTGTCTGCTGCCCGTTGGGCAGGCTTGGTCTTCGCCGGAGGGGATCATATCAAAAGAAACGCCGCCGGATAGGGGCAGGATGAGCGGCGGGTTCAGGCCAGCTTGCGAAGGAGATCGAGAAGGGCTCGCCGCTCCGCCATGTCCAGCGGCTTCAGCGTTTCCGCCGTAATCAACAAAGCGGGTTCAAGTCCGCGCTGCACCGCGGCAATACCTTCGGAGGTAATGGACACCCGCATCCGCCGTCCGTCATCAGGGTCAGGCGAGGTGGCCACGAAGCCGCGTTTCGCCAGCCGGTCCACCACGCCCTTGATGGTGGCGGCGTCCATTGCCGTTTCGCGGCCCAGAAGGTTTTGCGACACGGAGTGGTGTTCGGCGAGTTTCACCAGCGCGGCCCATTGCGTCGGCGTCAGCCCATCGGCCATGTGCCCGGCAAATATGACGGCATGGCGCTGGCCGGCCCGGCGCAGGTAAAAACCTACCTGGTCTTCCAGCCGATAGTCGCCCAGGACGGAGGGATGGTCTGCCGCCCCGCCCACCATGGTCATTTCTCGACGAAGGCTTTTTCGATGACGTAGCTGCCCGGCTCATGACCACTGCCTTCGGCGAAGGACATGCCCTTCAGCAGCGCCGTGATGTCAGCGAGGAAGGCCGGGCTGCCGCAGATCATCACGCGGTCCTGCGCCGCCTCGATGGGAGCAAGTCCGAGATCGGCGGCCATCTGCCCGGAACCGAGGAGATGGGTGATGCGGCCGCGGTTGCGGAAGTCCTCGCGCGTGACCGTTGGGTAATAGAGCAGCTTCGCGCGCACCTCGTCACCCAGCAACTCATCATTGGGCAGCTGGTTCTCGATCTCGTCAGCATAGGCCAGTTCAGCCTTGAAGCGGCAGCCATGCACCAGAACGACCTTCTCGAAACGCTCATAAACGGCGGGATCCTTGGCAAGGCTCATGAAGGGCGCAAGCCCCGTGCCGGTGCCCAGCATGTAAAGATTGCGGCCGGGCAACAGGTTGTCGAGCAGCAGCGTGCCCGTGGGCTTCTTGCCCACAAGGATCTTGTCGCCCACCTGGATGTGCTGAAGCTTGGAGGTGAGCGGGCCGTCCTGCACCTTGATTGACAGGAATTCCAGTTCATCGGCATAGTTGGGACTGACGAGACTGTAGGCCCGCAGAAGCGGCTTGCCGTTCACCTCAAGCCCGATCATGGTGAACTGCCCGTTTTCGTAGCGGAAAGCAGGCGAGCGCGTGGTCCTGAAGCTGAACAGGCGGTCCGTCCAGTGGTGGACGCTCAGCACTTCTTCCTCATACAACGCACTCATCGCAGGCTCCGGCTCGGCTTGTGGAATTTTGTTTGTATACAAACAAAAAATATGGAAACATCCGCCGACTGTCAACAACTACGACGCAGTTGCGATATCGCGACGCAAAACAAGCCATGGACGAACAGCCTGGAAAGATCCGCTGCGATGCCTGCCCCGTGCTCTGCTACATCCGGGAGGGGATGCTGGGAGCCTGTGACCGTTACGCCAACCGCGGCGGGGTGCTGACCCGCACCGACCCCCATGTGCTGCTGGAGCGCACGGTGACAGCGGGTGGCGAGGTTGTTCCCTTCCTTCCCGCCGCGCGCGAGTGGGATGGACGCATGGTGCACGCGCCTTCGACCTTCGTCACCGCCATCGGGGCGGGCACCACCTATCCCGACTACAAGCCGGCGCCCTTCATCGTTTCTTCGGAGGTTGATGGCGTGGACATGGTCACGGTCGTGACCGAAGGCATTTTCAGCTATTGCGGCCTCAAGGTGAAGATCGATACCGACCGCCACCTCGGCGCGGAATGCGCCGCCGTGCGCGTCGATGGCGAGCAGATCGGCCATGTGACCACCGCCGAATACGGGTCGCAGATGCTGTCGCTTGGTGGGGTGAGGCACCTGACGGGTGGTTCCAAGAAGGAAGGCCGCGTGACGTGCGAAAGCATGCTGGCGCTGGCCAATTGCAAGCCCGTGGAAGTGACCGTCGATGGCGGCGCAACCGTGGTGATCGAGGCCGGCAAAGCGCCCGTCATCAACGGCGTTCCGGAGCAGCGCATGCGGGTGGGCTGCGGTTCCGCCACCATCGGCATGTTCGCCAAGCAATGGATGGGCCTGGTGGATGAGGTCGTGGTGGTGGATGATCACATCACCGGCGTGCTCTCCGAACATCAGGCGGGCAAGTTCCTCGGTGTCAAAGACACCGGCATCAAGATGAAGGGCCACCGCTCAACACCCGGTCGCTACTTCAAGGTCGCACACCCGGGCACCGGCTGGGGCGGCACGGACCTGACCGACCCGCTCGCGATCCTCAAACCCTTCGACCCAAAGGAGGCCTGGCCGGGCCTCAGGATGCTCATGGTGTCCACCACCGGCGAGCATTTCGCCTATTATGAACTCGACGAAGCGCTGATGCCCGTCGAGACGGACATGCCCCCGGCGCTCAGTCTCTCGGTCGAACGCATTCAGGAAAACTGTGAGCCAGCGCTTTCAACCGTGCTGTTCATGGGCGGCGCGGGCGGCTCTCTTCGCGCTGGCGTGACCGAGAACCCGGTGCGGCTTACCCGCTCCGTGAAGGACGCAATCACCCGCGTCACGGCAGGTGGGGCCCCCTGCTATGTCTGGCCTGGCGGCGGCATCACCTACATGGTGGATGTGACACTGCTTCCCGAAAATGCCTTTGGCTCGGTCCCTACCCCTGCCCTCGTCGCCCCCATCGAGTTCACCATGGCAAAGAGTGACTATGAAGCGCTCGGCGGCCACATGGACCAATTGCGAACGCTCGACGCAGTGGTGCGCGAAGCTGGAAAGAGGCGTATTCCTTCCCCGTGACAAGAGAGTGGGGGCAGCGCAGGCTGCCCCTGTCCGTTGAGAGAGTTGATGTGATGCTGAATTCCGTTCCCGGCCTGATGGATGCGGTGAGAGACCGCTTCGCCCATGTGGATGCCTGCCCCTTCGATGGCCCGCGCGTGTTCTTCGAAAATGCCGGCGGCGCGCTCACGCTCAAATCTGTTGCCGAAACCTCCGGCCGCTATGCTGCCTACCCGGATAATCAGGGCCGCGACAACACCGCTTCAAAAGCACTGATGGCAGCAATCGCCAAGGGCAAGGCCGACATGCGCCTGTTCTTCAACGCGCCCGATGGACAGGTCTTCGTAGGCGAGAGTGGAACGGAGGTTTTGTTCCGGTTGATCCGCACGGCGGCACTGGGGGCCGCGCAAGGTGGCATCATGCTGTCCACCACCCTCGAACACCCGGCCTCGCGCAGCGCCATGGCGCGCTGGGCGGAGGTGACAGGCCGCAGGCATGTTCTGGTGCCGCATGACAACGCGACAGGCAATGTCAGTGTTGACGCCTACCTTCGGCACATCACGCCCGATGTGCGCGTGGCCAGCATCATCCACACCTCGCCCGTCACCGGCATGGCAGTGGATGTAGGTGCGATTGCGGCCGCAATCCGTAGCGCATCCCCCGATTGCTTCATTATCGTCGATGGCATTCAGCACGCCAGCCATGGGGCGGTCGACATTGCAGTGCTGGGCATCGACGGCTATGCGATCTCACCCTACAAGGTGTTCTCGCGCCATGGCTATGGCGTGGGCTGGGCGTCGGACCGCCTTACGGCATGCACAAAGGACACCGTGATCGGCAGCCCGGCCACAAGCTGGGACATGGGCACGCGGGATGCAGGCAGCTATGCGACATTCTCCGATGTGGTGGATTATCTGGACTGGCTGGGATCTCAAGTGACACCGGACAGCGACCGCCGAAAACGCCTTGAAGCAGCGGCCAAATCCATACACGGCCACGAGCAGAAACTGGCCAATACGATGATGACCGGCAGCGGCAATCTACGTGGCCTGAAAGACATTCCCGGCCTTCACATCATCGGCGGGGCCGATAATGCGCGGCGCGAGGGCGTGGCCTCCTTCGCGCTGGCAGGCCAGCCGAGCGAAGCCATCGTCAGCTTCCTCAATGAGCGCGGCGTGAGGACGCACACGCGCAAGGCCGATCATTACAGCGGCAATGTTCTGGAGCCACTGGGACTGGCCGATTGCGTGCGCGTCTCCTTCCGTCATTACAATACCGAGCAGGATGTCGCGCAGTTCCTCACCGCACTGAATGAATTCGTGGAGCAGACAACATGATCGACTTTGCCATCACCGACACGCACGTTCACCTCCTCGACCACGCGACGTTCAAATACAGCTGGGCCGCGGGCGTGCCGAAGCTGAACCGCGACTGGACGCTCGCCGATCTTACCGAGTGCGCCAGGCCCTATGAGATCGGTGCCATCGTGTTCGCCGAGGTCGATGTCGACATGCCACAGCACATCGAGGAAGCGGAGTGGGTGCAGTCGCTGGCCGCGAAGGACAAGCGGTTGAAGGGCTGCATCGCGGCACTTCCCCTTGAAAGCGGAGCTGCGGTTGAGCCCGAGATGGAGCAGCTCTCCAAAATTCCCGTGGTGCGTGGCATCCGGCGCATCACCCAGTACCAGCCCGATCCGGACTATGTGCTGATGCCTGATTTCATCGCAGGTGTGCGGCTTTTGCCGCGCTACGGCCTCAGCTGCGATCTCTGCATCTATCACAACCAGATGCCGGGCATCATCAACCTGGTGCGGCAGTGCCCGGAGGTGTCCTTCATCCTCGATCACATCGGCAAGCCGGGGATCAGGGATGGGCTGATCGAACCGTGGAAAACCCATATCCGCGAACTGGCGTCCTTGCCCAATGTGATGTGCAAGCTCTCGGGCGTCACCACTGAGGCCGACCATGCGAACTGGACGCGCGAGCAGTTGCGCCCCTACATCGACCACGCCATCAACTGTTTCGGTATCGACCGCCTGATGTATGGCGGCGACTGGCCGGTGGCCGAACTGGCCGGAACATATACAAGCTGGATCGAGGTTCTGGACTGGGCCACGGAAGGCTGCACGCGGGAGGAAAAGCTGAAGCTGTTCCGCGACAACGGAATCCGGGCCTACCGGCTCTAGAAGCATGATCCGCAAAGTGGCGCCCGCCTTTGCGATCAGATCATGCTCAAGGCCTCACCTCGGCTCAAGCGCCGAACGCCTGGCGGCGTAGAGGAAGTAATAGAGTCCGCCAATCACCAGCCAGCCCACGAACAGCAGCCATACCAGATAGTCGAGGTTCAGGATCACATAGAGGCAGGCGATGATCGAGGCGATGGGGAGATAGGGATAGAATGGAACGCTGAAGCTCCTCTGCAAGTCGGGCCGCTTGCGGCGCAGCACAATGACGGCAACCGCCACGGCAGTGAACGCAACCAGAGTGCCAATCGACACAAGGCCCCACAACAGTGACGATGGCACAAACCCTGCAATCAGCGAACAGAAGAGCGCAACTGCCAGCGTGTTGAAATTGGGCGACTGGGTACGCGCGCTTAATCTGCTGAACGCCGCAGGCAGCAATCCGTCCCGCGAAACGGCAAAGAGGATTCGCGTCTGCCCATAGAGCGTGACCAGGGTCACGGAGAACACGGAAATGACGGCGCCAAGCGCGAGGACGAGCGACCAGATATTGGTACCGGTGATGTTCTTCAATATTACCGCAAGACCCGCTTCCTGGCCGAAGAATTCCGAAGCAGGCTGAGCGCCGAGGCTGGTGACGGCGACGCCCACATAGGCCACCGTGACGATGATGAGCGACAGAATGATTGCAAGCGGAATGCTGCGCTTGGGGTTTTCGACCTCCTCGGACGCCGTGGCGACCGCATCGAGGCCGACATAGGAGAAGAAAATGATGCCCGCAGCAGCCGAAATACCCTGTACACCAAGCGGCATGAAGGGTTGGAAATTCTCTTTCGTGAATGCCGTCAGCGACACGGCCGCAAACATGATAAGCACGAAAAGCTTGATGATCACCATGATCGTATTGACGGTCGCGGATTCCTTTGCCCCGCGCATCAGCAGCAAGGCGCATATCCATACAAGCAGAAAGGCCGGAAGGTTCATCACGGATCCGGACAGCATGTATGACAGCTCACCCGTTCCGGCGGGATCCTGCATGAACGGGCTCTGCTGTAACAGCGGTGGAATGTGGATCCAGCCGCCCGACATGATCATCATGGCTTCGTTCAGGTAACCAGACCAGCCGACGGCGACCGCGCCAACGGAAATGCCGTACTCCAGCACGAGGCAGCCGGCGACGAGAAAGGCCACGCCCTCTCCCATCGTCACGTAAGCGTAGGAGTATGAGGAGCCAGAAATCGGCACCGAAGCTGCAATTTCCGCATAGCAAAGTGCGGTCAGCCCGGCGACAAACCCGGCGATCAGAAACGACAGAACGACCGCAGGCCCCGCCTTCGGCACCGTCTCGGTGAGCGCAAAGAAAATGCCCGTGCCGATCGTCGAGCCGACGCCGAGCATGACAAGCTGGAACAGCGATATCGACCGGCTCAACTCGCCGCTTCCGCGTATACTGAGAGCCTCGAGTTCAATCGGCCGGCAGCGCGTAAGACGCCTTAACCAATTATGTGTCTTTGCCACTTGTTTCCTGCCTGACCGTGCCGTGAATGGCTGCCTGGGCGATGACGGCCCTTACTTACTAGACGCTATCTTACATAAGCTGATGATTCCACCAAGCGATAGATCCTCTGCCGGTTAACCCGGGGAGTTTTCCATGAGCGCCAGCGCATGTGAGCGGCGGGAGGAGGAATTTCATGATGCCTGGGTGGGCCGGTGGCAGCGGCACATCCCGCAATATCCCGCACCCCCGCCTCGCGCAGCGCCATGGCGCGCTGGGCGGAGGTGACAGGCCGCAGCCATGTTCTGGCGCCACATGACAACGCAACAGGCAATGTCAGTGTTGACACCTAGCTTCGGCACATCACACCCGATGTGCGCGTGGCCACCATCATTCACACCTCGCCCGTCACCGGCATGGCGGTGGATGTGGGTGCGATTGCCGCTGCAATCCGCGGGGCCGCGCCCGGCTGCTTCAATGTCGTTGATGGCATCCAGCACGCCAGCCATGGGGCGGTCGACATTGCAGCGCTCGGCATAGACAATTATGCGACATTTTCCGATGCGGTGGACTATCTGGACTGGCTGGGATCTCAAGTGACACCGGACAGCGACCGCCGAAAACGCCTTGAAGCAGCGGCCAAATCCATACACGGCCACAAGCAGAAACTGGCCGACACGATGATGACCGGCAGCGGCAATGTTCTGGAGCCACTGGGACTGGCCGATTGCGTGCGCGTCTCCTTCAGTCATTACAATACCGAGCAGGACGTTGCACAGTTCCTCACCGCACTGAATGAATTCGTGGAGCAGACAGCATGATCGACTTTGCCATCACCGACACGCACGTTCACCTCCTCGACCACGCGACCTTCAAATACAGCTGGGCCGCGGGCGTGCCGAAGCTGAACCGCGACTGGACAAACGGTTGAGGGGCTGTGTTGCGCCCCTACATCGACCACGTCATCAACTGCTTCGGCTTCGACCGCCTCATATATGGCAGTGACTGGCCGGTGGCCGAACTTGCCGGACCATATACAAGCTGGATCGAGGTTCTGGACTGAGCTACGGAAGGCTGCACGCGGGAGGAAAAGCTGAAGCTGTTCCGCGACAACGGGATCAAGGCCTAACGCTTGTCGTAACACGGCATTCCGGGCGGCCACGCCTCATCAGCCAGTTGCCGCGCCCTCAAGGGAGATCGTGCAGCAGCACTCCAACGAAGATGCGGGAATAGCCCGCGGTCATTCGACGCTGGGCTGAACGCACGTCACGCCTTCCTTCACCTTCTCCGTCACGGAGAAGATCGCCATCGCAGCGATCCGCCACCGCCCATCCTGATCCAGCTGAAACGTAAACAGCCGGGGACGGAGGTCTGTTTCCACGGCACCGCCATCAAGGGTCAACGTCGACAGGGAATCATACCGCACAGCCAGTAGCGAGCCAGAACGAATTGCCTCGACATTCTCCGGGACCACGCGGCTTTTCATCTTGGCGCGGATTGCACCGCTGGATGTCTTACGCTCGCCGCTCGCGAAAACATACTGAAGACCTTTCGCCTGAACGCTTTTTTCCGTGTTATTCAATGAACTGTCCATCAGCTCATCAATCAGCTTTTTCGCCAGATCAATCGATGCCTGATCGAACTGTGACTTCTGGGGCTTGTAGGAACTGTCCTTGTTGCACAAGACTGCCTCGGGAGTGGCGAAGTCAGCGCTGGTGAATATCTTCCACTGCTTGGCTTCCTTGTTCCAGCGCAGGACCACCAGCCGCGGCTGACTTTGCCCCTTGAAGATGATCCCGGAATTCAGATCCACGCGATTGGGCAATGCGACATTGAAGGACGCTACCAAGACTTCATCGCTTGGCCTGCTGATGACCATGTCCGTGATGGTGAACTCGTCAACATCATTCGGTTCATGGGTGGCCTTCGTCAGGCCATAATTCAGCCGGGCCGATTGGATCAGCGCGTCATCATCAAACATGGCCTTGACGTTCGCCACGGCATCAGGATCGGTCATGTTCGGCGTGCCGCCAGTTTGACCACTGGCGCTTCCCACGCGCGAATGCGTCGTGAAGGCTTCATTGGCCAGAGACAGGCCAAACTCATTCAATTGGGCCTGCGTAAGCCCATCAAGCTGAGAGGGAGGCGTATGAAAAGCAGGCTGCTGCTCCGCCGAGGCCTGCTGCATCCCAAGCCCCAAAAAAACAGCCCACAGCATGGCTTTCAGGCCTGTCGAGAGCTGAATTTGCTTTGTCATCATCACCGGCCCTCAACGCGTTTTGAAGACCGAAACACTTTCAAACTGAAAAGTCAATGTAATCAAGAGAGGCGCACTTATCCGGGAAACCTGGCAAAACCCACAAGCTGGTTGAGTTGCCGAGACTGTAAACTCTTGAATTCCGTCATGAAATCCGTCAATGCGGGCAGAATGTCTTGAATGCCACCAAGCAGCCGGTCCGCCAACTGGGCTAACTTAGCCGACCTTGCATAACTTGAATGAAGCAGGCTATCTCTCGTGAACTGGCTCAACTCTGCTGCGGGGAGATGAAACGTGCAGATCCCAAGGATTGCCACGCATTCTCAGGAGAAGGAGGCCATATACAGGCTGCGCTACGCGGTTTTCGCTGAGAACCTCGGGCGGACCGACCTCGAGGGCCTCGACCACGACAGGAAATTTCTGCTTGATCCACTCGATGACGTTTCAAAGCACTATTATCTCGGTGACCTGAACAAGCCTCTGGCGGCTATCACCGTATCTCCCCTGTCAGAGGACCTGACACCTTCCGCACTTTATGAGTTTCTTGGCATACGCAGACTGTCCGAGGCGGTACCGATCGAGCGCATGCGGTTCGCGAACTGGCTCGTGGTGACGCCTGAGTTCGCGGGGACCACAGTTGTGACGAAGTTGATCGGCGCCTGCTATGAAGGCACACTGTCAGAGGGCGTTGATCTCCTGCTCACCTACTGCAGGCCGGGGCAGGTCGGATTCAACGAACGGATCGGGTTTGAACAGTATTCGCACTCCACGCATCTCGAAGGGTTTGGATTGAGATGCCCCCTGATGCTCCTGGTCAGGGACGGAGCGATGCTGAGGTCCTGCCGGTCCCCCCTGTATCGAATCTACAAGGCTCATGCGCCTGTGGGATCGCCGGATGAGACCCGCCTGCGCCTCGAACCGGTTGTCGACATGTTTCAGGCGAGCCAGATTCTGGTCAATGACGATCTCTGGATGGATGGAGCCATCAGCCCCGAGAATCAAAAGATTCCCTTGTTGTTTGCCGGTATTTCCGAGGAGTACATCAGGCAAGTCCTTGCGCTTACAAGCGTGATATCGGTCAAGTCCGGCGAGGTGATTACACGGCGGGGAGAGACCAGTGACGATATGTTTGTCGTTGTTTCAGGCTCTTTCCTTGCCAAGGACCTGGGAACTGGCGTCAGCCGCTCATTGGGACAGGGCGATATCTTCGGCGAGCTTGAACATCTCTCCGGGACATCGCGTCACGAGGAAGTTGTGGCCCTGACAAGCGGACATGTCGCGGCTTTGAAGTCCTGGCGGCTGTTTGACTGGATGAGGCGCAACCCAGAGCCTGGCGTTGCGCTTTCGATCAACCTGGCAAGGCTCCTGTCTTCCCGGATTGTCAGTTATGGCAACAGGCAGCACGCAGTCCTGCAAGCTTAAGCAAAGCCCTAAGGGGTTGCTTCGGCGTGAGATCTCAGAAGATAACGACATGGGCGGTAATGCAGAAACAGGATACACGCGTCACCGCAACCCTCTGGGTATTGCTCTTCGGCAATTTCCTCATTGGCACCGGGGTATTGATGCCGACGGGCATGCTGAGTGGAATTGCAGGTAATTTCCAGGTCAGCGTCACGGCAGCCGTTCAGTTGCTGACTGTAAGTGGTGTCGTGATCGGCTTCGGCGCTCCAATTCTGGCTTATGTCACCAACAAGATGGACCGGCGAACCCTGCTGGTCTTGTGCCTGGTCATCTACGCGGCAGGCCATGTCGCGTCGGCACTGGTTTCGTCATTTGCGGCACTCATCATGATACGTGCGTTGACTGTCACGGCTGCAGCGGTTTTCAGTCCGCAGGCTGCAGCGACCGTGGCGCTGCTGGTATCGCCAGACAAGCGCGATTCCGCCATCGCATTCATATTCACAGGATGGGCGCTTGCAGTGGTGCTGGGTGTTCCGATCGCAGGCTTTGCATCCGTGCAATTTGGCTGGGATACGGTCTATCTCGGAATGGCGGTTCTCTGCGCCCTTTGGGGGCTTGCCACCTGGCTGGTTCTGAAACCTCGCCTGGTTGTGGCTCCGCTCGACTTGACGGCATGGATGACCGTCATAACCCATCCACAACTACTCGCGATCCTGACGGTCACCTTGCTGAGCGTATCAGGGCAGTTTGCAGTCTTCAGCGTTCTTTCGCCGATCCTGAGTGCTGGGTTTGGCGTAACCGCGGAACAGCTTCCGCTGGCCTTCATAAGTGCGGGGATCGGAGGCATTGCAGGAAATGTCCTGGCAGTGCGCGCGGTTGGCAAGTTTGGCAGCGACGCCGTGAGCGCGGCATCAATCCTGTCGCTCGTGGTAGGAATTGCCGCCTTCGCACTTGCATTCGGGAATTTCGGGCTTGGCCTCATAGCCATCTTTATCTGGGGACTGGGGTCATTTGCGGTGACGTCACTTCAGCAAAGCCGTCTTGTACGCGCCGCGCCCGCGCTGGCAAGTGCGACCATCGCGCTGAACACATCGGTTCTCTACCTGGGGCAGGCGATCGGTGTCGTGACAGGGAGCCTGGCGATACAAGGCGCCATATCACCACTGGTCGCATGGCTTGCAATGCCGTTTGTGTGCGCGGCTCTGGTTCTGTCCATGGCCATTCCGCATTTCAACGCCCGCAGTGGCAGTCAATAACCATGGCTGCCTGCTCGAACGTGCGGAGGCGAAGCGGACGGCCACCCTATACTTGAGGTGAAAAGCAGCGAGTGGCGGACACGCCGCCTTGGCATCAATCAATTCGCCGGGGCCGCCACCTGCTGGCCGGTGCACACTGGCGGCAGGTCTTTGTCACCGAACCATATCTCGAAGGTATTGGGCCGTACCTTCTTGGCGCCGGACCAGCGGTTGGTGAGGTTCACCACCTCAATGTCGAAGCCGAGGCTGCGCAGCCAGCTAGCCACCGCTTCGGCTTTCGGCATGTCCTCGTCCTTCATGGCGCGGATCTCGTTCACCTTGCCATCCCACTTCGCCAGCGTGATCGACGGCACGGTGATCGCGGCGCCGTCATTGTCCTTCAGCGCGGCAAGAAGCTTGGAGAAACAGGCGCGCTGCCTCTCGTTCATGACATTGACGAAGATGCGCGAGGGGAGGCGGTCCACCGCTTCAGTGAAGACGGCCTGAACATTCTTGTTCACTTCCGCCGCCTTGGTCAGCGCGCGCTCCATGGAGGAGAGAAGCTGCGGGTCAGAGGCGTTGTTGGCATATTCGAGCTGGGCTGCCACGAATTCGACCGGCACCTTGTCGTTCTTCAGGAGATACTCGAACATGGCGACGCCATATTTCTGGCGCTCGGGCCTTTCGTCGCTCACCAGATCGATCATCGTTTTGAGATCGTTCACATTCTGCTGCCAGCGCGTGTAGTAGAGGCCCATGCCCGCGATGGTGAGCGGGATCATGATGGTGGCCGTCGTCTGGATCATAATGTCGCGCCAGGCGCGTTGCCGGTCTCTTGAATCAGAAGCCATGTCCGTCTCCGGTTTTGCTGACACGCTGTGGGCACAGAATGCAGCAAAAGCGTGACGGGGCCCCAGCCGGCAGGCGGGGCCCCGGTTCTGGGAGTGGGATTATACCAGCTGCGGGCGCATGTCCTTGGCGTCTATGCCGGCCACGGCCACTGGCTTCTTCATGGCGTCGCGGCGGAAGGGTTCGCCCAGCTCCTGGTTGATCATGGCTTCGATGAGCGTGGTCTTGTTATGCTTCATCTGGTCCTCGATGGCCTTGGCCAGCGCATCGCGGAGTTCCTCCATGGTGCGGGCCACGACGCCCTGCAGTCCGCAGGCTTTGGCGATAGCGGCATAGGAGACCTGGGTGTCAAGCTCGGTGCCGACGAAGTTGTCATCATACCAGAGCGTCGAGTTGCGCTTTTCAGCGCCCCACTGATAGTTGCGGAACACCACCTGCGTGACGGCCGGCCATTCCGGGCGGCCAATGGCGGTCAGTTCCGTGACCGCAATGCCAAAGGCGCCATCGCCGGAGAAGCCAACAACAGGCGTATCCGGGCAGCCGATCTTGGCGCCAACCACGGAGGGAAGGCCATATCCGCAGGGGCCAAACAGACCCGGCGCGAGATATTTCCGGCCCTGCTCGAAGGTCGGGTAGGCATTGCCAATGGCGCAGTTGTTGCCGATGTCGGAAGAGATGATCGCCTCCTTCGGAAGGGCCGCCTGAATGGCCCGCCACGCCATGCGGGGACTCATCCAGTCCGGCTTCGCCTTGCGGGCGCGCTCGTTCCAGGTCGTGCCCGGATCATCGTCCTCGTGATCCATCGAGGAAAGCTGCTGCGCCCAGCGCGACTTGGTGGTGGAGATAAGGTTCTTGCGCTCCTCGCGGCCCGCATCGCCCGCCGAGGGCGAGAGCTTGGCGAGAATGCCTTCCGCCACCTTCTTCGCGTCTCCCACAATGCCGACTGCCACTTTCTTGGTGAGGCCAATGCGGTTGGGGTTGATGTCCACCTGGATCACCTTCGCCTCCTTCGGCCAGTAATCGAGGCCATAGCCGGGAAGGGTTGAGAACGGGTTCAGGCGGGTGCCGAGCGCCAGCACCACATCCGCCTGCTTGATCAACTCCATCGCCGCCTTGGAGCCATTGTAGCCAAGCGGACCGGCGAACAGCGCATGCGACCCGGGGAAGGCGTCGTTGTGCTGGTAGCCGACGCAGACCGGAGCGGTGAGCCGTTCCGCCAGCGCCTTCGACGCCGGGATGGCGCCGCCGAGCACAACGCCCGCGCCATTCAGAATGACGGGGAACTTGGCTTCCGAAAGAAGCTTCGCGGCGGCGGCAATCGCATCCTCGCCGCCCGAGGGTCGCTCGAAGCCGACCATGGCCGGAAGCTCGACATCGATAACCTGGGTGAAGAAATCACGCGGCACATTGATCTGGGCCGGGGCAGACAGGCGCTTGGCGTTCATGATGACGCGGTTCAGCACTTCCGTCATCCGGGAGGCGTCACGCACCTCTTCCTGATAGCATACCATGTCCTTGAACAGGGCCATCTGCTCCACCTCCTGGAAGCCGCCCTGACCGATGGTCTTGTTGGCGGCCTGGGGCGTCACCAGCAGGAGGGGGGTGTGGTTCCAGTAGGCCGTCTTCACGGCGGTGACAAAATTGGTGATGCCAGGCCCGTTCTGGGCGATCATCATGCTCATCTTGCCAGATGCGCGGGTATAGCCATCCGCCATCATGCCGCCCGAGCCCTCATGGGCGCAGTCCCAGAATTTGATTCCGGCCTTGGGGAACAGGTCCGAGATCGGCATGAATGCCGATCCGATAATGCCGAAGGCATGCTCAATGCCGTGCATCTGGAGAACCTTGACGAAAGCCTCTTCGGTGGTCATGCGCATGGGTGTTTGTCCTCGCGTAAACAGTTGTCGTCTTTGTTGGGTCGTATCTAGCTCCAGAAGGCCTCTCCAGCCTAGAACCAGCTGGAATGGACACCGGGGTCCAAGGCGCGGCCGAACCGGGACTCTTGCCCTGCCCCCCGGGCTGACGTAAACATGTGGTTTGACAGGCATTTCAAGCTCGCGAGCCAGAATGCCAAATGACATTGAAAGGAGTCCTCGATGAAATCGTATCTTCGGGCCGGAATCATTGCTCTGGGTGTTCTGGGCGCGTCCAGCGGCGCCGTCTGGGCAGGCAGCTTTGACGACGGCATGCTGGCCTTCCGCAGCGAAGATTACGGCAAGGCACTCGAATTGCTGCTGCCCTATGCAAAAGAGGGCAACACCGATGCGGCCTATCTCATCGGGGAAATGTATGGCCCGCGCAGCTGGGGCCAGAAGGGCGAGAACCGCAACGGCGTGGAGCAGGACAATGCCAAGGCCATCTATTGGTGGGGCGAGGCAGCCAAGAAGGGCAACTCTGAGGCACAGCTGAAGCTGGGCTGGTGGCTGCTCAAGGGCGGCGACGTCGTGAAGAAAGATCAGGCCGCCGGCATGAACTGGCTGCTGATGGCGGCTAACCAGGGCGAACCGCAAGCCCAGTATGAAGTGGGCTTGGGCTACTGGAAGGGCCGCGGCGTGAAGCCCGACCCCATCGCCGCATATATGTGGCTCGACCTCTGCTCCACGGAACCGGGCTTCGACAATGCCGTGAACTACCGCGACGAAGTGGCCAAGACCATGACCCCGGCGCAAATCACCCAGGCCAAGCAGATGGTGCAAGCTTTTGCACCCAAGCGCGGAAACTGAGGCCACAGCCATGACCATGCATGACTTTACGGCCAAGCACTACATCATCGCCATCATCATCATTCTGGTGTCCGTCGGCGCGTTCTCGCTCAGCTGGTCCTGAGCGTCAGGGCAGCGGGCCTGCCGTGAACAGCGTGACCTTCAGGCCGCCATGCAGCGCCGGCGGGCCGGGCGGCTCGAAGGCAAGCCCTGTCGCCTTCGCAAGGGCATGGTCTGTGGTGATGAGTCCCACGCGCCAGCCGGAGAACCTTGCCAGCAGAACCTGCCCCAGCGCCCCATAAAGGGCAAAGAGCGGCTTCTTGTCGCCGATCCGGGTGCCATAGGGCGGATTGACGATCACCAGCCCCGGCGGGCCTTCGGGCGGGAGCAGATCGCTGATTGACTGCTGCCTGAAACTGACGAAGTCCGATACCCCGGCGCGGCGGGCGTTCTGTTCCGCTGCTTTCACCGCCCCGGCATCGCGGTCGCTGCCAAAGAAGCGCACGGGGGGCTGCCTGAATGTCTCGGCAGCCTGCATCGCCTGCCAGCGCTCAGCATCGAAACTCGCCAGTTGCTCGAAGGCGAATTGGCGGGTGCGGCCAGGGTTCAGTCCGGCGGCGATTTCTGCCGCTTCGATCACGAAGGTACCGGAGCCGCACATCGGATCCACCACTGGTTCTGAGCCATCAAAGCCGCATTGACGGAGGAAGAGCGAGGCGAGTGTCTCTCGCATCGGCGCCTTGCCGACAGCTTCCTTGTGGCCACGCTTGTGAAGCGACTCACCTGAGCTATCAATGCTGATGGTGCAGAGATCATCCTCGATCCGCGCCTTGATGACGAGGGAGGCTTCTGCCGAAATGGGCGCGCCCAGTTCTTCCTGAATGGCGCGGGAAATGCGCTGGGCTGCCGCCTGTGAATGATAGATGCGCGAGCGCGTGCAGCTTGCCTCCACATGTACGGGAATATCCTTCCGCAGGATATCACCCCATGGCACCTTGCGGGCCCGCTTATCCAACTGCGCCAGGTGCAGCGCGCGGAACGAGGCGATTCGGGCCAGAACGCGGGTCACCCCGCGCAATTCAAGATTGGCACGCCACACATCCCGCCACTTGCCCTTAACCAGCACACCGCCGGGCACCAGTTTCACGGCCTTGAAGCGGCGCGACTTCACCTCCTCCAGAAGGGCGGTTTCAAGGCCCGGGGTGGCCACCAAAAAGATATCGAAATCAACACTCGGCATGAAGCACCGCATAGCCCGAAAGCCTGCGGAGGGCGATCATAATCCGCGGCCGCTGAGTACCCGTCAGCCGAATGTGCTGTGCCAGTGGCGCGCGATGTCGATGCGGCGCGGTATCCAGACCTTGTCATGCGAGAGGACGTAATCAATGAACTTCGCCAGCCCAACGGCGCGCCCCGGCCTGCCAACAAGTCGGCAATGAAGCCCGATGGACATCATTTTTGGGCTGCCGCGGCGGCCTTCTTCATAAAGGCAATCGAAGCTGTCCTTCAGGTACTGGTAGAAGTGCTCGCCCGTGTTGAAGCCCTGCGGCGTCGCGAAGCGCATGTCATTGGCATCAAGCGTGTAGGGAATGATGAGGTGCTTGTCGCCATCCGGCTTGTTGAGGAAATAGGGAAGATCGTCTGAATAGTCGTCGGAGGAATAGAGGAAACCGCCCTCCTCCATCACCAGCCTGGTGGTGTTCATCGAGCAGCGGCCGGTGTACCAGCCAAGCGGCCTTTCACCGGTCACATCCGTGTGAATGCGGATCGCCTCGGCAATCTGGTAGCGTTCCTCCTCTTCCGGCATGTCCTTGTGCTCGACCCATTTGAGCCCATGGCTGGCGATTTCCCAGCCGGCTTCCTTCATCGCCTGCACCTGTTCCGGCGAGCGCATCAGCGCATGGGCGACGCCATAGATGGTAAGCGGGACTCTCCGCTCAGTGAACATGCGCCACAGCCGCCAGAAACCGGCCCGCGCGCCATATTCATAGATCGACTCCATGTTCCAGTGGCGCTGGCCAACCCATGGCTGGGCACCGACGATTTCGGACAGGAAGGCTTCGGAGGCGACATCGCCATGGAGCACGTTGTTCTCGCCGCCCTCCTCATAGTTGAGCACGAACTGCACCGCCACATTGGCACCGCCCGGCCATTTGGGATCGGGGATCGCCCGGCCATAACCCTTCATGTCACGTGGATAATCAGCCACCATGTTTCACCGCCGAAGCCTCTTCAGACTTGGGTTCTAGCAGACGGTCCACGAGGTCGGAACCGGCAATTGGCCGGTTCATGATCTAGACCAACTCCCCCGCTTGCGGACCCCACGTATCTGACAGTGCGAAGCCAATGGGGAACGGGTCCGCGGCATCCATGCGCAGTTCCTCGCGGCCATAGATCCATGCTTGCCCCGTGATGCGCGGCAGTATGGCCTTGCGGTTGCCAACCGTGGTTTCACCGATCACTTCCGCCTTGAACGTGCCACCGATGATGGAGCGCGAAATTCGATAATCCCCCGGTTGCACATGTCCCCCAGCGTGGAGCACGGCAAGATTGGCGGAGGAGCCGGTGCCACATGGCGAACGATCCACCCGGCCCGGCTTCAGTGTGGTGCAGGTGCGCACCGCGCCATCCGGGTCGCGGTCGCGAAACATGACGTAAGCAATCTCGTCAAGCCCCGGAATATCCGGGTGGCTGACGCTTACCTGATCCTTCAGCAGGGCCTTGATTGCGATTCCCGCCTCGGCCAGCGCGCGGGCCTTGTCCGGCGTAATGGCAAGGCCCACCTGCCCCACATCGACGAGGCCATAGAAGACGCCACCAAAGGCGATGTCCGCCTTGATGGTTCCCCATTTCGGCGTCCTCACCGGAGTTTGAATCTCGACCGCAAAGGCCGGAACATTGTCGAGGCTCACCGACAGGCAGCGGCCGTCCGTACATCTGGCACGCGCCGTGATGAGGCCTGCGGCGGTATCGAGCTTCACCAGCGTTTCCGGCTCCACCATCTTCACGCGACCAGTCTCAAGAAGCGCCGTCACAACGCAGATGCAATTGGAGCCTGACATTGGATGCGCCCTGTCCGGCTGCAGCACGATGAAGGCGGCATCGGCATCGGGCCGTGTGGGCGGCAGCAGCAGGTTCACCGTCATCGCCACATGCGCGCGCGGCTCGAACGTCACGAAGCGGCGAAGGCTATCGTCGACATTATTGATGTAGTTCATCTTATCGAGAATGGTCGCGCCCGGAATCTCGGGCGTACCACCGATGATCACCTTGCCGATCTCGCCCTGGCAATGAACAAGAAGGAGTTCGAGGCTGTTCTTCCACATGGGCGTCCTCTTTCAGAAGCGATCGACGCGATAAGGCCGCATGTCGATGGGCGGTGTTGCGCCGGTGATCAGGTCGGCCATCAGCCTTGCACTGGTGGCGGCATAGGTGAGCCCCAGATGCCCGTGGCCCATGGCGTAGTACAGGCCCTTGGTCTTGACCGAGCCAGACATGACGGGAACCGTGTCCGGAAAGGCTGGCCGGTGGCCCATCCACTCGGTGAAATCTTCGCACTTCAAATTCGGCAGCGCCTCTTGCGCGCGCCGCACCGTCACCTTTGAACGGCGGTAATCGGGCGGAGCGTCGAGTCCGGCCATTTCCACCGTGCCGCCGACGCGAATGCCGCCCGCCGTAGGCGTGACCATGAAGGCGCGGGCTGGCCAGATGATCGAATGTTTCATCGAGATGCCCGGCGCCATGATCTGGGTGTGATAGCCGCGCTCGGTTTCAAGCGGGATTGGTTCACCCAGCATCTTCGCCAGCCTCACCGATTGCGCGCCCGCGCAGATCACCACTTCATCGGCGGCAATGCGGCAGCCATCCTTCAGCCGCACGGCGCTGATCTGCTCGCTGCGCTCGAAGCCCATCACGTCGCCTGTCTCGATCCTGCCACCCTTCCCCACGAAGCGTTCCGCAAGCTTGACGACAAGCTGGTAGGGATTGCGCATCGAGCGGTTCTGCGGAAACAGCACGGCCACTCCGATCTTGTCAGAAATCTCCGGCTCCAGCGCCTTGATCGCCTGACGCCCGATCACCTCATGCGGAAAGCCAAAGCGTTCTAGGATGTCAATATGCTCGCGGTCGGCCTTGAACTCGGCTTCATCCGTATACAGAGAAAGACAGCCCTCTTCAGACAACTCGCCTTCAAGACCTGTTTCCTTCAGAAGCGGTAGAAGATCATCATAAACGCGCCCGCAAAGAGCAGCGCCCTGCCCTTCCAGTTCACGAAGCTTTGAGGGACGCGAGGCGGCGATGAAACGCAGAAACCACGGGACGAGCTTAGGCATGTAGGCGGGCCTCACACGCACCGGGCCTTCAGGGTCCAGCATCCATCCGGGAATCTGCTTCCACACCGATGGCCGTGATGCCGGCATGAATTCGGTGACGGCGATGGAGGCCATGTTGCCAAAGGAGGCACCCTTGCCGGGCGCGTCCTTCTCGATCATCACGACATTGCGCCCGCGCGCCTGCAACGCATAGGCTAGGGTCGTGCCAATGATGCCCGCGCCAATGACGACGGTGGTCATGGGGCTATGTCCAGTTCAGGATCGGTTCCATCGCGGCGCGGAAGGCGGCCTTTTCCTCATCCGTCAGCGGGCCCAGCGGCATGCGGCATTCGCCCGCGGGCGTTCCCTGCAATTCGCAGCCATACTTCACCTTCTGAACGAACTTGCCGGATTCAAGGATGTTCATCGCGGTATAGAGCGTCGCCATCTGATCCCTGGCCTTCCTGATGTCGCCCGCGCGGAAGGTGCGGTCCAAATCGCAGCAGGCCTTGGCCATGCAGTTGGCGGGGCCGCAGATCCAGCTGTCAGCGCCCCACAACATGAAGTCGAGCGCGGCATCATCCGAGCCTGAGACGAGTTGCAGCCGGTTCTTGTAACGGGTGGCAATGCCAATGGCGCGCTGCAGGGAGCCCGAGCTTTCCTTGATGCCGATGACGCGCGGATGATCCGCCAGCGCATCGAGCGCTTCCCATTCGAGCTCGACACCATCCTTGGCGGGATAGCTGTAAAGCACGATGTTGATGTCAACGGCATCCAGCACGGTATTGAAGTGCCGAATCAGTTCCTGCTGACTGGGCTTGGTATAGAAGGGCGTGGAAAGCAGCACCGCGTCATAGCCGATCTCCTTGGCCCGCCTCGTGTTGGCGATGACGCCCTTGGTGTGCGGCGCATTGGTGCCAGCGATCAGCGTTTCACCGGGCTTGGCGAAGTCCTTCACGAATTTCAGAACCTCCTCGCGCTCGGCATCGCTGAGGAAGTTGTATTCACCCGTCGATCCGCACGGCACCCAGCCGGTGACGCCCGCCACGCGAAGGCGGGTGAGAAGCTTTTCAAAGGCCTTGAAGTCGAGATTGCCCTCGGCATCGAAGGGGGTGACGAGGGCGGGCATGACGCCGGAGAGTTTCATGTTGGGCTCCTTGATTTTGATAACATTGTCGACTAAATGTCGACAAAGTCAAGCGGGAGCAGTCGAGTGGCGAAAACAGCGGCGAGGTCCGGACCGGGCAAGGAGGCGGGCTGGAAGGGCGTCTATGAGGCGTTGCGCAAGGAAATCCTCTCGCTCACGCTGGCGCCGGGCGAGTTGCTGGATGAAATGAGTCTCTCCCGCCGCTTCGGCTTCTCGCGCTCTCCGATCCGCGAGGCACTGATCCGGCTGGCAGGGGATGGGCTGGTGGTGAACCTCCAGAACCGCACCACTATCGTTGCCCCTGTCGATATCACCCAATTCCCGAAATATGTGGATGCACTGGACATCGCCCAGCGGGTGAACACCCGCCTTGCCGCCGAACTCCGCAGTGACGCAGATCTTGCCGCCATCGCCGCAGCGCAACAGGACTTTGTTGCAGCGGTGGCGTCAAAAGACCACCTCGCCATGTCGGCCACCAACAAGGCCTTCCACATGGCCATCGCTCGGGCCGGCAGGAATGCCTACTTGGCGGGCTTTTATGAAAGACTGCTCGACGAGGGCCGCCGCATCCTCCACCTGCACTTCGACTACATCGAACGAACGCGGGACGGCCACCTGCTGACCGACGAGCATGAAGAGATGATCGCCGCTATCAGAGCGCGGGACGCGGACCGGGCGGACCAACTGGCGCACGCCCACACCCGCCAGTTCCGCGACCAGTTCCTCGCCTATCTGCGGCAGAACTATTCGGCTGCGGTGAACCTGGGCATCCCGGCGAGCGCTTAGCGCAACACGGCATCGCCAGACCAAATCTTCTTGCTCAAGCCTTTGATTTCACGAGATCCGAACAAAATGTTCGGTTAAACGAACATTTCCACTTGATACACTACTAAATCCGTGTAGTATGTAGTAATTATCAATAAACAGGAGCTCACCATGCTGTTTTTTACCCGCCGCGTCCTCATCCTGAGATCTGCCGCTCTATCCCTCTTGCTGACCGCCGGTGCGGCCACGCAGGCCTTCGCAGACCGCACCCTTCTCAATGTCAGCTACGACCCGACCCGCGAGTTCTACAAGGACGTCAACGAAGCCTTCGCTGCCGACTGGAAGACAAAGACGGGCGAGAGCATCACCATCAACCAGTCCCATGGCGGCTCCGGCAA